>NZ_JBHYZP010000018.1:0-105467 GCF_042752355.1 Streptomyces sp. NPDC059255
TGTATGCGGGGAGTCTTTGTCCCCGCATACACGAACCGCCCCGCCCTCGCGGCCGGCCCCGGCCCCGGCCCGGTTCAGTCTCCCGTCACCTCCAGGGAGAGGTCGTTGTCAAGCGTGTAGTACGGGCGGACGGTCACCCCGCCGAGTGTGGCCGCCGGGTAGACGAAGATCTTCTTGCGGTCCGCCACGTCGTCCAGCAGCCGGCCCATCCGGACCGGGCCCGCGACGGCCCGGCCAGGTCGCGGCTGCACGTAGAGGTCCCACACCCCGTGGCCCCCGCCGCCCGCGTCGAGCAGCTCGCGGTAGTCGACGGTGAAGGAGAAGTCCTCGCCGTCCGGGCCGCCCTCGGCGCGGGGTTCCGTCCGCAGCTCCGCGCCGTCCCCGCCCCGGCGGCGCAGCAGGACCGCCGTCCCGGCCGCGGGACCGGCGCCGTACAGCCGCGCGCGTACGGTCAGGGTGTGGCCCGCGACACGGATACCGGCCGCCTCGGCGTGACCGGGCCGCAGCCAGGCCCGTACGGCGAGATAGCCGTCGGCCGTGGCGTACGGGACCCGGACGGCCAGCGGCGCGCTCCCGCCGGCCGGGCGGCCGGAGAGCAGCGCGCGCAGGTCCCGCAGCCCCGGGAGCAGCCGCTGCCGCGCCGCCTCCCCGGTGTCGCCGGAGGCGGGCACCAGGTACGTGTCCCAGCGGCCCTCGGCGAGCACCGGCTCCGGTTCCAGGACGGCCCGCAGCAGGTCGGGACCGCCCGGTTCCAGGTCGAGGAGGTGCCGGACCGTCTCGGGCCGCCCCTTCTTCGGGCGCAGCCGCAGCAGCAGCCGGGGGAGCGCTCCGCCGGGGACCGTCCGGTGGACGTTCCAGGTGATCCGGCCCGCGCCGTCCACCGTGCAGTCGGCGCGGGGCCGTCCGGCGGGCGTGGCGGGCCTGGCCGGGCCGGCCGGCTCGGCGGGCGGGGCGTGTTCCGTCGTGCTCATCGGCCTGCCTTCCGTACGGTCCTGAGGGCCGCGCCGGCCGCGACCCGGGCGGTGTCCCTGGCCGCGTAGCCGCCGCTGATCAGCGCGCTCACCGGGCGCGCCGGCGGGGCCGCCGGTCGGCCCGCGCGGCGGGCCGCGGCGAGGTCGCCGAGGAGCCGCTCGGCCTGCGCGACGACGGGGCCGGGGGCGAAGCGCCGGGAGTTCTCCAGCGCGGCACGGCCCATCCGGCGGCGCCGTTCGTCGTCGCCGACGAGTGCCAGCAGCGCGGCGGCCAGGGCGTCCCGGTCGCCGACCGGGACCAGCGTGCCGTCGACGCCGTCCCGGATGATCTCGGCGGGGCCGTACGGGCAGTCGGTGGCGACGACGGGCAGCCCGCACCGCATCGCCTCGACGATCGTCATGCCGAACGGTTCGAAGTTGGAGGTCACGGCCCCGATGGAGCCCTTGACCCACTCGGCCTCCATGGGGATGGCCGAGCCCATCAGGAAAACGTTGTCGTGCAGGCCCAGTCCGTCGATGAGCCCGCGCAGCCGGTCCTGTTCCTCACCCCCGCCGTAGATGCGCAGCCGCCACTCCGGATGGCGCGCCGCCACCTGTGCGAACGCCTCGACGAGCAGGTCGTACCGCTTCACCGGGACCAGCCGGCCCGCGGCGACCACGACGCGGGCGTTCCCGTCGGCCGGGGGCAGGGCCGGATCGGGGACGCTGTTGGGCAGCGCCTCCACCCGGACGCCCGGCAGCCGCATCTTGCGCCGGTAGGCGGCGGCGTCGGCCTCGGTGACGGTGGTCAGCGCGTCGAGCCGGGTGTAGGCGCGGCGCAGGACCTTCCGCAGCTGCGGCGAGTGGTTGTCCAGGGTCAGGTGCTCCTGCCCGATCCGCAGCACCCGCTCGGGTGCCTGGAGCGCGAGATGGACGTTGAGCCCGGGGCGGGTGCCGATCACGGCGTCGGCGTCCAGCCCTGCCAGGCAGGCGCCTATCCGCTCGTCGGTCAGCTCGCTGTACTGGTCGTAGCGGTATTCCGAGGCCGGGTAGACCTTCGCCGGGCGCAGTTGGGCCGGGTGGTCCCGCTCGGTGCGGAGGTCGACCAAGGGACGCAGGGTGATCCGCGGATCCGGCGTGAGGTTCGGCGCCTCGCGATGCCGGAACACGGAGATGATCTCCACCTCGTGCCGGTCGGCCAGCGAACGGGCCAGGTTGTACGTGGTCGTTATGGTCCCTCCGATTCCGTAGGCGTTGTGAATGAGTAAAGAGATCTTCATGCGCCGGAAGACCGTCCGGGCGGTGGCCAGGTTGTCCGTGTTGCCGCTTTGTTGGCCGGCTGTTTGCTTTCCGTGACGCGGTGGGACGGTTCCCGTTCGGCTCCGGAGAGCCGGACGGGAACCGTCCCGGGCCGGATTCACCAGCCGGGGCCCGCGATCTGCCGGGTCGTGACATTGATCCGGTTGAAGAGGTTGGTCGTGGCGATCATGAGGACGAGGGCGGCGAGACCCCGCTCGTCGTAGTGGCGGGCGGCCTCGTCCCAGATCTCGTCCGGTACGGCGTCCGCGCGGTCGCTGAGCCGGGTGACGGCCTCGGCCAGGGCCAGCGCGGCGCGTTCGGCGTCGGTGAAGTACGGCGTGTCCCGCCAGGCCGCCACCGCGAAGAGCCGCTCGTCGGTCTCCCCCGCCTTGCGCGCCTGGCGCACCCCGCCGTCGACGCAGTAGCCGCACCCGTTGATCTGGCTCGCGCGGAGATGGACCAGCTCCATCGTCGCCTCGGGCACACCGCCCTGCCGCGCGGCCTTGGCCACGGCGAGGACGGCGGGCATCGCCTCGGGAAGGACCAGCGCCGGGTTCTTCATACGTGTCTGCATCATCGGTCTCCTGGTAAGTGGCCGGTCACGGTGGCCGGTCACTGTTCCGACGGGTCGCGCCACGGGAATGTGACACGGCCCGCGGCCGGGAAGCGCCCGCCACGGGGCGGCCGGATACTGGAGGGGAGGAGGTGCGTCATGCGCAAGGTCGCCGACTGCCGGGATTTCCCGAGCGAGACGGAGTGCTCGCTCGCCATCACCGGCGAGGAGGACGAGGTGGTCCGCGCCGCCAGCGAGCACGCCGTCTCCGTGCACGGTCACGAGGACAGCACCGAGCTGCGGCAGCAGATCCGGTCGGCGCTGAAGGACGAGGTCCCCCAGCACGCCTGAACCGGACCGGCCCGTCATCCCCGTCCTCGACACCACAGACACCACATCCCCGATACGGGGCCCGCGGTCAGCTCGCCCGAGCGGCCGGGGGCCTCGCGCCCACCTGGAACACGGCCCCGAACGGGTCGGTGATCTCGGCCATCCGTACGTAGAGGGTGTCCTCCGGCTCCCCGGCGGTGCCGCCCGCCGCCACCGCGCGCCGTACCGTCCCGTCCGTGTCCGCCACCTCGAAGAGGGTCCCCCAGGCGGCGGCCGGCGCCTCCGGAACGCCCATGATGCCGCCGATCTCGTGGCCGTCGGGGCGGCGCAGGAAGGTGAAGTCCGTGTCGGGCATGTCCTGGTTGGCGTCCAGGGTGAAGTCGAAGACCTTCGCGTAGAACTCCCGCGCCGGGGCCGGGTCCGGCGTGATCAGGTCGTTGCGTACGAGGCTGCCCGGCTCGTTGACGAGTTCGCAGCCGGGCAGGGTGCCGCCCTGCCAGAGGCCGAAGACGGCGCCGCCCGGGTCGGCCACCAGGGCCGCCCTGCCCTGCTCGCCCTTGTCCAGCGGGCCCGCGGTGACCGTGCCGCCCGCTTCCGTGACGCGGCGGGCGGTGGCGTCGCAGTCGTCGGTGGCGAGGTGGACGCACCAGCGGGGCGGCCGCGGCGACGCCGGCGCGGGGACCGGGCGCAGCCCCGCGACCCGGCTGCCGCGCAGCAGGGCGAAGGTGTACCCGCCGGCGCCGGGCGCGCTGAACTCCCAGCCGAACACCGCCCCGTAGAACTCCTTGGCCGTCTCGACGTCCGGGACGTCGAGATCGATCCACGTCGGGGTGCCCGTGGGCTGGTTGGCCGTGACCGTGCTCATGATCGGCTCCTTCTGCTGTTCTCTCCTGGCCTGCGTGTTCGACGCTAGATCGCCTCCAGGACAGGGCGTGTCCTACTTCGCGCCGCACGCGTGGGCGGGCCCGGCCCCGATCCGGCGGATCCGCCGGATCGCACCGGCCGCTGTCACCGGGGCCTCGTAGAATCGCCGGATGAGCGCTCCCGATTCCGCCACCGTTCCCGAGCCGGGCACCGAGCCGCGCACCGAGCCGGGTACCGAGACCGATCCGGGGACGGATCTGTGGGCCGGTCCGGACACCGGTCCCGAACCCGGTCCCGAGTCCGACCCGTGGGCGGATCCGTGGGCCGGTTCCGAACCCGGTCCCGAGTCCGACCCCTGGGCCGGTTCCGAGACCGGCCCCGAGCCCGATCCTTGGGCCGGGTCCGAGACCGGTCCGGGGGCCCGTTCCGCGAGCGGTCCGGGGGCCGCCGCGGGGGCCGGTGACCCGCTGGAGGTGCTGCGCCGCGTCTTCGGTTACGACTCGTTCCGCGGGAGCCAGCAGGAGATCATCGAGCATGTGGTGTCCGGCGGCGACGCGCTGGTCCTCATGCCGACCGGCGGCGGCAAGTCCCTCTGCTACCAGATCCCGGCCCTCGTACGGAAGGGCGTCGGGGTCGTCGTATCACCGCTGATCGCGCTCATGCAGGACCAGGTCGACGCGTTGCGGGCGCTCGGCGTGCGGGCCGGATTCCTCAACTCCACCCAGGACTTCGAGGAACGGCGCCTGGTGGAGGCCGAGTTCCTCGCCGGCGAGCTGGATCTGCTCTATCTCGCGCCGGAGCGGCTGCGGGTCGAGGCGACCGTACGGCTGCTGGAGCGCGGCACGATCTCGCTCTTCGCCATCGACGAGGCGCACTGCGTCGCCCAGTGGGGCCACGACTTCCGCCCCGACTACCTCGCCCTCTCCTCGCTCCACGAGCGCTGGCCCGACGTGCCCCGGATCGCGCTGACCGCGACGGCCACCGAGGCGACACACGGGGAGATCGCCTCCCGGCTGAAGCTCCAGGACGCCCGCCACTTCGTCGCGAGCTTCGACCGGCCCAACATCCAGTACCGGATCGCGCCGAAGAACGACCCCAAGCGCCAGCTCCTCCAGCTGCTGCGCGCCGAGCACGAGGGCGACGCGGGGATCGTCTACTGCCTCTCGCGGGCGTCGGTGGAGAAGACCGCCGAGTTCCTGGTGAAGAACGGGATCGCGGCGCTGCCGTACCACGCGGGGCTCGACACCCGTACGCGGGCCGTGAACCAGTCGCGCTTCCTGCGGGAGGAGGGGCTGGTGATGGTCGCGACGATCGCCTTCGGGATGGGCATCGACAAGCCGGACGTGCGCTTCGTCGCCCACCTCGACCTGCCGAAGTCGGTGGAGGGCTACTACCAGGAGACCGGGCGCGCCGGGCGGGACGGGCTGCCGTCCACGGCGTGGCTCGCGTACGGGCTCCAGGACGTGGTCCAGCAGCGGAAGATGATCGACACGTCCGAGGGCGACGAGGCGCACCGGCGGCGTCTCGGCGCGCATGTGGACGCGATGCTGGCGCTGTGCGAGACGGTCGAGTGCCGCCGGGTCCAACTGCTCGCGTACTTCGGGCAGAAGAGCACCGCGTGCGGCAACTGCGACACGTGTCTGACGCCCGCGGAGTCCTGGGACGGCACGGTCCCCGCGCAGAAGCTGCTGTCGACGGTCGTCCGGCTGAAGCGCGAGCGCAACCAGAAGTTCGGCGCCGGGCAGATCACCGACATCCTGCTGGGCAAGAAGACCGCGAAGGTCATCCAGTTCGACCATGACGCGCTGAGCGTCTTCGGGATCGGCGCGGATCTGCGCGAGGCCGAATGGCGCGGTGTGGCACGGCAGTTGCTGGCGCAGGGGCTGATCGCCGTGGAGGGGGACTACGGGACGCTGGTGCTGACGGAGGAGAGTGCCGAGGTGCTGGGCGGCCGGCGGCAGGTGATGCTGCGGCGCGAGCCCGAGAAGCCGGCGCGGCCCGCGCGCGCGGAGAAGCCGGCCAGGCAGCGTTCGGCGCCGGTGGATCTGCCGGCCGAGGCCGTGACGGTCTTCGAGACGCTGCGCGCCTGGCGGGCCGCCTCGGCGAAGGAGCAGGGCGTGCCCGCGTATGTCATCTTCCACGACGCGACGCTGCGCGAGATCGCGGTCCTGGCGCCGTCGACGCTGGCGGAGCTGTCCACGGTGACCGGGGTCGGCGAGAACAAGCTGGCGAAGTACGGGGAGCAGATCCTGGAGGCGCTGGGTACGGCGTGAGCCGCGGAGATGTGAGGCCTGCCCCCGGCCTACGTCGGCGCGCGGCCTGTCCCGGCGCGTGCCGTCGCGGGGCGGGTCGGTCAGGCGCGGGGGTCGAGCCGCAGGTTCCAGCGGCCGGGCGTGCCGGTCAGGGTGACGGTCGACAGCGGCCGTACGTCCACGTACCAGTACGTACGGGGCGGTGCCTGCAGCGCGTAGACCAGCGCCGCGCGGACGACGGCCGGTTCGGCGACCGCGACGATCGCCGCGATGTCCTCGGCCGGGCGGGTGTCCAGCCAGCCGCCTATCCGGGAGATGAAGGTGAGCAGCGGCTCGCCGCCGTGCGGGGCGCCGCGCGGGTCGGCGAGCCAGGCGTCGACACCGGCCGGTTCGAGGGCCATCACCTCGGCGAGGGTGTAGCCGCGCCAGCGCCCCATGTCGCAGTCGCGCAGGGCCGGCTGGACGAGCGGCGCGAAGCCGAGGGCGTCGCCGGTGGCGCGGCTGCGCGGGGTGGGTGAGCAGTAGCGGAGATCGGCGGCGGCGAGCGGGATGAGGGTGTGGGCGACGCGCTGCATCTCGTGCCAGCCGGTCCGGTCGAGGGGGCGGTCGTCCCCGAAGCGCTCGTCGTACAGGTCCGCGCTGCGCGCCGCGGCGACCAAGGTGACCCGAACACTCATGGCCGTGATCGTGGAGGGGAAAGCGGTACCGGTCAAGGGGTCTCAGGCACGCGGAACGCCCTGATCCCCGGGGAATCCCGGGGAGGGGCGCCCCGGCCCCCGCCCTGTCACACGCCCGTCACGCGCCGGTCATCCACGGGCGAGTGCGCCCCTCCTGGGCTTTCGGACGGCACCCGGACGGCATTCGGACGGGCTCTCGGACGGGTTTTCGTACCAGGGGCACACCGTCACCCGGACCCGAGCACTTCGTCGCAGGCGGTACGGAGCCGGCGCACCCCCTCGGTGATCTCGGCGGGGCCGGCCGGCGCCGCGAAGCTCAGCCGCAGGTGCGGGGCGGGCGGCTCGGCGCCGAAGTACGGGCGGCCCGGCGCCACCGCGACACCCGCGCGCAGCGCCGCGGCGACGACGGCCGCCTCGTCGGTGCCGTCGGGCAGCCGGAGCCAGAGGTGGTACCCCCCGGCCGGGATGTGCGTGAGGGTCGGCCCCGGCAGCGTGGTGCGCAGCGCGGTGATCAGGGTGTCTCTTCGGGTCTTCAACTCGGCTGACACGGAGCGCAGTTGGCGGTGCCAGGCGACGGAGCCCACCAGCTCCAGGGTGGCCTCCTGGAGCGGGCGCGGCACGAAGAAGGTGTCGACGACATGGATGGCGCGCAGCCGTTCCAGTACGGGTCCCCGGGCGGCCAGGGCGCCGACGCGCAGGCTCGGCGAGGTCACCTTGGTGAGCGAGCAGACATGGACGACGACGCCGTCGGGGTCGTCGGCGGCGAGCGTGGGAGGCAGCGGGCCCGCGTCCGCGTGGACCATACGGCGCGCGAAGTCGTCCTCGACGACGAAGGCCCCGGCCTCCCGGGCCGTCCGCAGCACCTCGGGCCTGCGGTCCGGGGCGAGCACGGCGCCGGTCGGGTTCTGGAAGAGCGGCTGGCAGACGAAGACCTTGGCGCCGCTGGCCCGGAAGGCGGCGGCGAGCAGGTCGGGCCGTACCCCGTCCGGATCGACCGGTACGGGGACGGGGCGCAGCCCGGCGGCGCGGGCGATCGCCAGCATGCCCGGGTACGTGGGCGACTCGACGAGGACCGGCGCGCCGGGCGGGGCGAGGGCGCGCAGCGCTGTGGTGAGCGCGCTCTGGCCGCCCGCCGTGACCAGGATCTCCGCGGCGGTACTGGTGGGCGCGACGGCCCGGGCGAACCACTCGCGCAGTTCGGGCAGTCCGTCGACGGGCGGCCGGCCCCAGACGCCGGGGCGGCGGCCCGCGCGGGCGAGGGCGGCGGCCATCGCGGCCTCGGGCTGGAGCGTGGGGTGCAGATAGCCGCCGTTCAGCTCGATGACGCCGGGCGGCGGCGCGGCGAGGGTGATCAGGACACCGGAGGCGTCGACGGCGCGCGGCACTCCGTCGGCCGTGGTCTCCGCGCTGAGGGTGACCTCCTGCCAGGAGGTGTCGCCGGCCCTGGCCGGGGCGGGGCGCTCGGGGGCCCGGAAGGCTCCGGCGCCGGGGCGCGTGACGACCAGACCCTCGGCGGTGAGCCGAGCGAGCGCGCGGGAGACGGTCACGGGCGAGACCCGGTAGCGCTCGATCAGCTCTCTGCTGGACGGCAGCTTTCCACCAGGTGAGTAGTGGTTCAGCTCACGCTTCAGGGATTCGGCCAGCTCGGCCACACTGCTACGCTCATACATGACAGCAGAGAATAGCGCTACACCCCACACGACGATAGCGGTCGGCAGGGGCGCCACCGACCGGGACAGCCAGGACGGCCAGGGCAACCGGGGCACGCTCCTCGCCGCCCTGGGCATCGTCGCCTTCTCCCTCACCTTCCCGTCCACCGTGTGGGGCCTGGAGAGCTTCGGCCCCTGGTCCCTCGTCGCCGTCCGCAGCGCGCTGGCCGCGCTCCTCGCGGGAGGCTGTCTGCTGGCGCTGCGCGTCCCGGTCCCCGAGCGCCGGCACCGGGGCGGGCTGGTGGTCGTGGCCGTCGGGGTCGTGGTGGGGTTCCCGCTGCTCACCTCGCTCGCGCTGGAGACCTCCACCACCTCGCACGCGGCCGTGGTGGTCGGGCTGCTGCCGCTCACCACGGCCGCCTTCGCGGCGGTCCGTACGGGCCGCCGGCCCTCCCGTACCTTCTGGGCGGCGGCCGTCGCCGGAGCCGCCGTGGTGGTCGCCTTCACGGTGGGGCAGAGCGGCGGGGCGCTGTCCACGGGGGATCTGTATCTCTTCGGCGCGCTGCTGGTGTGCGCGGCGGGGTACACGGAGGGCGGCCGGCTGGCCCGGGAGATGCCGGGCTGGCAGGTGATCGGCTGGGCGCTGGTCGGCGCGCTCCCGCTCTCGCTGGCCGGCGGCGCCGTCGCGCTCTCCTTCGAGCCGGTGCGGCTGACGGCGCACGGCGTGATCGGCGTGGTCTGGGTGGCGCTGGTCTCCACCTTCTTCGGGCTGTACGTCTGGTACCGGGGCATGGCGGCGATCGGGATCGCGCGGGCCAGTCAGCTCCAGCTCGCGCAGCCGGTGCTGACCCTGGTCTGGTCGGTGCTGCTGCTCGGCGAACACCTCACCCCGGCGGCGCCCGTGGCCGCCGTGGCGGTGCTGGTCTGCATCGCGGTGACCCAGCGTGCCGCCACCCGCCGGCAGGGCCCCCGCGAGGAGCCGCGGCCCACCGGTGCCCCGGGCTCAGCGCGACAGCCGTGACCGCCTGCCGTAGTGGTCCGTCACCACGCGCGTCATCGCCCCGATCGGATCGGCGCCGACCTCCTTCGCCGAGAAGTAGCAGTGGCCCCGTACCCCCGCGAAGTCCTTCGCCAGCGTGAGATGGCGGGACAGCTCGGCGGGATCCTGCCAGGCGGCGGGCTGGGCCGGGTCGCCCGCCTTGTACAGGGCCTCGCCGATGTAGAGGTCGACGCCCGTCCCCCGTACGGTCGCGTCCCACCAGCGCACCAGCTTCGCGTAGTCCGCGGCGGCGTAGCCGATGTTCCAGTAGAGCTGCGGGGCGATGTAGTCGATCCAGCCCTTGCGGACCCAGGCGCGGGTGTCCGCGTGCAGGTCGTCGTAGGTCTGCACGCCCGCCCGGGTGTCGGAGCCGAGCGGGTCGGTGGCGGCGTTGCGCCACACCCCGAACGGGCTGATCCCGAAGCGCACGCCCTTCTTGGTCTTCCTGATCCGCTCCGCCGTCCCGCGCACCAGCCGGTCGGTGTTGTCGCGCCGCCAGGCCGCCTTGTCGGGGAAGTCCGCCCCGTACCGCGCGTACGCCGCGTCGTCGTCGAAGACCTGTCCGGCGACCGGGTACGGGTAGAAGTAGTCGTCCCAGTGCACGGCGTCGATGTCGTACCGCTCGACGGCGTCGAGCATGGCGTCCTGGACGAAGGTCCGTACCTCGGGCAGGCCCGGGTTGTAGTAGAGCTTCCCGCCGTACGGCAGGACCCAGCCGGGATGGATCCGGGCCGGGTGGTCCGGGGAGAGCCGGGTGGGGTCGGTGTGGGTGGCGACGCGGTACGGGTTGAACCAGGCGTGCAGTTCGAGGCCGCGGGCGTGGGCCTCCCGTACCGCCGTGCCCAGCGGGTCCCAGCCGGGGTCCACGCCCTGCGTGCCGGTCAGGTACTGCGACCAGGGCTCGTACGGCGACGGCCACAGCGCGTCGGCGGTGGGCCTGACCTGGAAGGCGACGGCGTTGAGCCGGCGGTCCACCGCCGTGTCGAGGTGCTTGATCAGCTCGGCCCGCTGGCGGTCGGCCGGGAGCCCGGGCTTCGAGGGCCAGTCCCGGTTGGCGACGGTCGCCACCCACATGCCGCGCAGCGCGGGGCGCGTCCCGTGGTGGACCGGCACGGGGCGCCCGCCGGGCCCCTGTCCCGGGGCGGCTCCGGCGGCGACCGTGTCCCCCGCGGTCAGCAGGGTGGCCGCCACCCCGGCCGCGGCGGCGACGAACCCGCGCCGCCCGACGGGCGCCGCGCCCCGCGGCCGCCCCCGCGGCCGCCCCCGCTCCGCCGCGCCGTACCCGCTCGCGCCCTGCCCCGCCGTGCCGTACTCCGTCGTGCCCTGCCCCGACTCGTGCCCCATGCGCCGTCCCTCACCCTGTCGCGTGTCATGTCCCGGCAATGGACCGCGCCGCCGCGGCAACGGACGGCCCGGTCCACCGCCGAGCATGCCTGCCCCGGACCGTCACGCGCATCCGCTGCCGGAGTAACGTCCTGTTCCCGGGGCAGGCGCCGGAATCGTACGGGGGACCTGCACGGACACGGACCGGAGAAAGGCACGATGTGACCGACACCCTGACCGATATCGCCCGCGTCGGAGTGGTGGGCTGCGGCCAGATGGGCGCAGGCATCGCGGAGGTCGCCGCGCGCAGCGGCCTGGAGGTCATCGTCGCGGAGACCACCGGCGAGGCGCTGGAGATCGGCCGGACCCGGCTGCAGAACTCGCTGGCGAAGGCCGCGGAACGCGGCAAGATCAGCGAGGAGGAGCGCGACGCGGCGCTCGGCAGGCTGAGCTTCACCACGGATCTCGGGGAGTTCGCCGACCGCGATCTGGTCATCGAGGCCGTCGTGGAGAACGAGCAGGTCAAGACGGAGATCTTCCAGGTGCTCGACCAGGTGGTGACGCGTCCCGACGCGATCCTGGCCTCCAACACCTCCTCCATCCCGCTGGTCAAACTGGCCGTCGCGACCTCGCGCCCCGACCAGGTGATCGGGATCCACTTCTTCAACCCGGCCCCCGTACAGCAGCTCGTCGAGCTGATCCCCGCGCTGACGACGTCCGAGGAGACGATTCTCCGCTCGGAGGCCGTCGTCCAAGGCGTGTTCGGCAAGCACGCGATCCGCGCCCAGGACCGCTCGGGCTTCGTGGTGAACGCGCTGCTCATCCCGTACCTGCTCGCCGCGATCCGGATGTTCGAGTCGGGCATCGCCAGCCGCGAGGACATCGACAACGGGATGGAGCTGGGCTGCGCCCACCCGATGGGCCCGCTCAAGCTCGCCGATCTGATCGGTCTGGACACCGTGGCGTCGGTCGCGGACTCGATGTACGCGGAGTACAAGGAGCCGTTGTACGCGGCATCGCCGCTGCTCCAGCGGATGGTGGACGCGGGCCGGCTGGGCCGCAAGACGGGTGCGGGCTTCTACCCGTACTCCTGATTCACACGGTGTGTGCGGAGGGTGCGCGCATATGACATCCGTACACCCTGATGCCCGCCGTTCAGGGGGAGTTGACTCGATTCCGCTTGGCCGCCGAACCCGTCGCGGCCAGGCAGTCGCATCGTGGAACACTTCTCCCCGAACAGGAGCGGAACATCGTGACCACCGACTCTGACCATTCCGTGGTCGGCCAGGAGCGCGCGGAGTTACGTCGCAGCCTCGACGTCGGTCTTGCCAGGACCGACGGCAGGATGGCGCTACTGGCCCACCGCAACGACCAGACCGACAAGGATGTGGCCGATCTGGCCGCGCGTGTGGCGGCCCTGGAGCACTCCAGGTGGCCGCTGCCCGCCGTGGCGGCGCTCTGCTCACTGGGCGCGCTCGCGGTCGCCGTCTGGCAGAGCCTGGGCCGTTAGGGGCCTGTGCGGTTCAGGTCACCGACAGGCTCTCAGCCCAGCCTCAAGTGGTGGAGCATCAGCAGCCCGGCCGTCATGTTGGCGGCCGGGATCTCGCCCCTGGCGATCATGTCGGGCACCAGCTTGAGCGGCACCCACTCGCGGCGTGAGGACTCGAAGTCGTCCTGCGGATGACCGATGTACGTCGCGTCCTCCGCCCAGTAGAGATGGTGCCGCGCGTCGCTGAGCCCGTTGGACGGCTCGACCGTGAGGAGATGCCTGAGGGGTCCCGGGCGCCAGCCGGTCTCCTCCTCCATCTCCCGCGCGGCCGCGGTCTTGATGTCCTCGCCGTCCTCGACGACCCCGGCGGCCAGCTCCCAGCCCCAGCTGTCGGTGATGAAGCGGTGCCGCCAGAGCATCAGCACCTCGTTGGCGGAGTTGACCGCGGTCGCCACGGCGACCGGGCGGAGCCGGATGAGGAAGTGGTCCAGATGCCGGCCGTCAGGGAGTTTGACGTCGGCGAGATTGACGCTGAACCATCGGTTCTCGTACACGGTCTGCTCGCTTAAGTTCGTCCACTGCACGTTTCTGCCACCTTCCGACAAGTTGATGGCAATATCGCAGCAGCGACGCCCGCACCGGCGAAAGCACGGGGGGCTCACCCGGGGGCTCACAGAGGAACGCGCAGCGCCCCCGCGATCAGTTCCGCCGTGTCCTCGGCATCCGAGGATCCGCTGGCCACGAGTTGTTCGCGTACCTCGCGCAAGCGGTCGCGCAGCCGCTGGGACTCCATCCCCCGGGCCCGCTCGGCCATCTCCGCCGCCGTTCTGGCAGCCCGGTCGGCCTCGCCCTGCCGCAACTCGATATGACTGAGCATCGCGAGCCGGTGGACCCGGCCGCGGTCGTGCGCCGGGGTGTCCACGGCCGCCGTCGCGTGCACCCGCGCGGCGGCCAGTTCGCCGAGGCTGAGGAGCGCCTCCGCCACCTGCACATTGACCAGGCCCGGCTGGACGTAGCCCGTCTCGTCCGGTTCATGGCCCGGACTGATGCGCTCCGCCTCGGTCTCCGCCCGCCGGATGCAGCCGAGCGCCGCGGCGGCGTCGCCGAGATGCGCGTACGACTTGGCCTGCATCGCGTAGAGATCGGCGGCGAGCGCCGGGGTGATCCGGCCCCCCGACGTCCGCAGGGCCGCCTCCGCGAAGGCCACGGACTGACGGTACTCCCCCATGAACAGCGACTGGTTGACGAGCAGCGCGATCACGTACGCGCCGAACCCGCGGTCGCCGCTGGCCTTCGCGAGCCGCAGCGCCTGGTGGAAGTAGCGCTGCGCCAGACCGTGGGCGTCGGAGTCGTACGCGCAGATGCCGGCCACCGCGACCAGGCCGCCGGTGGCGCGGTGGAGCTGGCGCCCCAGCGCGTCGCTGTACCCGCCGCGCAGCAGCGGCGCGGTCTCGGCGTTGAGGAACCGGACGATCCGGGCGCGGGTCGCGACACCGCCCGCCCGGCGGTACATCAACTCGTAGTGCGCGCGGGCCGATCTGAGCAGGTTGATGTCGGCGGGGCCGACCTTCGTGCCGCCCGCGCGGGACACGTCGGAGTCCTCCGGCGGGTTCTCCCACTCCCAGACGGGCATCACGGCGGGCGTGCCGGTGACGGCGGGGGCGCCCACTATGTGCGGGCGCTGCTGCTCGTCACTGCGCCACAGCGCGGCGGCGCGCTCCACGAAGCCGGAGAGCGGGGTGGAATGGGGCAGAGGTGTCTCCCCCGCCACCCCGAACCCGATGTCGTCCAGGGTGAAGGGTCTGCGCAGGCGGTCGCTGAGCACCGCGCAGATCAGGTCGGGCACCTGCCCGCGAGGCCGCTGGCCCTTCAGCCAGCGGGACACGGCGGTGTGTTCGTACCGCAGCGCGAGGCCCCTGGCGCGGCCCGCCTGGTTGACCCGGGCGGCGAGACCGGCATGGGAGATGCCCGCCTCGTCGAGCAGGGAATCGAGCAGAGTGTTGGGCTGCATGTGCCCCTCCGGTGACTCGGCCGAATCCAGCCTAGCCGAGGAAGTCCGAACTCCCGCCCGCCGCAAGGGGACGGACGGTGTCACTTCGGACGTGCTCGTCTCGGGTGGAACGGGAAACGCACGGGGTGTGAACGGAGTGCCCGGACTCGCGCCGTGTGCGCACTGCCGCCGGGCGGGCGGGGCCTGTTGACTGGTTCTCCTCATCAAGGAGGCGGCCGGGTCGCCGGCTCCCCCTCGTAAGTGCGGCGGCCCGCAACCGTGTCGTCCGTCCCGCACCTGCCCGACACTCCGCGGCGGGGCGGACGACGCGGCCACCGCGCCGATGGTTCCCTCAGGCCTCGGACGTGGTGCTCCTGGGTGGGAGACGAGTCCGGTGACGGACGACAGCGGTCACAGCACCGGAGTCTAGGGACGGGAAGGAGCGGGACGGGTACGGTGCAGCGCCGGTTCGCCGGACTGCGCCGGCACCCGTGTGCGCTCGTCCCGTACGGAACGACAGCCCGGCGGCGCCTGGCCGTTGACCGGTGGCGGTTCCGGCGGCCGAGGCGTCTCGTCCGGGCCGGGGAGCCGGTCCGGATCCGCGAGGCTGCCCTGATCCACGAATCCGTCCTGATCCGCGAGGCCGCCCGGCCCCGCCCGGTCCGCCCCGGAGCGGTCGGCGCCCCGCCGACCGGAATCGGCGGACCCGGACTCGCGGGGGCCGCCCCCGGACCGGTCGGCCGGTGGGTCGTCGGCGGGTCCCGACCGCCCTCCGGCCGCCGCGCACGCGGTGCCGTCCACCCGGTCGTTGCGCAGCACCAGCAGCGCCATGTCGTCGGTGATCCGTCCGCCGGTGTGCCGCAGCAGCGCCGTGTGCACCTGCCCTACCACCGCGGCGGGCGACAGCACGGTGGCCGAAGCCACCTCCGCCAGCGCCTCCCTGAGACCGAAGAAGCGCCCCCGCGCGTCCCGGGCGTCCTCCGCGCCGTCGGTGTGCAGGAACAGCGCCTCGCCCGGCAGCAGGCGTCCGCAGCGGTACGGGGTGAGCTCCGCCGGCAGCGGAAAGGCGCCCAGCGGCGGCAGCGGCTCCCCGCAGGCGAGCGGCTCCGCCCCGGTCCCGAGCCGATAGGGCCAGGGATGGCCGCAGTTGAGGGCGCGTACCTCCGCGTCGGGCCCGATCTCCAGCAGCAGAACGGTGACGAACTCCTCCGCGACGTCGTCCGCCTCCGCCTCCGCCATCCGCTGGGCGGCCCGGCACGCCTCGGCGACCTCGGCCGCGTCCGCGGCGTCCGCCGCCCCGTTCCTCGCGGCCGCGTCGGCGAGCACGGCGACCCGGAGCGCCGCGGCGTGGTCGGGTTCTCGGAGGGCCTGCTCCCGCTCCCGCAGATGCCGCTGGTGCGCCCGGTCGAGCCTGCGCAGGACACCGTCGAGCCCGCTCTCGTCGTGGGCGGCCTCGCGGAAGCTGCCGAGCACCGCCGCCACCGTGCCGATGGCGGGCAGCCCGTGGCCGCGCACGTCGCCGATGACCACGCGCACCCCGTGGGTGGTCGCCATCACCTCGTACAGGTCGCCGCCCACGTCCGCGCCGCGCGACGCGGAGAGCTGACGGGCGTGGAGCGCCAATCCGTCGAGCCGGGACGGCAGCGGCCGCAGCAGGACCTCCTGCGCGGCGCGCGCCACGGCGCGCACCTGGAGGATCTCGCGCGCCGCGCGGCGCCGTACCCGCATGACGAGATACGCCATCAGCAGGGTGAAGGCCACACACGTCACGATGCGCGGCAGGAGCGTGTCGCGCTCCGAGGGCGGACGCGTCAGCTCCCAGGTGATCACCAGCGCGAGCACGCCACCGGGAATCGCGCACTCCACGAATCCCCAGGAGGCTGTCTCCTCGGGTGTCTGCTCTTCTGCACTGGTCCGATTCATACGTCGGCCCCCCTCGGCCGTCCGGCCACTCAGCCGTTGGGCGTACGTCGACCGTCGCGGCCGGATCGATTGTGTCGATCACTCGCCGCCGATGGCGCGACCCGCCGAGGGTTCTCACTCAAATGAGTGAGGGGCGCGTCCGGGAGCCCCGGACGCGCCCCTCAGGGCGTGGTCAGACGGTCACGCGCCCCGCAGGACCGCCCCGGTCCGCTCGGCGGCGAGCGCGACGGCCGCGTCACGGGCCGCCGTGGCCTCCTCGACCGTCAGCGTGCGGTCGGTGGCACGGAAGCGCAGGGCGTACGCGAGGGACTTGTTCCCCGCGCCGACCTGTTCGCCGGAGAAGACGTCGAACAGCCGCAGGGACTCCAGGAGTTCGCCCGCGCCCTCGTGCAGCGCGCGCTCCACGTCCCCGGCCGGCACGTCGTCCGCGACGACCAGCGCCACGTCCTGGGTGGCCACCGGGTAGGTGGAGATGCGCGGCGCCTGGAGGGCGCCGGTGCCGGCCCGCTCCAGCAGGTCCAGGTCGATCTCCATGGCGCTGGTGCGCTCCGGCAGCCCGAGCGCCTTGACGACGCGCGGGTGCAGCTCACCCGCGTGCCCGACGAGTGTCTCCGTGCCGTCCACCGTCGCGAGGAGCGCGGCGCAGCGGCCGGGGTGCCACGGCTCGTGGCGGTCGGCCCGTACGGACAGCTCGACGCCGGCCTCACGGGCGACGGTGCGGGCCGCCTCGACGGCGTCCGCCCAGTTCGCCCGGGTGCCCTTGCCCCACCAGCCGGCCTGCTCGCGCGCACCGGACAGGACGACCGCGGCGTGGCGCGGCTGGCGCGGCAGCGTGGCGTCGAGGGCGGCGATCTCCTCGTCGGTGGGCCGCCGGTCGACGGGCAGCCGGACCGGTACGGTCTCCTCGCCGGTCGGCCGGAAGACCAGCCCGGTCTCGAAGAGCGCGAGGTCGTGCGAGCCGCGGCCGTCGTTGCGGCGCAGCGCGGTGAGGAGGCCGGGCAGCAGCGTGGTGCGCAGCGCGGGCTCCTCGTCGGAGAGCGGGTTGACGAGGGTGACCGTACGGCGCCGGTCGTCGTCGGCGGGGAGGCCGAACGCGTCGAGGACCGCCGGGCCGGTGAACGGGTAGTTCAGCGCCTCGACGTAGCCCGCCCCGGCCAGGGCGCGGCCGACGCGGCGGTGCAGCCGCTGCCGCTCGGTGAGCCCGCGGCCGGACGGCGGGGTCGGCAGTGTGGAGGGCAGGTTCTCGTACCCCTCCAGCCGGATGACCTCCTCGGCGAGGTCGTTGGGCGCGCCGAGGTCGGGACGCCAGGACGGGACGGTGACGATCAGCTCGTCCTGCCCGTACACGTCGCAGCCGATCTGCTGGAGGCGCCGTACGACGGTCTCCCGGCCGTAGCCGACGCCCGCGACGCGGTCGGGGTGGTCGGCGGGCATGGTGATGGTGTGGGGCGCGGAGGGCGCGATGACCTCGGTGACCCCGGCCTCGGCGGAGCCGCCCGCGAGGAGCACCAGCAGGTCGACGGTGCGCTGCGCCGCGGCGGCGGTGGCCGCCGGGTCGACGCCGCGCTCGAAGCGCTTGGACGCCTCGGAGGGCAGCTTGTGGCGGCGCGCGGTACGGGCGATGGTGATCGCGTCGAAGTGCGCGGCCTCGATGACGACCTCGGTCGTGCCGTGCACGGCGCCGGTCTCGGCGTCGGTGACGACATCGGCGATCTCCGTGTGGGCGCCGCCCATCACGCCCGCGAGGCCGATCGGCCCGCGGTCGTCGGTGATGACGAGGTCCTGGGCGTCGAGGACGCGCTGGACGCCGTCGAGGGTGGTGATCTTCTCGCCGGCCTCGGCGCGGCGGACGCCGATCGCGCCGTCGAGCCGGGTCCGGTCGTAGGCGTGCAGCGGCTGGCCGAGCTCCAGCATCACGTAGTTGGTGATGTCGACGGCGAGCGAAATGGGGCGCATCCCGGCCTTCTGGAGGCGGCGGCGCAGCCAGATCGGCGAGCGGGCCTCGGGGTCGAGCCCGGTGACCGTACGCGCGGTGAAGCGGTCGCAGCCCATCGGGTCGGCGATCTTCACGGGGTGGCCGTACGCGTTCGGCGCGGGGACGTCGAGGAGCGCCGGGTCGCGCAGCGGCAGGCCGTACGCGATGGCGGTCTCGCGGGCGACGCCGCGCAGCGAGAGGCAGTAGCCGCGGTCGGGGGTGACGGCGATGTCCAGAACCTCGTCCACCAGCTCCAGGAGCGCGATGGCGTCGGTGCCGGGCTCGAACTCGGGCGGCAGCACGATGATGCCGCCGGAGCCGTCATCGCCCATGCCCAGCTCGTCGCCGGAGCAGATCATGCCGTGCGAGGTCCTGCCGTACGTCTTGCGCGCGGCGATCGCGAAGTCGCCCGGGAGGACGGCGCCGGGCAGCACGACGACGACCTTGTCGCCGACGGCGAAGTTGCGGGCGCCGCAGACGATCTCCTGCGGCTCACCGGTGCCGTTGGCGGTGCCGACGTCGACGGTGCAGAAGCGGATGGGCTTCTTGAAGCCCTCCAGCTCCTCGATGGTGAGGACCTTGCCGACGACGAGGGGGCCCTTGAGGCCGGCGCCGAGCTGCTCGACGGTCTCGACCTCCAGACCGGCGGCGACGAGCTGGGCCTGTACGTCACGGCCGGTCTCCGTCGCCGGCAGGTCGACGTACTCCCGCAGCCAGGAAAGCGGGACGCGCATCAGATCTCCATCCCGAACGGCCGGGTGAACCGGACGTCACCCTCGACCATGTCTCGCATGTCTTCGACGTTGTGGCGGAACATCAGCATCCGTTCGATGCCGAACCCGAAGGCGAATCCGCTGTACTTCTCGGGGTCGACGCCGCAGGCGGTGAGCACCTTCGGGTTGACCATGCCGCAGCCGCCCAGCTCGATCCAGCCCTCGCTGCCGCAGGTGCGGCAGGGCCGGTCGGGGTTGCCGACGGAGGCGCCGCGGCAGACGTAGCAGACCATGTCCATCTCGGCGGACGGCTCGGTGAACGGGAAGAAGTTCGGGCGGAGCCGGGTCTTCATGTCCGGGCCGAAGAGCGCCTGGACCATGTGGTCCAGGGTGCCCTTGAGGTCGGCCATGGTCAGGCCCTCGTCGACGGCGAGCAGCTCGATCTGGTGGAAGACCGGGGTGTGCGTGGCGTCCAGCTCGTCGGTGCGGTAGACCCGCCCGGGGCAGACGACGTAGACGGGCGGCTCGCGGTCGATCAGGGTGCGGGCCTGGACCGGTGAGGTGTGCGTGCGGAGCACCACGCCGGACTCGTCGCCCGTGGTGCCCTCGGGGCCGGAGACGAAGAAGGTGTCCTGCATCTGGCGCGCCGGGTGGTCGGGCACGAAGTTGAGGGCGTCGAAGTTGAACCACTCGGCCTCGGCCTCGGGCCCCTCGGCGACCTCGTACCCCATGGCCACGAAGACGTCGGCGACCCGCTCCATGAAGGTGGTGAGCGGGTGGCGGGCGCCGGCCGGGGTGCGGTCGTACGGCAGTGTGACGTCCACCGCCTCCTCGACCAGCACCCGGGCGTCGCGCTCGGCCTCCAGCTCGGTCTGCCGGGCGGCGAGGGCCCGGCCGACGGCGGCGCGGGCCTGGCCCACGCGCTTGCCCGCCTCGGCCTTGGCCTGCGGGGGCAGCGCGCCGATCTCCCGGTTGGCGAGGGAGAGCGGCGAGGTGGACCCGGTGTGGGCGGTCTTCGCGTGGGCGAGCGCGTCGAGGTCACCGGCGGCGGCGAAGGCGGCGAGCGCCTCGTCCTTGATCCGCTCGATGCGCTTCGGTTTCAGTGCCTCGACCTCGACCGGGTCGTACGACTTGTTGGGTGCGGACATCTCTTCCCGTACTTCCGATTGGCTTGGCGAAACGACCCTGCTCGACGACTCTGCTCGTTCACCGAGGGTGTGAAGGTGCCAAAAGCCGAGTCTAAGGGGTCGTACGAAGATGGCTCCGCCCGCGGGCGGCCCGGGCCGGTTCCCCGGATCGGTCGGGAGACCGTCAGGAGAGGTAGGCCGGAGCGCCGACGGGCAGGACGAACCGGAACTGCGCGCCGCCGCCGGGGCCGCGGCCGACGGTGATCGTGCCGCCGTGCGCCTCGACGATGCCCTTGACGATGTAGAGGCCCAGCCCCGTCCCGCCGCGCTTGCTGCCCCGCCAGAAGCGGGTGAAGACGCGCTGCATCGACTCCTCGGGGATGCCGGGTCCTTCGTCGCACACGGTGACGGCCGTTCCCTTCTCACTCTCCGCCGCGTGTTCGATACGCGCGGGCGCCACCACAATGGTGACGGTTCCCTCGCCGTGGCGCACCGCGTTTTCCAGCAGGTTGCCGAGGACCTGGTCGATCTTGTCGGGGTCCGCCCACAGATCGGGCAGCGGCTGCTCTATCCGTACGAGGAACCGGTCCGGCGACTCTCCCGACGCGGTGTGCGACTGGACGTGCCGGCCGACGGCCGCGCCGATGTCGACGGGCTGGCGGCGCACCTCCAGCCGTCCGGAGTCGATCCGGGAGATGTCGAGCAGCTCGGCGATGAGC
Organism: Streptomyces sp. NPDC059255; assembly: GCF_042752355.1. NCBI lineage: Bacteria > Bacillati > Actinomycetota > Actinomycetes > Kitasatosporales > Streptomycetaceae > Streptomyces > Streptomyces sp. NPDC059255. The sequence continues at coordinate 20,873 of NZ_JBHYZP010000018.1, forward strand.
CGGGTGACCCGGTTGGCGTCGGCGTCGACGGTCTCCAGCATCAGCCGCTTCTGGTCGTCCGTGAACCGCTCCCACTTGGCGAGCAGGGTCGCCGTGAACCCCTTGACGGAGGTCAGCGGCGAGCGCAGCTCGTGGGCGACGGTGGCGATCAGCTCGGCGTGGCTCAGCTCGGTGCGGCGGCGGGCCTCCGTGCCCCGTACGCAGATCACCAGCTTGCGGACGGGGCCGGTGGGGTACGCGCGGACGTAGCGGGCGGAGACCAGGACCTCGCGGCCGCCAGGGAGCAGCAGGTTGCGCTCCGGCTGCCCGGTCCGGGTGGCGAGGCCGCCGTACGGGTCGGTCAGCGTCCACCAGCGGCGGCCCTTGAGGTCCTCCAGCGGCAGCGCGTGCTCCAGCGGGCTGCCGAGGGCGGCGGCGCGGTCGACGGCGGTGATCCGGGCGGCGGCGGCGTTGAAGCAGACGACGCGGCCGGTCTCGTCCGCGATGATCAGCCCGTCGGGGAGGTCGTCGGGGTCCAGCCCCGGTCCGGCCGGGCCGTCGGCAGCGGCGGGTAAGGCTCCCTGGACCCCTGCGGGTCGGCTCGCCCCGACGGTCATCCCCGCACCCCACCTCTTCCGGCTAGCTCAGTGGGTCCCCGAGCACGCCACCTTACTAGCTGACGGTGACCGGACGGACCCCCTCAGCGCATACCGCGGACGCGCTGGGCACGCGCTGAGGCATAGAGACATACGGCCGCGGCGGTCGCGAGGTTCAAGCTCTCGGCCTTTCCGTGGATCGGCACCCGCACCACGGCGTCCGCCAGGGCGCGGGTCTCCTCCGGCAGCCCCCACGCCTCGTTGCCGAAGATCCAGGCGGTGGGCCCGGCCATGGTGCCCGCGTCCAGTTCGTCGTCGAGGTCGTCCTCGCCCGCGCCGTCGGCCGCCAGGATGCGCACCCCGGCGCCCTGGAGGCCGCGTACGGCCTGCTCCACGGGGACGCCGACGGCGACGGGCAGATGGAAGAGCGAGCCGGCCGACGCGCGGACGGACTTCGGGTTGTACAGGTCGACGGAGGCGTCGGTGAGGACGACGGCGTCCGCCCCCGCGGCGTCCGCGCAGCGCAGCACCGTACCGGCGTTGCCGGGGTCGCGGACGTGGGCGAGGACGGCGACGAGCCGGGGGCCCGCGGCGAGGACGTCGGCGAACGGGGTGTCCAGGAAGCGGCAGACACCCAGCAGGCCCTGCGGGGTGACGGTCTGCGAGACCTCGGCGAGGACGGTGTCCGGCGCGAAGTGCACCCGGGCCCCGGTGGCGCGGGCCGCGTCGATGATGTCGCCGTACCGCTCGGCGGCCTCGGCGGTGGTGAACAGTTCGACGAGCGTGGGTTCGCCGTCGGCACCGCGGTGCGCCACCGCCTCGCGCACGGCCTGCGGCCCCTCGGCGATGAACCGGCGCTCCTTGCCCCGGAAGGCGCGCTTGGCGAGCCTGCGCGCGGCCGTGACACGGGGGGAACGCGGGGAGATCAGCTCGGGGGTGCCCATGGGCGGCGGCTCGCTTCTCGTCTGGCGGTACGGGCGGACTCGGTACGGGTCGGTCTCGGTGCGGGGCGGTTTCAGTACCGGGAAGTCCCGGTGCCTGGCGGTCTCCGTACGGGCGGTCCCGTCCCCCGGCGGCGGGCGGTCCGGTTCCGCGCGTTCCGGGGATCACTGCGCACGCCGGCGGGTGGTGCGGAAACACGCGGGACCCGCAGGCGGTGTGCCTGCGGGTCCGGCGGGAAGGGGCGCGGGCTGAAGAGCCGGCAGGCTCTTAGGCCGCGGCCTTCGGGGCGTTGACGTCGCTGGGGAGCGCCTTCTGGGCGACCTCGACGAGCGCGGCGAACGCGCCCGCGTCGTTGACGGCCAGCTCCGCGAGGATCTTGCGGTCCACCTCGACGTTGGCGGCCTTCAGACCCTGGATGAAGCGGTTGTAGGTGATGCCGTTGGCACGGGCAGCGGCGTTGATCCGCTGGATCCAGAGCTGACGGAAGTCGCCCTTGCGCTTCTTGCGGTCGTTGTAGTTGTAGACGAGGGAGTGGGTGACCTGCTCCTTCGCCTTCCGGTACAGACGCGAACGCTGGCCGCGGTAACCGCTGGCCGCTTCGAGGATTGCCCGGCGCTTCTTGTGGGCGTTGACCGCCCGCTTGACGCGTGCCACGTGTTGACTCCTTGTAGCGGGGCCGTGGTTGGACTCACACGGCCCGAAAACGAATAGGTCCCGGTCCTGTTGCCGCGCCCCCGGTCACGGGGGGCTGCGGCCTCACTTGCCGAGAAGCTTCTTGATCTTCTTGGCGTCGCCCGGGGCCATCTCGGCGTTGCCGGTGAGGCGACGCGTCAGCCTTGACGACTTGTGCTCGAGCAGGTGGCGCTTGCCGGCCCGCTCGCGCAGCACCTTGCCGGAGCCGGTGATCTTGAAGCGCTTGCTGGCACCGCTGTGCGACTTGTTCTTCGGCATAGCGCCGTTCTCTCCTCGTCAGTGGCGCTCCCAGCCGGTCCGCTTTCTCGACCGGCGCGCGGGAGCGTCAGATCTCTGGTGTGTGGTTCCGAGCGGAGCCGGGGGCCGCCTGGGTGGCGCCCCCACGGATCACACCTCGGAAGATGCCTCGACGGGGCTCTCGGCCGGAGCCTCGACGTTCCCGTCGGCCGACTCCTCGGGCGTGTGGCCCTGGCGCTCCGCCTTGCGGGCCGCCTGCGCCTCACGGGCCTCGGCCATGGCCTCGGTCTTCTTCTTGTGCGGACCGAGAACCATGATCATGTTCCGGCCGTCCTGCTTCGGGTTCGACTCGATGAAGCCGAGTTCCTCGACGTCGGAGGCGAGCCGCTGGAGCAGTCGGAAGCCCAGTTCCGGGCGGGACTGCTCGCGACCACGGAACATGATCGTGATCTTGACCTTGTCGCCCTGCTTGAGGAACCGGACGACGTGACCCTTCTTGGTGTCATAGTCGTGCGGGTCGATCTTCGGCCGGAGCTTCATCTCCTTGATGACCGTGTGCGCCTGGTTCTTGCGCGCCTCACGGGCCTTCATGGCCGACTCGTACTTGAACTTCCCGTAGTCCATGAGCTTGCACACGGGCGGACGGGCGTTCGCCGCGACCTCGACCAGGTCCAGGTCGTACTCCTGTGCAAGCTCCAGGGCCTTGGCGAGCGGGACGATGCCCACCTGCTCGCCACTGGGACCGACAAGTCGCACTTCGGGAACGCGAATCCGGTCGTTGATGCGGGGCTCGGCGCTGATGGATCCTCCTCGGTAGCACCACACGACTGTCTGGCAGACAGCCGCGTAACGTCTGTTTGTTTCAGACCAACCGCGGCGGCACAGCAAAAATGCCCCGGACGGCACACAGGCAGGAGCTCCTCGAATACCGGAGCACCGCCGCGCGACTGCCACGGGGCGCATCGGGCGGTTCCATCGTCCGTACGGAACGATGGGCACCGCCTGACCGGTGACCCGCCGCCCCTCAGGGGCAGCCAGGTGGGAGATCGGAGCCTCCACTTGTGGGCCGGGCACGCACGTGTCCGGCCGGTCGTTACACAAGGTTAGCATCCGCCGGGCCGGTGCGCGAACCCTGTGTATCCCCCCGCTCCGCCGGACGGGCGCCCTCCGCGTGGGCCTATCGTGTGGGGCATGAGCGACGCGACCTCCCCCCAGTCCACCCCGGCGGCCCCGGAATCACCCGGCTACGACGCCATGGCCCGCGACATCGCGGAAGTTCCCGCCGTCGAGGTGATCGTCACGGTCGCGGTGAACCTGATGAGCGCGGCGGCGGTGAAGCTCGGCCTGACCGACGAGGGCGACGAGCACAAGGACCTGGACGAGGCACGCAAGCTGGTCCACGCGCTGGCCGGACTGCTGGACGCGAGCACGACGGAGATCAGCTCGTTCCACGCGGCGCCGCTGCGTGACGGGCTGAAGTCGCTGCAGCTGGCCTTCCGCGAGGCCTCGGTCGTACCGGACGAGCCGGGCCAGGGCCCGGGCGAGAAGTACACGGGCCCGGTCTACGGCTGACCGGCGCCCCCGCCCCGCGCCGTCACGCGGGGCGCTCTCCGTAGCGGGGCGGCTGATCCCGTACGTACAGGGGCTCGCCCGGTGGGGTGGCCTCGGCCGGCAGCACCGCCAGGTCGAGTCCGCGCACCAGGCGGGCCCTCAGCACGTCGTCGTCCGCGAGGGCGCGCGCGACCCTGCGGGCCGCCTCCGCCGCGGGCGCGGCCGGGTCCAGCACCAGGGCGAGGGTGCCGTCCGCGCTGCCGGGGCCGAGATACGCCCGTACCACCGCGGGCTCGGCGGCGACCACCGAACGTACCGCCGCCGTCACGGCCGGGTCGTCGAGCGGACCGGTCCCCGTACGCCCCTCCGCGAGGGCGAGCAGGGCGGGCCCGGTGAGCTGGTACGGGACGGGGCCCGCGAGATCGAGGACCACGGTGTCCGCCCCCTCGTGCGCGGCGGCCTGGAGCGCCTGGTGCAGCGGTACGGCGACGGGCCTGGCCGCGGGGTCCCAGCGGGCCAGCGCCTCGACGGAGGTGAAGGCGGGCAGGGCGCGGCGGTCACCGGCCCGGAGCGTCGGCACGGCCATGTCGCTGGTCTTCTCCCGGCGCAGGCCCGCCCGTCGCGCACCACCACCCTTGTCCGACGCTACGCGGCCCCCCTCATCGGCTTCCTCGACCTCCTCGACCTCCCCCAGGACGGCGACGACGGGCACCAGCAGCCGGGAGGTGCGCAGCGCCGCCAGCACCGGCCCATGGGCCGCGCGGTCCTCGGCCCAGGCGGCGAGGGCCGCCGTCAGCGCGGGATCGGCGGTGCCGTCGTCGTCGGAGAAACCGGGGTCCGGAATGTTCTTGAGCGCCACGGGACGAGCCTAGAGGAGCGGGCGGGGCGTACGGTCCGGGGGTGAATCTTTCGGTCGCGGTGTACGACATGGTGGGCGGGCACGAGGCGGCGTACGGCCCGGAGCGCGCGTATGTCACCGCCAGTGTGGTGAAGGTCGCGGTGCTGGCCGCCCTGCTGCTGCGGGCGCGGGACACCGGCCGGTGGCTGGACGCGGGCGAGGAGCGGCTCGCCGAGGCCATGATCGGGCGCAGCGACAACGAGGCGGCGACGGCGCTGCGGACGGCCGCCGGGGGTGTGCCGGGGCTGGACGCGGCGCACGCGCGCCTCGGGATGGACCGGACCACCGCGGCCCCGGCATGGGGGCTGACGCGGACCACGGCGGGCGATCAGCTCACCCTCCTGAAGGCGGTCTTCGCCCCGGAGACCCGGCCGGAGGCCCCTCTGGACGCGCGGTCCCGCCGCTATGTGGCGGGCCTGATGGAGCGAGTGGTGGCGGGGCAGGACTGGGGCGTGTCGGCGGCGGGCGGCGCGGCGGCCCCGTCCGGTGTCGCTCTGAAGAACGGCTGGCTGCCGCGCACGGGGAGCGAACTGTGGGTCGTCCACTCCGTGGGGCGGGTGAGCGGCTGCCTGGTGGCGGTCCTGTCCGACGGCCACGCCTCGAAGGAGGCGGGCATCGCCCGGGTCGAGGAGGCCGCGGTCGGCGCGGTACGCCGGATCACGGCGCTCCGGCGCGGGTGAGGCGGAACACCGTACGGCGTGAGGCGACCTGGACTGAGCTGCCCTGGCCGTGGCGGCCCGGGCACCCCACCCGTGGCGGCGCCCGGGAACCCTAGCGCCGGCGTCCGATGCCGATGCGGCGGCCCGAGCCGCGCCACAGCAGCACCGCGCCCGCCAGCAGGACCGCGCCGGTCACGCCCGCGGCGGGGGCCAGCCAGGCGGCGGGGTCCGGGTTCTCGCGCGCGACGGCGGGGCCGCTGCCGAAGTACTGCTTGCCGAACCCGGCGGACCGGCTCCCGAGATCCGTACGGGCCAGCTTCGCGCCCGCGTCGAGGGCCGCGGCCGGGTCGATGAAGCCGTACCCCCGGGCGTCGTCACGGCCGCTCGTGGGGGCGTCGCGCGCGGTGTCCGCGACGAGCTTCTTGATCTGGGCGGGGGTGAGGTCGGGGTAGGCGGAGCGGATGAGCGCCACCGCGCCGGAGACGAACGCGGCGGCGGCGCTGGTGCCCCAGCCCTCGTAGTAGCGGCGGTCCGGGTCGGCGATGACGACGTCGACGCCGGGGGCGCTGACCGTGGCGTACCAGCGGCGGGTGGAGAAGGAGGCGTGCGTGCCGTACTCGTCGACGGCGGTCACGGCGATCACCCCGGGGTAGGCCGCCGGGTACGAGACGTGGTCGCCCTTCTCGCCGCCGTTGCCCGCCGAGGCGACGACGACCGCGCCCCGGGACAGGGCGTACTGGACGGCCGCGTCCTCGGCGGGTTCGGGATGGGCGGACTCGCTGTCGTCGCCGAGGGAGAGGTTGATGACGTCGGCGCCCTGGTCGGCGGCCCAGCGGATGCCCTCGGCGAGCGCGCCGCCCTTGGAGGCGCGTGCCTTCGCGCGGGCCGGGTCGCTGCCTTCGAGGATGACCCGGACGGGAAGGATCTTCGACTCGGGCGCGATGCCGAGCACGCCGTCCGCCCGGCCGGAGCCGTGGCCGCGTCCCGCGATGATCCCGGCCATGGCGGTGCCGTGCCTGGCCCAGGAGCGGTCGCCGCTGCGCGCGCCGAAGCCGATCAGGTCCTTGCCGGGCAGCACCTGCCCCGCGAGGTCCGGGTGGGTGCCGTCCACGCCGGTGTCCAGGACCGCGACGGTGACGCCCGTGCCCTGCGCGTGGCGCCAGGCCTCTTCGGTGTTCATCGCGTCCAGCGCCCACTGCTGCGCCCGGATCGCGTCGGCGTGCGCCGCGTTCGCGGGGAGGAGCAGCACGGACGCGGCGGTGAGGACGGCGGCGACGCGGTGACGGCGCCTCCGTCCCGGCGCGGCGGTCTTCCGTCTCGGCGCGGCGGTCTTCGACGTCATGGGGTCCGGGTTCTCCGCGTTCTCGTGGCCGGCGGCGGCCCCGTCGGGATCGGGGCGGGTCAACGGGGAGCCGCCGTGCCGGCGCTGACTGCCTTGCGCAGCCCGCGTTCTATACGGTCCGCGACGCCTTTCGCCTCATGTCCGAGCCCGGCCTCCGCGGCCGGCGTCGTGGCGCCGCTGACCATGGCCTGGCCGGCGGGCTGCGGAGAGGTGACCGGGCGCCCGTCGGCGAAGCCGGAGACGGCGTACACGACGACGGGCACCTCGGTGAGGACGTTCACCGTCCAGCTCGCGCGCTGCGCGTCGCCGAAGTCCGCGGCGGCGGTGTCCCGGACGGGGAACGTACGGGGCATCAGGTCGGCGCGGTCGGTGAGGTCGTCCACCCGGAACCGGTTGCGCAGTGCCGCCATCGCGGCCGGGTCGCCCTGGGTGAAGACTAGTCCGACGGTGGTGACGCTGGTGGAGGTCGCGTCGACGTACGTGGCACGCACGACCCGCGTACAGCCCAGGGGGCGCAGCAGGCCCGCCAGCAGGGGGTCGAGCGCGCCGGCGCAGCCGCTGTCGGGCGCGACGCCGATCCGGGTCCACCGCCGGTCCGCGCCGCCGGGCCCGGCGCCGTCCCCCTTGAGGGTGCGCGGGAAGAGCGTGTCCACGGGGACGCTGTGCCAGAGGCCGCGCGCGACGGTGAAGTCGTCCCTGACGACCGGTTCCGCGGCCGAGTCCCCGGTCAGCCAGCTCCCGGTGACGGCGCCGCCGATGAGGCCGACCCCGAGGACCACGCAGGCCACGGCGGCGGCCGCCCGGGCCGGACGCCGTACGGGGACAGGACGCAGCCGCGCGGTGCTCTCCGAGCGCCGGCCGGCGGGCCCGGTGGCCCAGGGGAACGCCTTCGGTACGGCCGGGGCGGACGGCATCGCCGGGGGGCGCGGGGGCAGCGGCGGTACGGCCGGCACGGAGCGGGGCGGTGCATAGGAGGCGTACGAGGCGGCGGAGCCCGCGATCAGGAACGGGGTGGGGAACGGGCTGTTCGAGGCGCGGGGCCGCGGCAGGCCGGTCGGCGGTACGGGGATGCCGCCGGCCGGTGTGCCGGCCCGGCCCGCCGCGCCGCCGGGCCGGTGGGCGATCCCCTGGCCGGGCTCGTCGGCGGCCGGCTGGTAGGTCAGCGGAAGGGCCGTGCCGGGCGGCGGCCCCTGCGGGGGACGCGGGGCGGCGACGGGCTGTGGCGGCACGCGAACCACGGCAGGGGGCGCGGGCTCGACGGGCGGCGGCTCTTCGGCGGACGGAGGTCCGGTAGGGGCGACCGGCGCGGGGCGCGGAGGGTCCACCGGGGCGAAGAGCCCGGCCGACGGGGGCTCGACCGGGGCGACCGGCGCGGGACGCGGGCGCTCGGCAGGAGCGACCGGGGCGGGGTGCGGCGGTTCCACGGGGGCGACCGGGGCGGGGCGCGGGGCTGCGAAGGGTGCGTTCTCGTCCTGGCGGAGCCGGTCGGCCGTACGCGGCTCCGGGCCGCTGCCCGTCCCTGTGCCCGGAGTTGTGCTCGTACCCGGAGTTGTGCCCGTGCCCGTGATCCGGGGTTCGTCCGTCGTTGCCGGGGCGGCGGGGGCCGGGCCCGGCCCGGGAGGGGGTGTCGGCGCGGGGGCCTCGGCCGGCGGCAGTGGCTGTGGCTGCTGCTCGGCGGGCGGGACGGGGACCGCGGGCCGGCTCGGGACGGCGGCGGAGCCGCGCTCCCGGCTGAAGTACCCGCCGCCCGAGGGCCGGGGGCCGTACGGCACGAGCCCGGCGGCGGTGAACCGTACATCCCCGTACGGCAGGACCGGGGACGGCGCCCCGGTCCGCGCCCCGCCCGGGGCCGGGTTCGCGGCGGCCGGAGCCTGACCGGACACCGGAGCCTGAGCGGGAATCGGAGGCTGTGCGGGCGGCGGGGCGGCAGTGGAGCCGTCGGCCGTCGGGCGCGGTTCCGCCTCCGTCCGCTCCGGGCCACGGGCGGCCGGCTGGGCGGGGACGCGCGGGGGCGCCGTGGGGCGGGGCGGGATCGGAGCCCGTGGCGTCTCGGTGCTCATCCGACCCCCTGTGACACTGTGACACCCATGCAGACCTGATCCACCCCACACCGCTGTCGGCCGTACGGCGCAGGCCCGTTCGACGCGGCGTGTGCGTCACTCTACGGGCTGGAGAGCACCCCGCGGGAACGTCCGCGGAGGCCCGTGGTGATCTGCCCAGATCATCCCCCTACCGCGCGGTAATCCGGTCTGGCAGGCTCGGCCCATGACTCCGTCCCCGCCCCCGCGCGCCACCGACCGTGCCCGGTACGACCGGGCCACCGCCCATCTCGACGCGCCGCTCGCGATGGTCGATCTCGATGCATTCGACGCCAACGCGGACGATCTCGTCCGGCGGGCCGGCGGCAAGCCGATCCGGGTGGCGAGCAAGTCGGTGCGCTGCCGCGCCCTGCTGGAGCGGGTGCTGGGCAGGGACGGCTTCGCGGGGATCATGTCGTTCACGCTGGCGGAGTCGTTGTGGCTGGCCCGGGCGGGCTTCGACGACATCCTGCTCGCCTACCCGTCGGCCGACCGCGCGGGGTACGCGGAGCTCGCCGCGGACCCCAAACTGGCGGCGTCGGTCACGGTGATGATCGACGACCCGGCGCACCTCGATCTGATCGACGCGGCGCGCGAAGGTGGCCGGGAGGAGCTGAAGGTCTGTCTGGAACTGGACACGGCCCTGCGGCTGTTCGGCGGCCGGATCAGGGTCGGCGCCCTGCGTTCCCCGCTGAGCGAGCCGGCCCAACTGGCCGAGCTGGCCAGGTCGGTGGAGCGGCGCCCCGGCTTCCGGCTGGTCGGGCTCATGGCGTACGAGGGACATGTGGCCGGGGTGGGGGACGCCCTGGCGGGACGGCCGCTGCGCTCGCGCGCGATCCGGCTGATGCAGTCCGCCGCCCGCCGGGAGCTGGCCGAGCGGCGCGCCGCGGTGGTGCGTGCCGTCCGGGCGGTCACGCCCGGCCTGGAGTTCGTCAACGGCGGGGGGACGGGCAGCGTCCAGCACACGGCCGCCGAGGACGCGGTGACGGAGATCGCGGCGGGCTCGGGCCTCTACGTACCGCGGCTCTTCGACAACTACACCTCGTTCACGGGCCGTCCGGCGGCGCTGTTCGCCCAGCCCGTGGTGCGCAGGCCTGGCGTCGGCGTGGTGACCGTACTCGGGGGCGGCTATCCGGCCTCCGGCCCGGCGGGCGCCGACCGGCTGCCCGTGCCGTACCTTCCGGAGGGGCTGCGTTACGACCCGCAGGAGGGACCGGGCGAGGTGCAGACCCCGCTCCTGGGGGCGGCGGCCGACGACTTGCTGATCGGCGACAAGGTGTGGTTCCGGCACGCGAAGGCCGGGGAGCTGTGCGAGCGGTTCGACACACTGCGGCTGGTCGAGGGCGACCGCGTGGTGGCGTCCGTGCCCACGTACCGGGGCGAGGGCCGCACCTTCCTCTGAGCCCGGGCGTGCGGGGACAGGCCGGAACCGGCACTTCAGGGGCCGGCGCTTCAGGGGCCGATGGAGCTGCCCACTCCGCCCGAGACGTCGCCGATGGGGCGGATCCCTTCGGTGATCGTGTCCATCAGGGTGAGCGGCGGGCCGCCGGGGCCCGCGTCGAAGGCCGTTCGCACGATGACGGGTGACTCGGTGCCCACGGCCGAGGGAAAGGCGAGGGACTGGACGTAACCGCCGGGGCCGGCACCGGTGGTGACCTTCCAGCGCACCAGGTGTCCGGTACGGCCCGCGACGACGGTGGCCCGGGACAGGACCACCGTGTGGGACGTGATGTCGCGGTGGGTGCTGTAGTCGAGGTACTCGGCGTCGCCGAACGCCTCTTGGGCCGCCTTCTCGATGTCCTCCTCGGCGAGTGCCTTGGGGGAGGTCTTGTCGGTGCCGCTCGCGGTACGGGAGGAGAGCGTGCCGTGCCGGCACTCCTTGGCGGGGGCACCGGGGCAGGCGTAGGTGTCGGCGGTGTGCACCATGAGGTCGCCGCCGCTGACCGAGGTCGGGCGCTCCCAGCCGTCGGGGATCGGCAGGGTGATGCCGTTCAGCTGGTCGGTGAGGCGGGTCGGGTCCTCGCCGGGTTCCTCCTCGGGCTCCGCGCTCCCGCTCTCCTCGTCGCCTCCCGCGCTCCGTTCCGGTGGTGCGGTGGTGGGCGGCGCCGCGCTCTCCGCGGTGTGCGGTGCCGCGCCGCTGTCGTCGCCACCGGGCCGCAGCGCCACGGCGGTGACCACGGCTGCGGCGGCCAGCCCCACGGCGAGGAGGGTTATCAGCCGCTTCCGGCCACCGCCCGGCGCCGGGGCCGCCGCCGCGGGCGCCCCCCCCCCCCCGCCCGGGGGGGGGCCCGGCCGGGCGGGGGGGGGGGGGGGCGGCCGGAGCCCCCCCCCCCCCACGGAGCCGGGGCCGCCGCCGCGCACACCCGACCGCCCGGCGCGGGGGCGGCGCCGGGCGGGCGGGTGTGCGCGGTCCAGACGGTCCCGTCCCACCAGCGTTCGGTGGCCGGGACGTTCGGGTCGGGGTACCAGCCGGGCGGGGGCGTCATGGTCACCCGTCCAGCCTATGCGGCTACACAGGGGTGACGTACGCGCCCGAGATACCGCCGTCGACCAGGAAGTCGGTGGCGTTCACGAAGGACGAGTCGTCGCTGGCGAGGAAGGCGACGGCCGCCGCGATCTCCGTCGCCTCGGCGAATCGGCCCAGCGGGATGTGCACCAGCCGGCGCGCGGCCCGCTCCGGGTCCTTCGCGAACAGTTCCTGGAGCAGCGGGGTGTTGACCGGCCCGGGGCAGAGCGCGTTGACCCGGATCCCCTCCCGGGCGAACTGCACGCCCAGTTCACGGGACATGGCGAGGACGCCGCCCTTGGAGGCGGTGTACGAGATCTGGGAGGTGGCGGCGCCCATCCGGGCGACGAAGGAGGCGGTGTTGATGATGGAGCCGCGGCCCTGGCGGCGCATGTAGGGGAGGGCCGCCTTGCAGCAGAGGTAGACGGAGGTGAGGTTGACCTCCTGGACCCGCTTCCAGGCCTCCAGTCCCGTGGTGAGGATGGAGTCGTCGTCGGGCGGCGAGATGCCCGCGTTGTTGAAGGCGATGTCGACGCTGCCGTAGGTGTCGTGGGCGGCCTTGAACAGCGCCTCGACCTCCTCGGCGTCGGTGACGTCGACGCGTACGAAGATGCCGCCGACCGCCTCGGCGACGGCCTTGCCCGCGGTCTCGTCGATGTCGCCGCAGACGATGTGCGCGCCCTCGGAGGCGAGGCGGCGCGCGGTGGCGAGCCCGATGCCGCTGCCGGCTCCGGTGATGACGGCGGTACGGCCGACCAGGCGGCGGCAGACGGTCTCGGCCGCCGCGTCGGACGTGGCGCCGGCCGTGGTACCCGCCGTGGTGCCGGCCGCCGGGGCCGCCGTCGGGTCGGTGATGGGGTCGGTCATCGTGCTCAGACCTCCGTGCTGAGGAAGACGTTCTTGGTTTCGGTGAAGGCGGCGAGCGCGTCCGGGCCCAGCTCGCGGCCGATGCCGGACTGTTTGTAGCCGCCGAAGGGGGTTCCGTAGCGGACTGCGCTGTGCGAGTTGACGGAGAGATTGCCCGCGGCGACGGCGCGCGAGACCCGCAGGGCGCGGCCGACGTCCCGGGTCCAGATCGACCCGGCGAGGCCGTACTCGGTGGCGTTGGCCAGCCGGACGGCGTCGTCCTCGTCCTCGAAGGGCAGGACGACGGCGACGGGGCCGAAGACCTCCTCGGTGGCGACGGCGGAGTCCGGGGCGGCGTCGGTGAGGACGGTCGGCGGGAACCAGAAACCGGGGCCGTCGGGCGCGCTGCCCAGGATCGCGCCGGCCGTGTCCGGGACGTACGCCCGTACGCGCTCCCGCTGCGGGGCCGAGATCAGCGGCCCCATCTGGGTCTTCTCGTCGGAGGGATCACCGACGACGACGGACGCCACGGCGGAGGCGAGCAGTTCGAGGAAGCGGTCGTGGACGTCGCGCTGGACGAGGATCCGGCTGCGGGCGCAGCAGTCCTGTCCCGCGTTGTCGAGGAAGGCCATCGGGGCGGACGCGGCGGCCTGTTCGAGGTCGGAGTCGGCGAAGACGATGTTGGGGCTCTTGCCGCCGAGTTCGAGGGTCACGCGCTTCATCAGGGCGCCGCCCTTCGCCATGATCCGCCGGCCGACCCGGGTGGAGCCGGTGAAGACGATCTTGGCGACGCCGGGGTGTTCGACCAGGGCGTCGCCCGCGACGGCCCCCGCGCCGGGCAGGACCTGGAAGAGGTGTTCGGGAAGTCCCGCCTCCAGGGCGAGTTCGGCCAGTCGCAGCGCGGTGAGCGGAGTGGTCTCGGCGGGTTTGAGGAGGACGGCGTTGCCCGCGGCGAGCGCGGGGGCGGTGCCCCAGGCGGCGATCGGCATGGGGAAGTTCCAGGGGGCGATCACCCCGACCACCCCGAGCGGTTCCAGCAGGGTGATGTCGAGGCCCCCGGCCACCGGGATCTGCCGGCCGGTCAGCCGTTCCACTCCCCCGGCGCTGTAGTCCAGGAGGTCGCGGACGTTGCCCGCCTCCCAGCGGGCGTTGCCGATGGTGTGGCCCGCCTCGGTGACCTCCAGCCGGGCCAGTTCCTCGGTGTGCGCGTCGACGACGGCCGCGAAGCGGCGCAGCAGCCGGGCGCGGTCGGCGGGGGCCGCGGCGGCCCATCCGCGCTGGGCGGCGGCGGCGCGCCGTACCGCGGTGTCGACCTGGGCGACGGTGGTCGCGGCGATCTCCGCGACGGTCTCCCCGGTGGCGGGGTCGAGTACCTGGTGCACGGCGGGGTGGTGTTGCTGTTCCTGTTCCTGCACGTCGCTCCTCATCGGCGGTCGTTCCTCACAGGCAGTGGTTCCTCACAGGCGTTCGAAGGAGCGGCGGAGCTCCCAGTCGGTCACCGCGGCGTTGAAGGCGTCCACCTCGACGCGCGCCATGTTGGCGTAGTGCGCCACCACCTCCTCGCCGAAGGCGGCGTGCGCGATGGGGCTGTTCTCCCAGAGGGCTGCGGCTTCCGCGAGGGTGGTCGGGACCTGGGGGTACCCGGCCGAGTAGGCGTTCCCGGCGCAGGCCTCGGGGAGTTCGAGTTCGTTCTCGATGCCGTGGATGCCCGCCGCGACGAGTCCGGCGACGGCGAGGTGCGGGTTGACGTCGCCGCCGGGCAGCCGGTTCTCGAAGCGCAGCGAGCGGCCGTGGCCGACCACCCGCAGCGAACAGGTGCGGTTGTCGTACCCCCAGGCGACGGCGGTGGGGGCGAACGAGCCGGGCTGGAAGCGTTTGTACGCGTTGACGGTGGGCGCGTACAGGAGGGAGAAGTCGCGCAGTGCCGCGAGCTGCCCGGCCAGGAAGTGGCGCATCAGGGGGGACATGCCTCCGGGGCCGTCCCCGGCCATGGCGTTGGTGCCGCCCGCGTCCTGGAGCGAGAGGTGGATGTGGCAGGAGTTGCCCTCGCGTTCGTTGAACTTCGCCATGAAGGTGAGGGAGACGCCTTCCTGGGAGGCGATCTCCTTGGCGCCGGTCTTGTAGATGGCGTGCTGGTCGCAGGTGACGAGGGCCTCGTCGTACTTGAAGGCGATCTCGTGCTGGCCGGGGTTGCACTCGCCCTTGGCCGACTCGACGGTGAGTCCGGCGGCGGCCATCTCGTTGCGGATCCGGCGCAGCAGGGGCTCGACGCGGCCGGTGCCGAGGACGGAGTAGTCGACGTTGTACTGGTTGGCGGGGGTCAGGCCGCGGTAGCCGCTGTCCCAGGCCTCTTCGAAGGTGTCCTTGAAGACGATGAACTCCAGCTCCGTACCGACGTGCGCGGTGTAGCCGTGCCCGGCGAGGCGCTCCAGCTGGCGGCGGAGGATCTGGCGGGGCGCGGCGACGACGGGTGAGCCGTCGTGCCAGGCGAGGTCGGCGACGAGCATCGCCGTGCCCTCGTTCCAGGGGACGCGGCGCAGCGTGGTGAGGTCGGGGCGCATGGCGAAGTCGCCGTAACCGTGCTCCCAGGAGGACATCGCGTATCCGTCGACGGTGTTCATGTCCGTGTCGACGGCGAGGAGGTAGTTGCAGCCCTCGGTGCCGTGCTCCAGGACGTCGTCGAGGAAGAAGGGCGCGGCGAACCGCTTGCCCTGGAGCCGGCCCTGCATGTCGGGGAAGGCCAGGACAACTGTGTCGATCTCACCGCTCGCGACGAGTACGCGGAGTTCCTCGACGGAGAGCGGGGGTGTGCGGTCTGCCACGGGATTGTTCCTCCTTCGGTCAGCCGGAAGCCATAAGGTATTCCTGAAGACCTTTGGTTGGGAAGGGGAAACGGCGACGTGGCGAGGATGAACGAGCCGATGGACCCGCCGGACGCGGACCCGCTCGCTCCGGTGCTGCGGCCGGTGCGGGCCGGGAACGGTTTCGAGGAGGCACTGGAGCAGATCCTCCAGGTCGTCAGGCTGGGGCTGGTCGCGGCCGGGGAGCGGCTGCCCGCCGAGCGGGAGCTGGCGGAGCGGCTGGGGATCAGCCGGGTCACGCTCCGCGAGGTGCTCAAGGTCCTCCAGGACCAGGGGCTGCTGGAGAGCCGGCGCGGCCGGTACGGCGGGACCTTCGTACGCCCCCGCCCCGACGCCCCGGTGGCGGGCGCCGAGGAGGAGCTGCGGCGGCGGGTGGCGGGGACGGACATCGAGGACGTGCTGCGCTTCCGTGAGGTGCTGGAGACCGGCGCGGCGGAGCTGTGCGCGACGTACGGGCCGGCCTTCAGCACCTCGCAGGCGGAGCGGCTCCGTTCGGCGCTGGCCGCGACGCACGAGGCGCCGCTGGCGGAGTACCGCAGGCTGGACACGCTGCTCCATCTCACGCTCGCCGAGCTGGCCGGGTCCGCGACGCTGACCGCGCAGTACGCGGCGGTGCGGGCGGGGGTGAACGATCTGCTGGACTGCATCCCGCTGCTGGTACGGAATCTGGAGCACTCGCAGCGGCAGCACACCGCGCTGGTCGGGGCGGTGCTCGACGGTGACGTGGACGCGGCGCGCGAGATCGCGCGCGAGCACTGCGGCGGTACGGCGGCGCTGCTGCGGGGCTTCCTGGCCTGAGCGCCACCCGCCCCGCGAGCCGCCCCGCCCCGCACCCCGCGTGCCGCCCCGCCGCGCGAGCCGCCCGCCCCTGCCGGCCCCGCCCGCTCGCCTCGCGCGCGGCCCGGCCCGCCGTGACGCCGATCCGTAACAGCCGTTTAACGCACGGGTCTTGCGCGCGGCCGTCCCGGCGGCAATGGTATGGCCCCACACCAATACCCCGAGGCAGGAGCGGATCATGTCCGAAGGCACGGACTCGCGCACCCCACCGGCCGCCGTGGCGGACGGCACCGCTCCCCCGGAGGCCGACTACCTCCGGCGGCGCGCCCTGCGCCGCGGCAGCGCGGGCTGGCTGCTGCTCACCGGTCTGGGCGTCGCCTATGTCGTCTCCGGGGACTTCTCGGGGTGGAACATCGGCCTGTCCGAGGGCGGTTTCGGCGGGCTGGCCATCGCCACCCTGCTCATGGGCGCGATGTACGCCTGTCTGGTCTTCTCGCTCGCGGAGCTCTCCGCCATCCTGCCCACGGCGGGCGGCGGTTACGGCTTCGCCCGGCGCGCGCTCGGCACCTGGGGCGGCTTTCTCACCGGGACGGCCATTCTCATCGAGTACATCCTGGCGCCGGCCGCGATCTCCATCTTCATCGGCGAGTATGTCGAGTCCCTCCGTCTCTTCGGTCTGACGGCCGGCTGGCCGGTCTATCTGGCCTGCTTCGTGATCTTCATCGGGATCCATCTCTGGGGTGTCGGGGAGGCGCTGCGCTTCAGCCTCGTGGTGACCGCCGTCGCCGTGGCGGCGCTGCTGATCTTCGCGGTGGGCGCGTTCACCGAGTTCGACGCCGGTGGGCTCAACGACATCCCCGCCGACCCGGACGCGTTCGGCTCCAGCTCCTGGCTCCCGTACGGCGTACTGGGCATCTGGGCGGCCTCCCCTTCGGCATGTGGTTCTTCCTGGGCGTCGAGGGGGTGCCGCTCGCCGCCGAGGAGGCCAAGGACCCGGTGCGTTCGATGCCCAGGGCACTGTCGATCTCCATGGGTGTGCTCGTGCTGCTCGCCCTGCTCACCTTCTTCGCCGCGACGGGTGCCCGCGGCTCGGCGGCCATCCAGGAGGCGGGCAATCCGCTGGTGGTCGCGCTCCAGGGGGAGGGCGAGCCGACCCCGCTCGGCCGGTTCGTGAACTACGCGGGTCTCGCCGGGCTCGTGGCCTCCTTCTTCTCGCTCATCTACGCCGGGTCCCGGCAGCTCTTCGCACTCTCCCGCGCCGGATACCTGCCGCGATTCCTCTCCCTCACGAGCCGCCGCAAAGCCCCCTATCTGGGTCTCGTCATCCCCGGCGCCATCGGCTTCGCGCTCGCCGCGGGCACCGGCGACGGCGGGCGGATGCTCAACGTGGCCGTGTTCGGCGCCACCATCTCGTACGCGCTGATGGCCCTCTCGCACCTGGTGCTGCGCCGCCGGGAGCCCGGTCTGCCCCGTCCGTACCGGACCCCCGGTGGCATGCTGACCTCGGGTGTCGCCTTCGTGCTCGCGCTGTCCGCGCTGGTCGCGACGTTCCTGGTGGACAGGGACGCCGCGTTCATCGCGCTCGGCGTCTATGTCGTCGCCCTCGCCTACTTCACCTTCTACAGTCGGCACCGGCTGGTCGCGGCCGCGCCCGAGGAGGAGTTCGCGGCCCTCGCCGCCGCCGAGGCCGAGCTCGAACGCGGCTGACGGCACACCGCGCGTACGCAGACAGCCCGTACGCACACAGCCCGCGCCCGAACCACTCGTACGGAGGAACAGTGAAGCCGCTCATCGGCATCAGCAGCTATCTGGAGGAGTCCGCCGCGTGGGGCGTGTGGGAGCTGCCCGCGGCGCTGCTGCCGGCCGGCTACCACCGGCTCGTCCAGCGCGCCGGTGGTACGGCCGTGCTGCTCCCGCCGGACGACCCGGACACGGCGGCCGCCGTGGTGGCCCGGCTGGACGGGGTGGTGATCGCGGGCGGCCCCGATGTACGGCCCGCGCGGTACGGGGCGCGGACCGACCCCCGCACCGGGCCGCCCGCCCTGGAGCGGGACGCCTGGGAGCTCGCCCTGATCGAGGCGGCGCTGGCCTCCGGCACCCCGCTGCTGGGGATCTGCCGGGGCATGCAGCTCCTCAACGTGGCGCTGGGCGGGACGCTCGTCCAGCACGTGGACGGGCACACCTCCCCCGCCGTCGGCTCCTTCGGCAGCCATCCGGTGAAACCGCTGCCCGGCACCCGCTACGCCGGTCTGGTGCCGGAGGAGTCCGCCGTACCGACGTACCACCACCAGACGGTGGACCGGCTCGGCGCGGGGCTGACCGCCTCGGCGTTCGCCGCCGACGGGACCGTCGAGGCCGTGGAACTGCCGGATCCCCGGCCGGTGCTCGGGGTGCAGTGGCATCCCGAGATGGGCGAGGACACCCGCGTGATGTCCTGGCTGGTCCAGGCCGCCTCGGAGGCTGCCGACTGACCTGGGCGGATCGAAGGCCGCCCGGCGGGCTCTCAACCGGTGGACGGGTCCGGAGCGGCGCCGCGCGTCAGTGACAGCAGGTCCCGCGCGGGGCCGGCCGGGCGGGTACCGGCCGGCCAGACCGCCCGCAGGTCGCGGCGGAGCCGTACGCCCGCCACCGGCACCCGGACCAGCCTGCGCGCGGCCAGCTCCTCGCCGACCGCGAGCTCGCTCAGCACGCACGGGCCCTCCCCGCTGACCGCGGCGGCCTTCAGCGCGGTGGTGGAGGCCAGCTCCAGCAGCGGCCTGGCGGGACCGCCGTAGGCGCTCAGCCCGGCGTCCAGCACCTGGCGGGTGCCGGAGCCCGGCTCCCGCAGGATCAGCGGCGTCCCGGCCAGCTCGGCCGGGGCGAGCGGGGCGCGGCGGCGGGCCCACGGGTGCCCCGGCGCCGTGACCACCAGCAGCCGGTCGTGGCCGATGACCGCGGAGTCCAGCCCGTCGGGGGCGGCCAGGCCCTCCACGAAGCCGAGGTCCGCCTCATGGCTCAGCAGCCGCGCCGCGACCGCGACGGAGTTGCCCGCGTGCAGCGAGACGGCGGTGTCGGGGCGCGCCCGGCGCAGCGCTATCAGCCAGCGCGGCAGCAGGTACTCGGCGATCGTCATGCTGGCGGCGACGCGCAGCCGGGAGTCCCGGCGGCCGCGCAGCGCCTGCGCGCCCGCGTCGAACGCCTCGGCCGCCTCCACCACCCGCCGGGCCCAGTCGGTGACCAGGGTGCCCGCGTCGGTCAGCCGGGAGCCGCGCGGCGAGCGGTCCACCAGCGCCACCCCGAGCTGCCGCTCCATCGCCCGGATCCGGCTGCTCGCGGCGGGCTGACTGATCCCCGTCTCACGCGCGGCCCGGCCGAGGCTGCCCAGCCGGGCGACGGCAAGGAGCAGCTCCAGCGCACCGAGGTCGGGCACCCGGTGCGAGAGCGGCGCCGCGAGCGGGTCCTCGGACATAGGCGCAGACATAAACCCAGCTTATGACCTCATAGGAAGAGCGGGGCTGGTGGGGGCCGGGGCCCGGCGGGACGCTGAGCCCATGGCCGTCCTCGCACCCCCCGCCCGTCCCGACCGTTCCGTCGGCGGGCCCCCGCCCGGCGCCCGGCTCCCCGCGCTGCGCCATCTCGGGCCCAACTGGTACGCGGCGGTCATGGGCACGGCGATCGTCCCGGCCGCGGGCGCCGCCCTCCCGCTGGAGGTGCCGGGGCTCCGGGCGGTCTGGGTGGCGGTGTGGGCGCTGTCGGTGATCGCGCTCGCCGCCGTGCTGACGGCCCGCGCCGGGCACTGGCTGCACCACCGCGACCAGGCCCGCGCCCATCTCCTCGACCCGGCCGTGGCGCCGTTCCACGGCTGTCTCGCGATGGCGCTGCTGGCCGTCGGCGGCGGGACGCTCACCGTGGGCCGCGACGTGCTGGGCGAGCGGGCGGCGCTCGCCGTGGACGCGGTGCTGTTCGGCGCGGGGACGCTGCTGGGCCTCGTGATCGTGGTCGGGATCCCGTACCTGATGGTCGTACGCCACCGGCCCGCCGCCGCGGACGCGTCGCCGGTATGGCTGCTGCCGGTGGTCACCCCGATGGTCTCGGCGGCGGTCGGCCCGTCGCTGGTGCCGTACCTCCCGGCGGGCCAGGGGCGCACGGCGCTGCTCCTCGGCTGTTACGCGCTGTTCGGGCTGAGCCTGCTGGCCACGCTGATGATGCTGCCGCTGGTCTTCGCGCGGCTGGTGACGCACGGCCCGCTGCCGCTCGCGCTGACCCCGGCGCTCTGCCTGGTGCTGGGCCCGCTGGGCCAGTCGACCACCGCCGTGGGCCGGCTCGCCGATGTGGCGCCCTCGGCGGTCGGCGCCCCGTACGCGGGCGCGCTCGCCGCGTTCGCCGTGGTGTACGGGGTGCCGGTGATGGGGTTCGCGCTGCTGTGGCTGGCTCTCGCGGCGGCGCTGGTGGCGCGGGGCGCCCGGCGCGGGATGCGGTTCTCGATGACGTGGTGGGCCTTCACCTTCCCGGTCGGTACGTGTGTCACGGGCGCGGCGGGGCTGGCGCGGCACACCGGGCTCGCGGCGTTCTCGTGGCTGGCCGTGGGGCTGTTCGCGCTGCTGGTGACGGCCTGGGCGGTCGCCGGGTGGGGCACGGTGCGCGGGCTGCTGGCCGGCACGCTGCCGGGGGCGCCCCGGGTGCCCGCCCCCGAGGCCGCGCACCTCGCGTGACGGACCCGTGACGGGCCGGTGGCGGGCCTGCGAGGCTGGCCCCGGGGTCAGGGACGACGGTCAGGGCGGGTGGCCCCCGGGTCAGCGCCGGTCGAAGGTGGCGTCGACGTCCTCCGCGACGGCGACGACCAGGATGCGGGTGCCGGGCTCGGTGGCGCGCCAGCGGTGCCGTACGCCACCGGAGAGATACAGCGTGTCACCGCGCTCCAGCCGGTAGGCCCGGCCCTCCGCCTCCACCTCGGCGGCTCCGTCGGCGATGTACATGACCTCGTCGTTGCGGTGCTGGTACTCCCGGCCCGTGTCCTGCTCGCCGGTGAACTCCTTGGCGTTGAGCTGGTGCCCGCCGCGGACCACGCGCCGTACGCCGGGCCCGGGAGCCGCCCGTACGACATCGACCGTACGGGCGGAGTCGGCGGCGGCGTGGAGCTGTGCGGGGGTGGTCTCCAGGGCGTCCGCGACCCGGTCGAGCGAGCGGGTGCTCGGCCTGGCCCGTTCGTTCTCGATCTGGCTGAGGAAGGGCACGGACAGCCCGCTGCGGGCCGCGACCGCCGCCAGGGTCAGGCCGAGGGACCTGCGCCGCCTGCGGACGGCCGCGCCCACCCTGAGCGCTTCCTTGTCGTCCATGACTGGCTCCCTCCCGACCGGATCGTCATCCTCTCAGAGTTGACGGCCCTACAAGAGCTGTCCTCCATGATGCGCGCGGCAGAGACGGAACGGAAACGCCGGAAGGGCGGGTATCGCGCGGCGCGACACCCACCCTTCCGGGTCAACCTCGGTGATGACTTCCGGCTACACCGGGGCCATCTTGTCCGCGATGCCCGGATTCTGGTCCATCCAGGTCTTCACGGCTTCCTCCTCGTGGCCCGTGCCGGCCTTCTGGATCTCGTTCTCCAGACCGGCGAGCTGCTCCTCGCTCAGCTTGAAGTCCTTGAACCACTTCGTGAGCTGCGGATAGTTCCCGGTGAAGCTCTTGTGCGCGACGGTGGTGAGCCGGTCGCCGTCACCGAAGGCCTTCTTCGGGTCCTTGAGCTTGGTCAGCTCGTACTCCTTGTAGGCCCAGTGCGGGCTCCACAGCGAGACCGCGATCGGCTCCTTCTTGGCGTACGCGCGCTTCAGCTCGGCGAGCATGCCGGGCGTCGAGCTGTCGACGACCTTGTACTCGTCGCCGAGGGCGTACCCGGGCAGCACCTTCTCCTTGAGGACGTTCATCTGCTCGGTGCCGGGCTCGATGCCGACGATCCGGCCCTTGAACTGGTCACCGCGGTCCTTGAGGTCGTCCAGGGACTCGACGCCCTTGACGTACGAGGGGACGGCGACCTCACGAGTGGTGGGGCCGTACCAGGACCCGAGCTCGGTGAGGTCGTTCTTGTACTTGTCCCAGTAGCGTTTCTGCGCGTTCGGCAGCCAGGCGTCGAACTGGACGTCGATCTGGCCGCGGGACATCGCCTCGTACATCGGGCCGAGTTCGAACTGCTTCAGGTTGATCTTGTAGCCGCGCTCCTCCAGGACCGCCTTCCACAGGTAGGTGGCGGCGATGTCCTCCTCCCAGGGGAACCACGCGATGTTGACGGGGCGCTCGGTCTCGCCCGTGCCGGCCGCCGCCTTGGCCGCCGTGCCGGACATGCCCGCCTTGTCGACGGGGGTCCACTGGTCGGCGACGCCCGGGTTGGCGTCGAGCCAGGTCCGTACGGCCTCCTGCTCCTTGCCCTGGCCGGCCTTCTGGATCTCGGCCTCCAGGCTGGTGAGCTGCTCCTCGTCCATCTTGAAGTTCTTCAGCCAGGCGCCCACCTCCGGGTTCTCCTCGGAGAAGCCCTTGCGCGCCAGGGTGTGCACGCCGTCGCTCTCCGCGCCGAAGGCCTTCTTCGGGTCGGCCAGCTTGGTGAGGTCGTACGTGTTGTACGCCCAGTGCGGCGACCACAGCACCACGACGACGGGTTCCTTCTTGGCGTACGAGCGCTTCAGCTCGGCGAGCATGCCGGAGGTGGAGCCGTCGACCAGGGTGTACTCCTTGTCGAGGCCGTACGCCTTGAGGACCTTGTCCTTGAGGAGGCCCATCTCGCCCGCGCTGGGCTCGATGCCGATGATGCGGCCCTTGAAGGTGGAGCTCTTCCCCTTGAGGTCGGCCAGGGAGTTGACGCCCTTCACGTACGAGGGCACGGAGAGCTCCAGGGAGGTCTTCTCGTACCAGGCCCCCATGTCCTCCAGGTCGTCCTTGTACTTGGCCCAGTAGGAGGCGTGGGTGACCGGCAGCCAGGAGTCGGTCTGGATGTCGATCTGGCCGTTGGCCTGGCCGGTGTAGAGCGAGCCCGCCTCGTACTGCCGGGCGTCGACCTCGAAGCCGCGCCGTTCCAGCAGCTCCTTCCAGAGGAAGGTGGAGGCGATGCCCTCGTCCCAGGGGATGTACCCCATGCTGATCTTCTTGCCCTGGCCCACGTTGCTCGCGTCGTTCGAGGTGGACGACGAGGAGGAACCGCCGAAGAGGCCGATGCCGCCCGCGGCGAGCGCGAGGGCGAGCACGCCGGCGATGGCCACGACGGGCTGCGGACGGTGCTGCCAGATCTTCAGGCCGCCGCTCGCCTCCTTGGCCTTGGCCAGGATGCGGCGGCCGACCGGGGAGACCTGGAGGCTGAGCGCGCCGGTGATCCGGTCCAGGTAGACGGCGAGGATCACGACGGAGAGACCGGCCTCGAAGCCGAGGCCCACGTCGATGTTGCCGAGCGCGCGGTAGACGGCGCCACCGAGCCCGCCGCCGCCGACCATGCCGGCGATGACCACCATGGACAGGCCCAGCATGATGACCTGGTTGATGCCTGCCATGATCGTCTGGAGGGCCAGCGGCAGCTGGACCCGCAGCAGGGTGTTCCGGGGGGTGGTGCCGAACGCCTCGGCGGCCTCGACCAGTTCCGCGTCGACCTGCCGGATGCCCAGCTCGGTCATCCGGACGCCGGGCGGCAGGGCGAAGATGATCGTGGCGATGATGCCGGGCACCGCGCCGATGCCGAAGAAGACCACACCGGGGATCAGGTAGACCATGGCGGGCATGGTCTGCATCAGGTCGAGCACCGGCCGGATCAGCGAGCTGACCGTCTTGGAGCGGGCCGCCCAGATGCCGAGCGGCATCGCGATGGCCAGCACCACGATGGTCGCGACCAGCACCAGCGAGAGCGTCTCCATCGCCTCGCTCCACAGCTCCATCGAGTCGATGAGCGCGAAGCCGACGAAGGCGAGGACACCCGCGCTGAGGCTCCGCAGCCACCAGGCGAGTACGGCGAGGATCCCCGCGAGGAGCAGCGGCTGCGGCGCGGAGAGCACGGCGTTGATGGCGTCGTACAGGTGTGAGACAACCCAGCCGATCGCGTCGAACAGCCAGGCGAAGTGGTTCTGGAGGAAGTCGACAGCGTTGTCGACCCAGTCACCGAGAGGCAGCCTAGGCACCGGCGACCGCCTTGTCCGTGCCGGTGCCCTTGGCCACGGCTCCCGCGGCGGCCGTGGGCGTGTCCGCCTCGGTCCGTGCGACCGGGACGGCGGCGTCGGCGGGCGTCATCGGCTCGCCGAGGACGGCGAGCAGTCGCGCGCGCGGGACGACCCCGACGAGGGTGCCCTCGTCGTCGACGACCGCGACGGCGACCCCACTGGTGGAGCAGGGCGTGAACAGCTCGATGATCGGGGTGGACTCGGTGACCGTGGCGGGCGCGGCGTCGAGGACGTCCCGCGCGGTACGGAGTTCCTTGCCGCTGTCCGTGAGGGTGCCGAAGGCGGTATCCGGGTCGGCCATGATGGCGCTCGCGGTGAGCACCCGGGAGCGGTCGACGTCCTGGGTGAAGGAGGCGACGTAGTCGTTGGCCGGGGTGACGAGGATGTCCTCGGCGGTGCCGAGCTGGACGATCTCCCCGTCGCGCATGACCGCGATCCGGTCACCGAGGCGCATGGCCTCGTTGAGGTCGTGGGTGATGAACACGATGGTCTTCTTGAGCCGTTTCTGGAGTTCGAGGAGCTGATCCTGCATGTCGCGGCGGATCAGCGGGTCGAGCGCGCTGAAGGACTCGTCCATCAGCAGCAGATCGGCGTCGGTGGCGAGCGCGCGGGCCAGCCCGACGCGCTGCTGCATACCGCCCGACAGCTCGTCCGGCCAGGACTTCTCCCAGCCGCCCAGACCGGTCATCTCCAGGGCCTCCGCCGCGCGCTTCTCGCGCTCCGCGCGGGGCACGCCCTGCACTTCGAGTCCGTATCCGGCGTTCTCCAGCACGCTGCGGTGCGGGAAGAGCGCGAAGTGCTGGAAGACCATGCTGATCTTGGTGGAACGGACATGGCGCAGCTCGGCGGGGGGCAGGGCGGTCAGGTCCTGGCCGTCGAAGAGGACCTGGCCCGAGGTGGGCTCCAGGAGTCCGTTGAGCATGCGCAGCAGCGTGGACTTGCCGGATCCCGAGAGACCCATCACCACGAAGATCTGGCCGGGCTCGACCGAGAACGAGGCGTCGATCACCGCTGCGGTCGTACCATCGGCGCGCAGCTCTTCACGGTCCGTACCGTTCTTGAGCTTCGTCACGGCTTCGTCCGGTCGTCTGCCGAATACCTTGTACAGGTGATCGGCTTGCAGCCTGGTCACATACACCTCACGGGTTGAACGGAAAAACGGCCCGTCACCCCCGCGGGCGGGCCGTGGAGCGGGCGGATTCGGTCCGCCCACCGGGGACGATGCGTGAAATCGCCGTCCAGCTGGCTCCGTGATCGCGCCTGCCCGTCCTTACAGAAGGCAAACAATTAAGTGACCCAGGTCACATGGGATCACGGCAAATCGGCGTGAAAACCCCTTCCCCGTACAGCCGTCCGACGGCGGCGACGGGCCGTACCGGACGACCGGCCGTACCGGGCGACAGACCGTCCCGGGCGACAGGCCGTCCCGGGCGACAGGCCGTCCCGGGCGACGGGACCCGCTGTCAGTGCACTCCGGGTGGTGGGCCCCGCTGTCAGTGCACTGGGGCATCATCGGGATGTGACCCGACGCCTCATGCTCCTCGACACCGCCTCCCTCTACTTCCGCGCCTACTTCGGGGTCCCCGACTCCGTACGGGCCCCGGACGGTACGCCGGTCAACGCGGTGCGCGGTCTGCTCGACTTCATCGCCCGGCTGGTCCAGGACCACCACCCGGACTCCCTGGTCGCCTGCATGGACGCGGACTGGCGGCCCGCCTGGCGGGTGGAGCTGATCCCGTCGTACAAGGCGCACCGGGTGGCCCAGGAGCGGCCGGAGGGGCCCGACGAGGAGGAGACCCCGGACACGCTGGCCCCGCAGGTCCCGGTGATCGAGGCGGTCCTCGACGCGCTGGGCATCGCGCGGGTCGGCGTCGCGGGGTACGAGGCGGACGACGTGATCGGCACGCTCGCCGGGCGCGCCACGGGCCCGGTCGACATCGTCACGGGCGACCGGGACCTCTTCCAGCTCATCGACGACGCCCGGGGCGTGCGGGTGCTGTACCCGGTCAAGGGTGTGGGGACGCTCCAGCTCATGGACGAGGCGGCGCTGCGCGAGCGGTACGGGGTGGACGGCGCCGGATATGTCGATCTGGCACTGCTGCGCGGCGACCCGAGCGACGGGCTGCCCGGGGTGCCGGGGATCGGCGAGAAGACCGCCGCCAAGCTGCTGGACGCCTACGGCGACCTCGCCGGGATCATGGCGGCGGTCGACGACCCGGCCTCCCGCCTCACCCCGTCGCAGCGCAAGCGGCTGGACGGGGCCCGGGAGTACGTGGCGGTGGCGCCCACGGTGGTCCGGGTCGCCGGGGACGTCCCGCTGCCCGAGTTCGACCCCGCGCTGCCCGCCGGCCCCCGCGATCCGGCCATGGTCGACGCGCTGGGCGCGCGGTGGGGTCTCGGCGGAGCGCTTCAGCGCCTACTCGCCACACTTCCACGGTGAGTGTTAGCTTACTTAGGTAAGCCTAAGCGTCGTGGAGTCGAGGGAGACCGCCGTGGCAGAACAGCCGGCCCGCCAAGCACCGAAGGCCCATGAGGGACAGGTCCTGCGCACCGAATGGATCACCCCGCACATGGTGCGGGTCGTTCTCGGCGGCGAGGGGCTGGCCGCGGTGCGGGCCGGGGAGTTCACGGACCACTACGTCAAGGTGCTCTTCACCCCGGAGGGCGTGACGTACCCGGAGCCGTTCGACATGGACCGGATCCGGGCGGAGTTCCCGCGTGACCAGTGGCCCGCGAACCGTACGTACACCGTGCGCGCCTGGGACCCGGCGGCCCTCGAACTGACCATCGACTTCGTGGTCCACGGCGACGAGGGCCTGGCCGGCCCGTGGGCGGCGCGGGCGAAGCCCGGCGAGACCGTACGGCTGCTGGGCCCCGGCGGTCTCTACGCGCCGGACCCGGCCGCCGACTGGCATCTGCTGGTCGGGGACGAGAGCGCGCTGCCGGCGATCGCCGCGTCGCTGGAGCGGGTGCCGGCCGGGGCGGTCGTGCACGCGTTCGTGGAGATCTCCGGCCCCGAGGAGGAGCAGAAAATCACGACGCCGGACGGGGTCGGGATCACCTGGCTGCACCGCGGCTCCCGCCCGGTGGGCGAGGCGCTGACCGCCGCCGTGCGCGCGCTCGACTTCCCGCCCGGCGACGTCCTGGCCTTCGTCCACGGCGAGGCCGGTTTCGTGAAGGAACTGCGCCGCCACCTCCGGCTGGAGCGCGGCATACCGCGCGAGCGGCTCTCGATCTCCGGGTACTGGCGGCTCGGCCAGACCGACGAGGCGTGGCGCGCCGTCAAGCGCGAGTGGAACGAGCAGGTGGAGAAGGAGCAGGAGCGGGCCCCGGGGCAGCGCCCCGCAGCCTGACCCGCGCCCGCCGTCGCCTCTGCGGGCCGGGCTTCCGGTACCGGCGGACCGCCTGTACCGGAAGCCCGGCCCGTACCGGAAGCCCGGCCCCTACCGGAGGCCCGGCCCGTACCGGAAGCAGCTCTCAGACGGACTTCTGGTACGCGTGGAAAGTGCGGGTGGAGAGCCAGACCGCCCCGGCGGCCAGCGCCAGCAGAGCACCTCCCCGGCTGAGCACATCGCCCCAGTCGGGGTCGGCCGACAGCGCGGAACGTCCCGCGACCATCGCCCAGTTGACCGGGTTGAAGTCCGCGATCCGCGCCATCCAGGACGGCATCTGCGCCGGGGCCATGAACGCCGAGGAGAGGAACGTCAGCGGCAGCAGCAGGAAGGTGTTGATGCCGATGATCGACTCGCGCTCCCGCACCAGCATGCCCAGGGCGTTGGAGAGCGCCCCGAAGACCGTGCCCAGCAGGATCGACGCGGCGACCAGGATGACCAGTCCGGTGGCGCCGCCCGGGTAGGCGGCCCCGGCGAGCAGCCCGAGCAGCACGATGATCGCCGACTGGACGGCCGTACTGATGCCGTTCTGCACGACATTGGCGTTCATCAGGGCGCTGCGGCTGACCGGGGTGGTCAGGAAACGGTTGAGCGTGCCGCGCTCGATCTCCTCCAGGGTGCCCATCCCGGCCCACATGCTGGAGCCGAGCGCGCTCATCACCACGATGCCGGGGATCAGGTAGTCGAGGTACGACGTGGTGCCGAAGCCGCCAAGTTCGACGACCTTCTTGAAGAGGTTGCCGAAGAGGAACAGCCAGATCACCGGCTGGATCAGGGAGATCAGCAGAAAGACCGGCTGACGCAGGACCGCGATGAGCTGGCGCTGCGTCATGTACCAGGTGTGGCTGAGGACTTCGGTACTCATCGGGCACCTCCGGCGGCCTGGGCGGCGGCGAGGACGGGCGGGTTCGCGGCGGCGTCGGCCTCCGCGAAGCGGCGTCCCGCGTACCGCAGGTAGACGTCGTCCAGGGAGGGCCGGGCCACCGTCGCGGCGGTCACGGCCGCCCCGGCGCGCTCCAGCGCGGCGAGCAGCACGGGGACGGCGGCGGCGCCGTCGTCGGCGCGGACGCTGACGCGGCGTCCTTCCACCACCGTGTCGTGCACCCCGGGCAGCGCGGCGAGAGCGGCGGCGAGCACCACCCGGTCGCCGTCGTCGCGCAGTTCGATATGGACGGCGTCGCCGCGCAGTTCGCCCTTGAGCTGGTCGGGGGTGCCCTCGACGACGACCCGGCCGCGGTCGACGATCGCGATGCGCTCGGCGAGCCGGTCGGCCTCCTCCAGGTAGTGCGTGGTGAGCAGGATGGTCAGCCCCTCGTCCCCGGCGAGCCGGCCGATCTCCTCCCACATGGCCGTACGGGCCTCCGGGTCGAGCCCGGTCGTCGGCTCGTCCAGGAAGAGCACCTCGGGCCGGTGGACCAGCCCGAGCGCCACGTCGAGGCGCCGCAGCATGCCGCCCGAGTACCCCCTGACCGGCCGCTTCGCGGCGTCGGACAGGGCGAACCGCTCCAGCAGCCCGTCGACGCGGCGCGCCAGCTCCGTCCCCCGGAGGCCGTACAGCCGGCCCTGGAGTACGAGGTTCTCCCGGCCGGTGGCGACGGGGTCGGCGCCGGACTTCTGGGCGACGACCCCGATCGCGCGGCGCACCCGGTCGGGATGGCGCAGCACATCGTGTCCGGCGACGGTGGCGGTGCCGCTGTCGGGGCGGGCGAGGGTGGTGAGGATCTTGACGGTGGTGGACTTGCCGGCGCCGTTGGGGCCGAGCAGGCCGAGGACCGTGCCCGCCTCGACGGTGATGCCCATTCCGTTCAGGGCGGTGACCCCGCCGGGATAGGTCTTGGTCAGATCGTGCGCCCGGACGGCGGGCGCGCCGGTGCGGGTGACACCGGGACTACCGGTACTCATGGCAGAGCTCTCCTGTGGTGGTCGGGCCTCTCGGGGCTGCCGAGGGGGCTCGGGTCTCCCGAGCCGGATCCACGCGTGAGCGCCGGGCTATCCTGGGTGTGCCGCACCTCGATCGCCCGGGCGCCTGCACGGCGGTCCGGTCCGGGGTTGGGGGACCCTGGCGGGAGCTGCTGCAACAGCGACCGCCGGGGTCGTTCCGGTTCTTGGGTCCTGCGCTCCGGCTTCCGGGACGTGGGACCGGTCGCGGTTCCACGGTCTCCCGATCCGGTCTCAACGGTTCCGGGGACGCTCCTCCTTCGTGGCGCCCGACGACGTCTTCTCCTCGTCGGCCGCGGTGTCGACGTCGATGTCGATCCGCACGCCCTCCAGCCTCTTCCACTCCGCCGGCACCTCACCGGTCGCGCGCAGGGCGCGCCACGCGTCGACGCCGGTGAGCGTGCCGTCGGCGATCTCCCGCAGCAGCCCGCGAGTCCACCGGGCCTGGGCCTCCACCATGTGCAGCTGATACTCGGTCTCCACGACGAAGAGCCGCGGCAGTTGCTCGTACAGCTTCGTCAGCGCGCCGCGCAGCGCGGCGGCGTGCACGTCGAGCGCCGCCACCCGCTCATCGAGGAGCGAGACCACCTCGTCGGGGGTGAGCACGCCGATCAGGGAGAGGGCGGTTTCGAAGAGCGGGAACTCACGGGCGGGGACGGCCACGAGGTCGGCCAGCCACTCCAGCATCTCCTCGTGTCCCGCGGGGGTCAGTCCGTACAGCGTGCGCTCGGGGCGGTTGCCCTGCCGCTGGACGTCGGCCACCTCCACGAATCCGTGCTTCTCCAGGTTCTGGACGACGGTGTAGAGCGAGCCGAAATTGATCTTGACGCTGTGTTCCTTGCCGCGCTGCCGCAGGGTCTGCGCGATCTCGTACGGATGCATGGGGCGCTCCGAGAGCAGCGCCATCACGGCGAGCGCCAGCGGATTGCCGAGCTTGCGCCGCTTGGTCGCCATGGTCACCGTCCCTGCCTCACACATACATACGTTCACGAATACTCGGCGACGAACATATCGCGACCCCGCGCTCCGGTCAACCGAACACGCGACATATCTCGAATATTAGGGGGCGGGACAACCAATCCGAGTCCCCCCGGACTCCGAATCCATGCTGGAGTCTGTTCGGAACACACGCACATGTGCGCACCTGGAGGAAAAGCCGCGTGAAAGAAGCCGTACACATCGGCGGCCCCGCTTCGGCGGGGCCCGATCTTCAGGAATTGCTGGGCCATGTGGCCCGGGGCGACCAGGAGGCGTTCTCCCGGGTGTACGACCAGGTCTGCGGCCCCGTACTGGGCCTGGTGCGCAGCGTGCTGCGCGATCCGGCCCAGTCGGAGGAGGTGGCGCAGGAGGTCCTGCTGGAGGTCTGGCGGACGGCCACCCGCTACCAGCCCTCCCGCGGCAGCGCCATGACCTGGGTACTGACCCTCGCGCACCGGCGCGCCGTGGACCGGGTGCGGTCGGCGCAGGCGTCGAGCGACCGGGAGCACCGCGCCGCGCTGCTCGACCGTACGCCCGCCTTCGACGAGGTCACCGAGCAGGTGGAGGCCAGTCTCGAACGGGAACAGGTGCGCCGCTGCCTGCGGACTCTCACCGAACTCCAGCGCCAGTCCGTCACACTGGCGTACTACCAGGGCCTGGCCTACCGGGAAGTCGCCGAGTTGCTCTCGGTCCCGCTGGGCACGGTCAAGACCCGATTGCGCGACGGACTCATCCGGCTGCGCGACTGCTTGGGGGTGAACGGATGACCACCGCGGATCTCCACACGCTGACCGGCGCGTACGCGCTGCACGCCCTGGCCCCGGCGGAGCGCGCCGAGTTCGAGCGTCATCTGGTGGCATGTCACGCGTGCTCCCAGGAGGTACGGGAACTCTCGGCGACCGCGGCCCGGCTGGGCCGGGCGGTGGCCGTGGCCCCGCCGCCCGCGCTCAAGGAGCAGGTGCTCCGGCGGATCGCGACCGAGCGCCAGGAGCCACCGAAGGTGACCCACCATCAGGCCAGGTCCGGTGGCGCCGGCCGGGGCCGGACGCTCTCCCGCTTCGCCCTGGCCGCGTGCCTGGCCGCCGCGGCGGGGCTCGGCGGGGTCGCGGTCTGGCAGAACCAGGAGGCGCGGGACGCACGTCAGGAGGCGCGGGCGGCGCAGTTGCACTCCGAGGAGCTGGCCACCGTGCTCGCGGCACCCGACGCGAAAGTGGCCACGGGCGGTCTGACGAACGGCGCGACCGGGAGCGTGATCGTCTCCCGCAGCAAGGACCGCGCGGTCTTCGTCGCCGCCGGGATGCCGAAGGCGCCGAGCGGCAAGGTCTACGAGCTCTGGTACAACGACGGCGGCACGATGCGGGCCGCGGGGCTGCTGGACCCCACGACCGGCTCCGCCTCGGTGCTGATGGAGGGTCCGGTGAACGGAGCGTCCGGCATGGGCATCACGGTGGAACCGGCGGGTGGTTCCCAGCAGCCCACCTCCACCCCGCTCGCCCTGATGAACTTCCCGGTCGTCTGAGGCCCGTGTGCCGGGTGCGGCACACGGACACCGCACGCACCACGCCGGACGCACAGCACGTCCACACGAACAGCAGTCCGCACGCACCGCACGCGACAGCCCGGCGCCCTCCCTGGGGGCGCCGGGCCACTTCACCCCGCTCTCTTCCTCGGCGGCAGCGGGAGGAAACCACTCGTGCGAGCGGTGTACTCGGCGAAGCCCGGACGGTTCGCCATATGGCGTTCCAGCAGCCGCTTCCCGCTGCCGTTGATGAGCAGCAGGCTCATCACCAGCGGACCGGCCACCGTCGCCGCGGCCACCACCGGGTCGTCGCAGACGATCAGGAAGAGCCCCCACCAGACGCAGAAGTCCCCGAAGTAGTTGGGGTGCCGGGTCCAGCCCCACAGCCCCTGGTCCATCAGCCGGCCCCGGTTCGCGGGATCCGCCTTGAAACGGGCGAGCTGCCGGTCCCCGACCGCCTCGAAGACCAGCCCGACCAGCCAGAGCGCGCAGCCGGCGTACGCGACCGGGCCGAGCGGACCCGTGACGTACTGCGCCGCCTGTACGGGGAGCGAGACCAGCACCACCAGGACGCCCTGGAGCAGGTACACCGTGCGCAGGGCGTAGAGATTCCGGTTGCCGGGCGCCTTGTCGAGCATCGCCTCGTACCGCGCGTCCTCGCCGTGTCCCCAGCCGCGCGCGGCGATGTGGCCGGCCAGGCGCAGCCCCCACACGATGGTCAGGACGGTGACCAGCAGCCGCCGTGCTCCGTCGCCGCCGCCGTCGGCCGACACGGCGTACGAGACGACCGCGACGGCCGTGAAGGCGAGCCCCCAGGCGATGTCGACGATCCGGTGCACCCCCTTGGCGACGGCGACCGCGAAGGTGACGAGCATGACGGCGAGGGCCGCCGCGGCGGCGCCGCCGATCCCCTGGCCGAACGCCGCCCACGAGAAGCCGTTCACCGCCGCCCGCCGTCCTGGTACCACTCCCGGAGCGTGCCGGGCGGACCGCTCCCGCACATCCCGCTCTCCCCCGCGGCCGCCGGCCGTACGGCGAGGATCTGATCGACGCCCATCCGGCCCTCCTCGAAGGCGAGCGCGGAGCCCACCAGGTACAGGCGCCAGACGCGCGCGGTTCCCGCCCCGACCAGCTCGGTGAACTCGCCCCAGCGCTCCTCCAGCGTGCGGTGCCAGGCCCGGATCGTCCGGACGTAGTGCTCGCGCATCGCCTCCACGGCCCGTACCTCCAGGCCAGCGCCCTCCAGCAGCGACACGGTCTCGCCCAGGGGGCGCATGTGCATGTCGGGGGCGATGTACGACTCGATGAAGGCACCGCCGCCGGGGACCGTCGTGGACCGCGACATCTGCTGGACGAGGACCCGGCCGCCCGGCCCGAGCATCCCGTACAGGGTGGCGGTGAAGGCGGGGTACTCGGCGTCGCCCACGTGTTCGCCCATCTCGACGGAGGACACCGCGTCGTAGCCGCCGGCCTCGATGTCGCGGTAGTCGCAGAGCCGTACCTCGACCAGTTCCTCCAGACCGCGCGCCGCGACCTGCGCCCTCACGTACGCGGCCTGTTCCCCGGCCAGCGTGACGGCGGTGACCCGGGCCCGGAACTCCTCGGCCGCGTAGAGGGTGAGCGATCCCCAGCCGCAGCCGATGTCCAGCAGCCGGGCGCCGGGACGCAGGGCGAGCTTGCGGCAGATCAGCTCCAGCTTGTCGCGCTGGGCGTCGGCGGGCCCGTAACCCGGCTCGCCGCTCGTCCAGTAGCCGCAGGAGTACGCCATGGTCTCGTCGAGCAGCAGCGCGTAGAAGTCGTTGGAGAGGTCGTAGTGATGGCTGATCGCGGCGCGGTCCCTGGCCCTGCTGTGCGGGGAGCCGGTGAGCCGGGCCTGCGCGGCGGGCGCGGGCGGGCGGACCCCGACGGCGCCGAGGCGCAGTGCGGTACGGACGGCCCTCGCGCGGTCGCCGACGGTGAGCCGGGGCGGGCGCAGGCCACGGTCGCGTACGGCACCCCACAGGACGCGCAGCCCGTCGGCGAGATCGCCCTCGACCTCCAGCTCACCCGTGATGTACGCCTGGGCGAGGCCGAGTTCGTCCGGCTGCCAGACCAGTCGGCGCAGCGCGCGGCGGGAACGGATCACCACGACGGGCGCGCCCTCGGGGCCGGCGACGGAGCCGTCCCAGGCGCGCAGCCGCAGCGGGAGCCTGCCGCCGAGGAGCTGTTCGACGAGGGCGTGGAGCTGGTGGGCGGCGCCGGCGCGCGGCCGGGCCGGCGCCGGCGGGGCCGGCGGGGTGGAGGTCATCGGGAGGTCTCCTTGGTCAGCACCATCTGCTGGACGTCGAGGTAGCCGGAGCGGAAGCCCGCCTCCGAGTAGGCGAGGTAGAAGGTCCACAGGCGGCGGAAGACCGGGTCGAAGCCGAGCGCGTCGACCTGCGGTGCCTGCTCGGTGAAGCGTTCGCGCCACAGCCGCAGCGTCTCGGCGTAGTGCGGGCCGAAACCGTCGCGGGAGGCCACGCGCAGGGCGGTGCGGTCGGCGGTGATCTGTTCGATCGCCGCGACCGAGGGCAGGAATCCGCCGGGGAAGATGTACTTCTGGATCCAGGTGAAGGTGGACCGGGTGGCGAGCATCCGCTCGTGCGGCATGGTGATCGCCTGGAGGGCGATCCGGCCGCCGGGGGCGAGGAGCCGGTCCAGGGTGGCGAAGTACTCGGGCCAGAACTCCGCGCCGACGGCCTCGATCATCTCGACGCTGACGACGGCGTCGAAGACTCCCTCCACCTGGCGGTAGTCGCACAGCTCGACGGAGACACGGTCCTCGAACCCGGCCTCGCGGATCCGGACGAGGGCCAGTTCGCGCTGTTCCCCGGAGAGGGTGACGGTACGGACGCGGGCGCCGCGGGCGGCGGCCCGCAGCGCCAGTTCGCCCCAGCCGGTGCCGATCTCCAGCAGCGAGGTGCCGGGGCCGACCCCGGCCTCGTCGAGCAGCCGGTCGATCTTGCGGTGCTGGGCGGCGGCGAGCAGCGAGTGGTCGGCGGGGAAGCCGCGGAAGAGCGCCGAGGAGTAGGAGAGGGTCTCGTCGAGGAAGAGGGCGAAGAGGTCGTTGGAGAGGTCGTAGTGACGGCTGATGTTGTCGCGCGAGCCCTCGGGGGTGTTCCGCTGGGCGGCGGGCTGCCGGGGTGCCCAGGCGGCGCGGAGCCGCTGGAGCGGCCGGGGGACGAGCTCGGCGAGGCGTTCGGCCAGCACGGTCAGCACGCCGACCAGGTCGCGGGCCTCCCATTCGCCGGCCATGTAGGACTCGCCGAAACCGATCAGTCCGCCGGCCCCGATCCGGCGGTGGAACGCCTTGGCGTCGTGGATCTCCATCAGCGGGCCGCCGAGGCCGATCGTCTCGCCGCCGTCGAAACGGACGCGCAGCGGGAGGCGGCCGAAGGCATGCCGGACAAGCCGTTCCGCTATGGCCGTGCGGAGCCAGGAGCCGCGCGGCAGATGGGCGACATCGGGCCAGCGCGACGGGTCGGGGGCGACGGACGAGGCGGAGGCGGACGAGGCGGAGGCCGGCGCGGGGACGGACGACGCGGGGACGGACGACGCGGGGACGGACGACGCGGGGGCCCCGGAGACAGCGGGTGCCGGTGCCTGGCCGGGACGGGGGGACCCGGGAGCGCCGGGGGACGCCGGGGAAGCCGGGGAGACGGACACGCTCACTGAAGACCCTCCTGGGGCTGGTGACGGGGACGGGGCTGGACGGGCAGCCCGCGCAGGTGGAGGCGGATGCCGTGCAGCCGGATACCGGCGGAGACGACGGCGGTGGACCAGGGGTGGCGCAGAGCGGCGCGCAGCAGCGTCCGGGGGGTGGCGGGGCGGCGCTCGCCCCGTACGGTCGCGGTGAACGGGCTTCCCCCGGCGCGCTCCAGACGCACCGTCAGCCGCAGCCGTTCATCGGGTTCCGGCAGGCGCATGGTGTAGCCGCCGTCGACCGGGAAGAACGGTGAGACGTAGAACTCCTTGCCCACGGTGGCCCGGCCGGTCCCGTCCGGGCGCAGCAGGTAGCAGTGCCGCTCCCCGTAGGTGTTGTGGACCTCGGCGACGACACACAGGGGTGTGCCGTCGGGCCGGTGGCACCAGTAGAGGGTGAGCGGGTTGAAGACGTGTCCGAGGACCCGGGCGTGGGCGAGCATCGTCACCCGGCCGTCGCCGAGGTCGACCCCTTGGGCGGCGAGGAACGCCGCCAGCCCGGCGCGGATGGTGGGCCGGGTCCCGCCGAAGTGGTCGCGGGCGTCGAAGCGGGCGAGGGGACGGAGCGGCCGGGGCAGCCGCGGCGGCCGGTCGGGGTCGATCAGCCACATGTAGGTGCGCAGGCCCAGGGTGTAGCGGCGCGGCGCGGTCCTGACGTGGCGGACGTCGCAGGTGTAGAGCGCGGGCACGACGGAGGCGGACTCCGTGGTGGTCGCCGGGCCGCCCTCCGAGGTGGTCACCAGGTCACCCCCAGTGCCTTCGCCGCCGCCACGCCCGAGCGGCAGCCGTCCTCGTGGAACCCCCAGCCGTGGTAGGCCCCGGCGAACGCGGTGACCGGGCCGCTGAGCGCGGGCAGTTCGCGCTGGGCGGCGACCGACTCCGGGGTGTAGACGGGGTGTTCGTAGACCATGCGGGCGAGGACCCGGTCCTGGTCGACGCGGTCGACGCCGTTCAGCGTGACCACATAGGTCTCGGGGGCGTCGAGCCGCTGGAGCCGGTTCATGTCGTAGCTCACCCGTACGGCGTCGGCGCCCGCGTCGCAGGCCGGCATCAGGTAGTTCCAGGAGGCGCGGGCGCCCGCGCTGCGCGGCAGCACCCCGGTGTCGGTGTGCAGTTGGGTGGCGTTGCGGGAGTACGGGAACGCGCCGAGCACCCGGCGCTCGTCCTCGGTGGCGTCGGAGAGCAGCCGCAAGGCCTGGTCCGGGTGGACGGCGATGACCACCGCGTCGTACCGCCGGGCGGTGCCGTCCCCGGCCACGATCTCGACGCCGTCCGGGTGGCGGCGTACGGACCGTACCGGGGTGGCGGTGTGGACGGCGGCCAGGTGTTTGCCGATGAGGTCGACGTAGGCGCGCGAGCCGCCGGTGACCGTCCGCCAGACCGGCGAGCCCGCGATCGTCAGCAGGCCGTGGTGCGCCATGAAGCGGAAGAGGTAGCGGGCCGGGTAGCGCATCGCGGTCCGTGCGTCGCAGGACCAGACGCAGGAGACCAGCGGGGTCATGAAGTGGGAGAGGAAGTACGGCGAGAAGCGGCCCGCGGCGAGGAACTCGCCCAGCGTCCGGTCGTCGCGCGAGGCGTCGTCCGAGGTGAGGAGCCGGCGGGCCGCCCGGTGGAAGCGCGGCACCTCGGTGAGCAGCCGCAGATAACGCGGGCGGAGCGCGTTGCGCGGCTGGGCGAAGAGACCGGCGGCGCCGCGGGCCCCCGCGTACTCCAGTCCGCAGCCGTCGCACCGCACGGACATGCTCATCTCGGATTCCTGTGTGGTGACTCCGAGTTCCCGGAAGAGCTTGCGCAGATACGGGTAGGTGCGGTCGTTGTGGACGATGAAGCCGGAGTCGACGTGGTGGACCCGGCCGTCGGCCGACGGGACGTCGTGGGTGTGCGCGTGGCCGCCGAGCCGGTCGTCCGCCTCGTACAGCGACACCTCGTGCGCGCTCCGCAGGACGTACGCGGCGGTCAGCCCCGCCACTCCCCCGCCCACCACGGCGGTACGCGGGCGTTCCCCACCACTCATGCTGCTCCCTCTCCTCCGGCTTTCCGGGCCCGTGCGGCAGGTGCCGCACGCACCCTCCTCCACGGGGCATTCGGGGCGGCACGAGCCGGGGATTGGTGTCCGGCGCGATCTTTCCGGGGGCCCTCGTGGGACCGGGCCCGCTCCTGGCGTCGGCGGTACGTTTTTTCATTCCTTCGGGTGGCGGACCAATCCGCCTTGCTTCCGGCCCCGAATGGCCGGTGTGAGCGAAGATCGGAAAGTGCCGGAACCGGAGGCCCCTCAGCACCACGGCCCGACGGCGCGCCTGCTGCACCGCGGCCTGGGCGCGCTCAGCGGGCTGATCGCGGGCTTCTCCGCGCTCGCCACGGCGGAGCTCGCCGCGGCGGCGGTCCGCCCCGAGGCCAGTCCCGTGACGGCGGTCGGAAGCGCGTTCATCGACCGCACTCCCCCGTGGCTCAAGGACTTCGCCGTACGGAACTTCGGAACCAACGACAAGCTGGTGCTCCAGCTCGGCATCCTGGTCGTGCTGGCGCTCTTCGCGATGGCGGTCGGCGTGATCGCGCTGCGGCACCGGCGGGCGGGTTCCGCGGCGGTCCTGGTCTTCGGTGCGATCGGCGCGGTGGCGGCGGTCGGCCGTCCCGGCGGCGGCCCCGCCGACGCCGTGCCCTCGGTGGTGGGGGCGCTGGTGGCCTGCGGGGTGCTGTACCTGCTGGCCGGCCGGCTCGCGCTCCGTCCGTCCCGCGCGGCCGGCGGGACGGACGGTACGTTCGACCGGCGCGGTTTCGTGATCGCCGCGACGGCGGCGGCGGTGGCGTCGGCCGGGGCGGGCGCTCTCGGTCGCCGGCTCAACGCGTCGGGGAGCGCGGGCGCCGTCGCCTCGCGGGAGAAGACCGTTCTACCGGCTCCGGCCTCCCCGGCCCGGCCCGTACCGGCGGGGGCGGATCTGCGGATCCGCGGGCTCAGCCCGTTCACGACACCCAACAAGGATTTCTACCGGGTGGACACCGCGCTGGTGGTGCCGCGGGTCGATGCCACGGGCTGGCGGCTGAAGATCCATGGCGAGGGGGTCACCCGGCCCCTCACCGTCGGCTTCGACGACCTGCTCCGGCGCGAACTGATCGAGCGGGACATCACGCTGACCTGTGTGTCCAACGAGGTGGGCGGCCCGTACGTGGGCAACGCCCGCTGGATCGGCGTACGCCTGGCGGACCTGCTGCGCGAGGCCGGCGTGCGGCCGCCCTCGAAGGGCGGGCCCGCCGACCAGCTGGTGGCCCGCTCGGTGGACGGCATGACCATCGGTTCCCCGGTCGAGACGGTCATGGACGGCCGGGACGCGTTGCTGGCCGTCGGGATGAACGGCGAGCCGCTCCCCTTCGACCACGGCTTCCCGGTCCGGATGGTGGTGCCGGGACTGTACGGCTACGTATCGGCCTGCAAGTGGCTCCAGGACCTGGAGCTGACCACGTTCGCCGCCTACGACGCCTACTGGGTGAAGCGGAGCTGGTCACAGCAGGCGCCCATCAAGACCGAGTCGCGCATCGACACCCCGCGCCCCTTCGCGAGCCCGAAGCCCGGCAAGGTCCCGGTCGCCGGGGTCGCCTGGGCCCAGCACCGGGGCATCGCCCGGGTGGAGGTACGGGTCGACGGCGGCCCCTGGCACCCGGCGCGGCTAGGGGCCGAGGACACCCGGGACACCTGGCGCCAGTGGGTGTGGGAGTGGCCCGCGACCACCGGCAGCCACACCCTTGAGGTCCGCGCCACCGACCAGGACGGCTACACCCAGACGAGCAGACGCGTCGGCACCGTCCCCGACGGGGCGACCGGCTGGCACTCGGTGGTCGTCTCGGTCACCTGACCGCCAACCCGTCCCGCCGCCATCTGACCCGGAACCACCCCACGACAAGCCATTTCCACCTGTCCCTACCCCCCTGTGCCCGCATTCCGGCGAGCACCGCCTTCCCAAGGAGATTCACCATGAACGCCACCCGCTTCCAGCGCGCCGCCATCGCCCTCGTCGGCGCCGCCGTACTGCCGCTCGCCCTCACCGCCTGCTCCGGCGACGACAGCAAGGACACCAAGGCCGCGTCCTCGGCGTCCGAAGCCGCCCCGGAGACGGCGGACACCCCGGCGGACAACGCGGCGGGCTCGGGCGACCAGCCCTTCGGCTCGGCCTGTGCCTCGGTGCCGACGACCGGCGCGGGCTCCTTCGACGGCATGTCGAAGGACCCGGTGGCGACCGCCGCGTCGAACAACCCCGACCTCTCCACCCTGGTCACCGCGGTGAAGGAGGCCGGTCTGGTCGACACCCTGAACAATGCCAAGGACATCACGGTCTTCGCCCCGACCAACGAGGCCTTCGCCAAGATCCCGAAGGCCGACCTGGACAAGGTCCTCGCCGACAAGGCCACCCTGACCAAGATCC
Source organism: Streptomyces sp. NPDC059255 (assembly GCF_042752355.1). Lineage (NCBI taxonomy): Bacteria > Bacillati > Actinomycetota > Actinomycetes > Kitasatosporales > Streptomycetaceae > Streptomyces > Streptomyces sp. NPDC059255. The sequence goes on from NZ_JBHYZP010000018.1 coordinate 60,965, forward strand.
TCACGTACCACGTCGTGGGCGAGAAGCTCCCCCCGAAGGCGCTGGAGAGCGGCACCTTCCCGACCCTGGAGAAGTCCACGCTGACCACGGCCGGTTCGGGCGAGTCCTACACGGTGAACGACTCGGCGAAGGTCGTCTGCGGCAACGTCCCGACCGCCAACGCCACCGTCTACATCATCGACACGGTCCTGATGCCGAAGATGTGACCCGGTTTCCGCCGCCCGGCGGACCTGCCGCGGGCCCGCGCTCCCAGGGGAGTACGGGCCCGCGGTGGTCCGGCGTCAGCCGACCGAGCTGTACGCCACCACTCCGCGCCGTACCGCGTCGATCGCCTTGCGGGCGTTCTTCGCGACCGTGCTGTTCTCGCGGGGGGCCGCCGCCGCGATCTGGCCGAGGACGTCGATGACCTGCTTGCACCAGCGTACGAAGTCACCGGCCGGCATCTCCGCCTCGCGCAGCACCTCGTCGAGTCCCTTGCCGGAGGCCCACAGGTGGACCGGCCAGGCGAAGCCCAGGTCCGGCTCGCGCTGGCCCACGCCTTCCGTCTGGCTGATCTTCAGGTCCTCCTCCAGGGCGTCGAGCCGGCCCCAGATCCGGACCATCTCGCCCAGCGCGGTCTTCGCGGCGCCCCCGGGGAGCTTCGGCGCCACCGCGTCGTCGGCCTGCCGGGCCTCGAAGACCAGCGCCGAGACACAGGCGGCCAGCTCGGCCGGGGAGAGTCCCTCCCACACATGGTCCCGCAGGCATTCGCTGGCGAGGAGGTCCAGCTCGCCGTAGAGCCTGGCCAGCCGCTTGCCGTGCTCGGTGACCTCGTCGCCGCGGAGATAGTCCAGCTCGGTCAGGAGCGCGACGATCCGGTCGAAGGTGCGGGCGATCGTGTTCGTCCGCCCCTCGATCCTGCGCTCCAGCTGGCGGGTGTCCCGCTGCAGCCGGTGGTAGCGCTCGGCCCAGCGGGCGTGGTCCTCGCGCTCGTCGCAGCCATGACAGGGGTGGGCGCGCAGCGCCGTACGGAGCCGGGAGATCTCCCGGTCGTCGGCGGCCTCCGCCCGCTGCTTGCGGTGCCGCTCGGGAACGATGTGCCCGGCCTTCGTGCGCAGCGCGGACGCCAGATCGCGGCGCGACTGCGGTGAGCGCGCGTTGAACGACTTGGGGATCCGCATCCGCTCCAGCGCCTCCACGGCCACCGGGAAGTCCATCGCGCCCAGCCGCTTGACCTGCCGCTCGGCGGTCAGGACGAGCGGACGGGGGCCCTCCTGGTAGTCGAAGCCGCGGTGGCCGTTGGCCCGTCCCGCGGGCAGCCCCGGCTCCAGCACGAGCGCGAGGCCGGCGAACTTGCCCGTCGGCACATGGATCACGTCGCCCGGCTTGAGCCGCTCCAGGGAGGAGGCCGCGGCGGCCCTGCGCTGTGCCGCGCCCTGCTTGGCCAGCTCCGTCTCGCGGTCCTTGAGGTCGCGGCGCATTCGCGCGTACTCCTCGAAGTCCCCGAGATGGCAGGTCATGCCCGCCCGGTACCCGTCGAGGCCCTCCTCGTTGCGCTGGACCTGCCGGGAGATCCCGACGACCGACCGGTCGGCCTGGAACTGGGCGAAGGAGGTCTCCAGCAGCTCACGCGAGCGGTGCCGGCCGAACTGCTGCACGAGGTTGACGGCCATGTTGTACGAGGGGCGGAAGCTGGAGCGCAGCGGATACGTACGGGTCCCGGCGAGCCCGGCGAGCGCGCCCGGGTCCATGCCGCGCTGCCAGAGCACCACGGCGTGGCCCTCGACGTCGATGCCCCGGCGCCCGGCCCGCCCGGTGAGCTGGGTGTACTCGCCGGGGGTGATGTCGGCGTGCTGCTCGCCGTTCCACTTGACGAGCTTCTCCAGGACCACGGACCTGGCCGGCATGTTGATGCCGAGGGCCAGGGTCTCCGTCGCGAAGACCGCCTTGACCAGACCGCGGACGAACAGCTCCTCCACGATCTCCTTGAAGGTGGGCAGCATGCCCGCGTGATGCGCTGCGATGCCCCGCTCCAGGCCCTCCAGGAACTCGTAGTAGCCGAGGACGTGCAGGTCCTCGCCGGGGATGGCGGCCGTGCGCTCCTCTACGATCTCCCGGACCCGGCGGCGCGCCTCGTCGGTGTTGAGCCGCAGGCCGGCGTGGAGGCACTGCTGGACGGCGGCCTCGCAGCCGGCCCGGCTGAAGATGAAGGTGATCGCGGGGAGCAGTCCCTCGGCGTCCAGCCGCTCGATGACCTCGGGGCGGCCCGGTGTCCAGATGCGGCTGCGCTGGCGGCGCTCGCGCTCCCGGTCCGCCTCGCGGACCATCTTGCCGCGCCGGCGGTCGCGGGGGTTGTACGTGCGCTGGTTCTCCATCCGGGCCAGCCGGACGAGGTCCGGGCTGACCTCGCGCTTGGCGACGCCCCGGCCGCCGTGGTCGGTCTCCTCCTCGAAGAGGTCGTACATCCGGCGGCCGGCCATCACGTGCTGCCACAGCGGCACGGGCCGCTGCTCGGAGACGATCACTTCGGTGTCGCCCCGGACGGTGTCCAGCCAGTCGCCGAACTCCTCGGCGTTGGACACGGTCGCCGAGAGCGAGACCAGGGTGACGGAGGCGGGGAGGTGGATGATCACCTCTTCCCAGACGGCGCCGCGGAACCGGTCGGAGAGGTAGTGGACCTCGTCCATCACCACATAACCGAGCCCGAGGAGCGCCTGGGAGCTCGCGTAGAGCATGTTGCGCAGGACCTCGGTGGTCATGACGACCACCGGCGCGTCCGCGTTCACACTGTTGTCACCGGTGAGCAGGCCGACCTTGTCGGCGCCGTACCGCTTCGCGAGGTCGGCGTACTTCTGGTTGGAGAGCGCCTTGATCGGGGTCGTGTAGAAGCACTTGCGGCCCTCGGCCAGGGCGAGGTGCACGGCGAACTCGCCGACGATCGTCTTGCCGGAGCCGGTGGGGGCCGCGACGAGCACGCCCTTCCCGGCCTCCAGGGCCTGGCAGGCTTCGGTCTGGAAGGGGTCCAGACCGAATTCGTACATCTCGCGGAAGGGCGCGAGCGCCGTGGCCCGGTCGGCGGCGCGGATCCGGGCAGCGGCGTAGCGCTCGGCAGGTGAGAGGTCCTCTGTCATCTTGCGGTCGAGCCTACCCGCCCCCTCTGACAGTCAGCCCGATCTTTAATCGTCCTTGGGCGGCACCGCTCCGTCCTGGGGCGGCACCGCTCCACCGGCACCGGTCAGGTGACGTCGTCGAACCCGTTCACCCGGTTGTTCCGGTTGCCGTCCGACTGCTCCGGGAGCGCGCGCCGCGTCGGCACGGATTCGATCTCACCGATGTCGGACGGCGTCAGGTCCAGGTCCGACGCCTCGTCGTCGCCGGGGCCGTCTTCCTCGCGCCGCTGCTTGCGGCGGTCGTTGATCAGCGAGATCCCCGTGGCGAAGAAGTACAGCACCCAGATCGGTACGGCCAGGGCGAGCATGCTGAGCGGGTCGGTGCTCGGGGTGGCGACCGCCGCGAAGATCGTGATGCCGAGGATCATGCCGCGCCACCAGCCGAGCATCCGCTTGCCGCTGATCACTCCGCCGAGGTTGAGCATCACGAGGAGGAGCGGCAGTTCGAAGGCGAGGCCGAAGACGACCACCATGCGGGTGATCAGGTCGAGCAGATCGTCGAGCGGGAGCTGGTTGTCGAGGTCGGCGGGCGAGAACTCGAGGAGGACCCTCGCCATGGTGGGCAGCGTCTTGTACGCGAAGAAGCCACCCATCAGGAAGAGCGGGAAGCCCGCCGCGACGAAGCCGAGGGAGTACTTCTTCTCGTTCCTGTGGAGCCCCGGCGCGATGAACGCCCAGAGCTGGTAGAGCCAGACCGGCGAGGAGAGCACGACACCGGCCATCAGGGAGACCTTGAGGGCGAGGGTGAAGGGCGTGATCAGGCCGTTGAGGACGATCCGCGCGCAGGTGCCGTCCTCCCGCTGGGCGAGGTCGGCGAAGCTCGCGGAGCACCCGACGGACTGCAGCACCGGGTTCGTGAAGAACTCGATGATCTCCTTGTAGGAGAAAGCCGCGACGATGGTCACGATGACGATCCCGATGAGCGCCTTGACGAGCCGGTTACGCAGCTCGCGCAGATGCTCGACCAGAGGCATCCGCCCCTCGGGGTCCGTCTCCTTCTTGCGGGCGGACTTCAGCAACCCACGTCCTCATCTCGTGCGGCGGGCCGCCCCTCGTGGCAGTGCCCGCTAGGGTCTTTCGTTTGGATCAGGCTGGATCAGGGAGCGGGGTCTGGTGCCGTGGATCGCAAGGCGGAGGAGGGAGGCGACGCGGAGCGTCGCCGACTGACGACAACGCCGCGAGGCGCGGCACCAGGGCACGCGAGCCCAGCATGATCCAAACGACAGGCCCTGGATCCAGACGGCAGGCCCTAGGGCCCAGGTGGTGTCAGCGCTTGGTCGAGTCCGTCGGCTCGTTCACCGGGCGCGCGCTCGTCACGTCGCCGGGGGAAGCCTGGATCGTGCGCGGCACGGTCTGGTCCTGCGGGGCGTCGTTCGGCGGATCGGCCGGGGCGGTCTGCTGTCCCTCGGACTTCATCGCCTTGGCCTCGCTCTTGAGGATGCGGGCCGACTTGCCCAGCGAACGCGCCATGTCGGGAAGCTTCTTCGCGCCGAACAGGAGGACGACGACGACGAGGATGAGAATGATCTCGGGGGCACCGATCTTTCCGAACAGCATAAGTCTTTACCTTCTCACCGAGGCGGCACGGAACGGGCCTGCGTGGATAGGCCGGACTTGTGTCCGACAGGTTGCCCAGCGATCGTAACGCGCGGGGGTGAACACAGAGCAATCCCCGTGCGTACTTCCAGCACGCGGCCCGTGCCTCGCTGCCCGGGCCACGTGGTGCAGCGTACCTCTCCGGAACCGCCCTGAGCAGGGGGCGCGTGGGCGAGGGCCGGCCGTCCGGCTCCGCCTACCGCAGTGTGTCGCCGGTGGCGGCGAGCCGGGTCGCGGCCCGTTCCAGGTCCTCGGCGGCGAGGTTGATCCGCTCCGTGGTGGCGGCGACCTGGCGGCCGAGCCGCTGGGCTTCGAGGAAGACCCGGACGGCCAGGACGCCGAGGACGGCGATCCCGAGGAACCCCAGGGCGATGGCGATCATGGGCCAGAGCATGTGACTAGACCGTCCCGGGGAGTTCCTGGAGCGTGGAGTGCAGACGCATCGTCCGTACGCCGCCGCCCGTGAGGAGTTCGACGATGCGTTCACCGGCGGGCTTGCGGACCGGGGCCTCGCACTCGGGGCAGACGAAGGAGTAGAAGGTGGTGCGCCGGCTGGCCCCGATCGCCAGGCGCAGCGCGCCCGCCGACAGTTCGAAGGCGGCACGGCACTCGGGGCAGGCCGCCCTGAAGAGGACCGGGACCACCGTCGAAAAACCAGACGGCCCAGACATTACCGACATATTTCCGTTTCTCCTTGTCCTCGTTGCCGTTGCCATCGTCGTTGTCGTTGCCATCGTCGTTGTCGTTGCCGTTGTCGTTGTCAGTCCTGCACTCTCGCCCGTTCGGTCACCGGCCGGGCGGGGCTCAGTCGTGGAGGTCGTACGCCGCCAGCGCCTCGGCCGCGGCCCGCCGCGCGCTGTCCGCCAGCTCCGGCGGGGAGACGATCCGCCCGTCACCGCCGAGCCGGAGCGCGAGCCGCCGCAGCGAGGCGGGCACCGGGGTCCGCAGGGTGATGCGCAGTCCGCCGTCGGGCAGTTCCACCGCACTGTCGTGCGGGTAGTACTCGGCGACCCACCGCCCGCCGGGGCCCACCTCGACGATCACCTCGGGGTCCTCCGCCGACGGCTGTACGAGCCCCTCGGAGAGGTCCCGCAGCTCCAGTTCGGGCGGCGCGGCCGGGGCGTCGAGCAGCCGGATCTCGGCCACCCGGTCGAGCCGGAACGTACGCCGCGCCTCGGAGAGCCGGCACCAGGCCTCCATGTAGGTGTGGCCGACGGCGAAGAGCCTGATCGGGTCGACCTCGCGCTCCGTCAGCTCGTCACGGGCCGGCGAGTAGTAGCGCAGCCACAGCCGGCGCCGCTCGGAGATGGCCCGGTCGACCTCCGCGAAGACCCCGCCCTCGGACTCGAAGGTCACCGAGAGCCGGGAGCTGGCGCCCGCCGCCTCACCGGCCGCGGCCTCCAGCTTGGCGGTGGCGCGCAGCAGCGCCTGCCGGTCGCCCTCGCGCAGCCCCGGCAGGGTGGCGACCGCGCGGGCCGCGACGAGCAGCGCGGTCGCCTCGTCGGCGGCGAGCCGCAGCGGCTCGGCGACATCGTCCGGATTGTGCCACCAGATGCGGTCGCCGTCGGTGTCGATGTCCAGCAGGTCCCCGCCGCGGAAGCTCGTCCCGCACATGGGCAGGACGTCGAGGTCGGAGATCAGCTCGTCCTCGCTGATCCCGAACGCGCGGGCCACGTCCCCGACATGGGCGCCGGGGCGCTCCCGCAGATAGGTCACCAGCGAGAGCATCCGCCGGGTCTGGTCGATCGCGTTGGCTGCCACGGTGTTGTCCCCCTCAGTCCTTGGCCACGGCGCGCAGCCGGTCCAGGACGTCGGCCCGCAGATCCGCGGGCTCCAGTACGACCACGTCCGGGCCGAACTCCACCAGCCAGGCGTCCAGGCCGTGTCCGTACGGGATCTCCAGCTCGTCCCAGCCGTCGGCCAGCCGCCGGGTGGCCAGTGCCCGGGAGCGCAGCGGGTAGCCGCACCCGGCGCGCAGTCTGATCAGCGCGGAGCGGGTCGCGGTCTCCCCCGCCCAGCTCTCCACGGTCTCGCGGACGGTCACCGCGTCGGGTACGGGCGCGGTGAACGTGCCGACGCGCGAGCGGACCCGGCCGGCGATCCGGGAGAGCCGGAAGACGCGCTCGGCGCCCCGGTCGCGGTCCCAGCCGGCCAGGTACCAGTGACCGCGCCAGCACTCCAGCGTCCAGGGCTCGACCTGACGCTGCTCGGCGCGGGCGGCATTGGCCTTGCGGTACTCGAAGGAGACGGGGCGCCGGTCGCGGCAGGCGAGCATCAGCGGCTCGAAGGCGGCCTCGTGGACGGGGATACGGGGTTCGAGGGCGCCGTGGTGGGCCTCGTAGCTGTCCTCGGCCTCGGGCATCCCGGCGGCGCGCAGCTTCTGGAGGGCGCCGCTCGCCGCGCCGGCGAGGCGCGCCTGCTGCCAGACCTTGGCGGCGAGCCCGAGAGCCGCGGCCTCCTCGGCGTCGAGGGTGATGGGCGGCAGCCGGTTGCTGTCGCGGCGGGCCAGGTAGCCGGTCTCGCCGTCGAGGTTCTCCACCGTCTCGATGACCAGGCCGAGTTCACGGAGGTCGTCCTTGTCCCGCTCGAACATCCGGTTGAAGGCGTCGTCGGTGCCGGCTTCCAGGTACGCCTCGATGGAGCCGCGCAGCTCACGCTTGCTGAGCGGCCGCCGGGTCCCGAGCAGACACAGCGCCAGATTCATCAGCCGCTCGGCCTTGGCAATGGCCATCGACGCCTCGCACCCCTCGTTGATCGTGCCGCCTCCGCCCGCTGACCGTACCGTCCCGGGGTGTCGCGGCAAAGCCGAGGGTCCGTGCCGTACGGCACGGACCCTCGGTGGTACGCCTCGGAACGGGACGTCAGACGGAGACGAGGTCGCAGACGAAGATCAGCGTCTCGCCCGGGCCGATGCGGCCGCCCGCGCCGCGGTCACCGTACGCGAGGTGCGGCGGGATGGTGAGCTGACGGCGTCCGCCGACCTTCATGCCCTGCACACCCTGGTCCCAGCCGGCGATGACCTGACCGGCACCGAGCGTGAACGGAAGCGGAGCGCCACGGTTCCAGGAGGAGTCGAACTCCTCACCGGTGGAGAAGGCCACACCGACATAGTGGACCTTGACGTTGGCGCCCGCCGCCGCGACCGGTCCGTCACCCTCCCAGATGTCCTTGATCTCCAGGTCGGCCGGCGGCTCGCCGCCCGGGAAGTCGATCTCGGGCTTCTCGATGCTCACGTGAAACTGCTCCTCAAAATGATGAACGGTGCAACCGGGACAGTCTTACACCTTCGCGAGGATGTCCACGGCGAAGACCAGTGTGGAGTTCTTCGGGATCCCCTGCTGCTCCTGGTCCCCGAACGCCTCGGCCGGCGGGATCACGATCAGGACCCTGCTGCCCACCTTCTTGTCGACGATGCCCGTCTTGAGGCCCTTCAGCGTGAGCTGCGGCAGCGGGAAGGTCGTGGTGCGGCCGGTCTTGTACGTGCTGTCGAACTGCTTGGCGTCCTTCCAGAGGTACGCCGAGTAGTTGAGCACCACGGTGTCGCTGTCCTTGACGGTCTCGCCGTCGCTCTCCAGCACATAGTTGGAGACGAGCTTCTTCGGCGGGTCGGTCCCCTTCGGGATGGTGACCTTCGGCTCCTTGCCGTCGTCGTTGGTGCCGACCTGCGGCAGCGCCTTGTCGTCCTGCGGAACCACGGTGCCCTTGGCGGAGGCGGGGACCTTGGTGGCCTTCACGATGTCGACGACGAAGACCAGCGTGGAGTTGGGCTTGATGCTGCTCTGTCCCTGGGAGCCGTAGCCCAGCTCCGGGGGGATCCCCAACTCGACGCGGCTGCCGACCTTCTGGCCTTCGAGGCCCTGGTCCCAGCCCTTGATGACCATGCCGGCGCCGAGGGTCAGGTCGAACGGCTGCTTCCGGTCGAAGCTGTTGTCGAAGGGCTTCGTCGAGTCCCAGGTCTGGCCCAGGTAGTTGACCTGGATCGCGTCGCCCTTCTCGACCTTCGCGCCGTCGCCCTCGCTGAGGACGTCGACCGTCAGCTTCTTCGGCGGGTCCCCCTCCCCCTTGTCGAGGGTCGGCTTCTCCCCGAACTTGGCACCCTCGGTGACGGCGGGGAGCCCGTTCTTGGACGAGGTGGATTCGGAGCCTCCGTCGCCACCGCAGGCCGCTGTGGACAGCAGCAGCAAGGGGACGACGATCAGGCCGGCAAGTCGGCGCACGTGTTCCTCAGATCTCAGACGGCACAGTAGCTGCCCACTGTAGGGCGTGACAGGGGCCCCGTACGCGCTACGTACGGGGCCCTGGCCGCATTCCACCTATGCGTGTCAGCTACCGGTTGACTTGGGCGCTCACATACCGGCGATGAGCTTTTCCACCCGTTCGTCCACGGAACGGAACGGGTCTTTGCAGAGCACCGTGCGCTGCGCCTGGTCATTGAGCTTGAGATGGACCCAGTCGACCGTGAAGTCCCTGCGCTGTTCCTGTGCGCGGCGGATGAAATCGCCGCGCAGCCGGGCCCTGGTGGTCTGCGGAGGCACCGACTTACCTTCGAAGATCTTCATGTCGTTGCAGATCCGGGCGGCCTGGCCCTTCTTCTCCAGCAGGTAATAGAGCCCGCGGCGACGGTGGATGTCGTGGTAGGCGAGGTCTATCTGCGCGACCCGGGGATGCGACATGGTCATGTTGTGCTTGGCCCGGTACCGCTCGATGAGCTGGTACTTCATGACCCAGTCGATCTCCGTGGCGATCCGGTCGAGGTCCTCGGCCTCGATCGCGTCGAGCGTACGGCCCCACAGTTCGAGGACCTGTTCCACGGTGCCGGTGCGGATGCCGCGGCGGTCCACGAAGTCCACGGCCTTCTCGTAGTACTCCCGCTGGACCTCCAGGGCGGAGGCCTCCCGGCCGCTCGCCAGGCGCACCTTGCGCTGGCCGGTGAGGTCGTGGCTGACCTCGCGGATCGCCCTGATCGGGTTCTCCAGGGTGAGGTCGCGCATCACCGTGCCCGCCTCGATCATGCGCAGGACGAGATCGGTGGCGCCGACCTTGAGCAGCATGGTCGTCTCGGACATGTTGGAGTCGCCGACGATGACATGGAGCCTGCGGTAGCGCTCCGCGTCGGCGTGCGGCTCGTCCCGGGTGTTGATGATCGGACGGGAGCGGGTCGTCGCGGAGCTGACGCCCTCCCAGATGTGCTCCGCGCGCTGGCTGACGCAGTAGACGGCGCCCCGCGGGGTCTGGAGCACCTTGCCCGCGCCGCACAGGAGCTGCCGGGTGACGAGGAAGGGGATGAGAATGTCCGCGAGCCGGGAGAACTCCCCGTGGCGGGCGACGAGGTAATTCTCGTGGCAACCGTAGGAGTTTCCCGCCGAGTCGGTGTTGTTCTTGAAGAGATAGACGTCGCCCGCGATTCCCTCCTCGTGCAGGCGGCGTTCGGCGTCGACGAGCAGGCCCTCGAGAATGCGCTCGCCGGCCTTGTCGTGCGTGACCAGCTCGGTCACGTTGTCGCATTCGGGTGTCGCGTATTCCGGATGCGATCCCACGTCGAGGTAGAGGCGGGCGCCGTTCCGCAGGAAGACATTGCTGCTGCGGCCCCATGACACAACACGGCGGAAGAGGTAGCGCGCCACTTCGTCAGGTGACAGTCGGCGCTGTCCCCTGAACGTGCACGTGACGCCGTACTCGTTCTCCAGCCCGAAAATGCGGCGGTCCATGTCTGAACATTACGCCTGATGACCTGAGCTGAAACCGGGTTCGACCGCACCGCTCGGATCATTTTCCGTCCGTACGGTCTCCTCGGGCGCACCGCCGGGAACTGCGAGGACCCGCCCCGTGGCCAGCAGGACCAGCAGCGCGCCGGCGCCGGCGGCCCCCGCCACCCCGAAGCTCGCGGACGTACCGCCGATCTCGACGACCGGGCCCGCAGCGGCGGTTCCGAGCGCGGCGCCGACGCCGAAGGTCGTCACGAGCCAGGAGAACGCCTCGGTGACGGTGCCGCGCGGCGCGTGCCGGTCCACGACGACGAAGGCGCAGGCGAGCGCGGGCGCGAGGAAGACACCGGCGAGGGCGGCGAGCGCGGTCATCGCGAGGATGCCCGGGGTGAGCATCAGCGGCAGGTAGCAGAGGGCCAGCAGGGCGGTGATGCCGAGCAGCCGGCGCTCGGGGGTGCCGGTCCACCGCCGGGCCCCGTACGCGAGCCCGCCCACCAGCGCGCCCAGGCCCAGGGCGGCCATGAGCCAGCCGTAGACGGACTCGCGGCCCTGGTCGTCGGCGTACGCGACGCCCGCGACCGTGATGGAGCCGAGGGCCATCCCGATGAAGAGGAACGCGCCCAGCAGGGCGAGCAGCCCCGGCGAGCGCAGGGCGCCGAGCCAGTGCGCCTCGCGGGGCACGGAGCGCCAGGCCCGGGAGGGCGCGGACAGGACGACGGAGAGCGCGCCGAGCACCCCGATCGCGTTGACGACGAGCAGCGCGACGGCCGGGGACCAGAGCGCGACCAGCAGGGTGACGAGCAGCGGGCCGACCGTGAACATGACCTCCTGGGCGACCGCGTCCATCGCGTACGCCCGGCGCACCCGCTCCTCGCCGCCGAGAACGCTGGGCCACAGCGCCCGCAGCCCGCCCTCCAGGGGCGGGGTGAAGAGCCCGGCGACCGCCACGGCGGCGTACGCGAGGACCGGGCCGTCGTCACCGATGTCCGCGACGACGAGGAGGACGGCTCCCAGGGCCGACACGAGGGCGGCGGGAAGCTGGATCCGGGGCTGGCCGTGGAGGTCCACGGCGCGCCCGAGGAGCGGCTGCCCCACGGCGTTGCCGATGGCGTAGACGGCCGCGAGGGCCCCGGCGAGGCTGTAGCTGCCGCCGCCCGCCCGGACGAGCAGGACGATCGCGAGGGGGGCCGTGGCGTTCGGCAGCCGTCCCACGAGCGTGCCGGTGAGCAGCCGCGCGGCGTGCGGCGCCCTGATGATGTCTGCGTACCCGGTGGCTCCCGCGGCCATGGCCCGTCTCTCCCTCTGACTACGTGTTACGTATAACTGGCTGGTTCATAAGTAGCATGTGCGCAGTGCGCGGGTCCACCGCGATTCCCGCCCGCGTCGGAGAACGGCTGTCATGACAGAGCACACGGCCAGGCCCACGAGCAGGGACGTGGCCCGGGCCGCGGGCGTCTCCCAGGCCACCGTCTCGCTGGTCCTCGGCGACAAGTGGCGGGGCAGGGTTTCGGAGCGGACCGCCGGGCTCGTCAGGGACGCGGCCCGCACGCTGGGCTACCGCCCCAACCTCGCCGCCCGCAATCTGCGGCTGGGGACGACCAGGACGGCGCTCCTGGTGGTGCCCGCGCTGACCAACGAGTTCTTCGCCCGGGTCTACACCGGCGCGGCCGAGGTCGCCGCCGAGCACGGCTTCGGGGTGGTCCTGTACCCCTCACCGGAGGGGATGGGACCGGCCAGGGACCCGTTCGCCTCGGCGCGGGCCGCGCTGGACGGGGTGATCGCCTCGTCGATGGCGACCGCCGCGCTCGACGCGATCAGCGGCACGGACGGCGCGGATCTGCCGCTGGTGATGCTGGACAGCGATCCGGCGGCGCCGGGAGCCGCCGCCCGGGTGAACGTCGACATCGCGGGGGGCATGCGCGGGGTGACGGAGCACCTCCTCGGCCTCGGCCACCGGCGGCTGCTCCATCTCGCCTCCGCGGTCGACTCGTGGACCTTCCGGGTACGGGCCGAGGCCATCGCGGCGGCGGTGCGGAAGGTCCCCGGCGCGGCCGTACGGACGGTTCACGCGCCCCTGGAGGTCGACGCGGGGCGGGCGGCCGCGGAGCGCGCCCTCGCGGCGCCGGGGGCCCGTCCCACGGCCCTGGTCTGCGACGGCGACGTGCTGGCCGCGGGGGCCTGCAAGGCGGTACGGCGGCTGGGGCTGCGCGTCCCCGAGGACATCTCCGTCGCCGGTTTCGACGATCTGGCCCTGGCGCGGGCGGTGGAGCCGGAGCTGACCACCGTACGACTGCCCGCGGAGCAGGTGGGGCGGCGCGGCATGGCGGCGCTGCTGAGCGTCCTGGAGGGGCGGCGGCCGGAGACCGGCGAGCTGCCGGTCACGCTGGTCGTCCGGGGCTCCACGGCCCCGGTGCCACCGGGCGCCGGCGGAGACTGAGACCGCCGCGGGCGGAGCCGGGCGCCGCCGACGCACCCGTGCCCCGGAGCGCGCGGGCGGTCCGGGGCACGGGCGGTGCGGCTACTTCTTGCCGGTGTCCTTCGGCTTGTCGGAGGCGTCCGGCTTGTCCGGGGCATCCGGCTTGTCGGAGGCGTCCGTGGCGTCGTCCGCCGGGACCGGGGTCGCCCCGTCGGGTTCCTCGGTGTCGGACGGCGCGTCCGTCGGCGTGGAGGCCGCTCCGTCCGCCTCCAGCAGGCGGGCGAGCTGTCGGCCGACGATCCGCTTGAACTTGCGCTGCTGCGGTCTCGTACGGTCCAGGACGGCCACTTCCAGCCGCTCGGCGGGGATCTCCCGCTCGCCGCCGTTGGTGTCCCGGGACAGCGCCTGCACGGCGAGCTTCAGCGCCTCCGCGAGCGACATGCCGTCGCGGTGCCGCTGGTCGAGGAAGGTGCTGATCTGCTCGGAGCTGCCGCCGACCGCGACCGAGCCGTGCTCGTCCACGATCGAGCCGTCGTGCGGCAGCCGGTAGATCTGGTCCCCGTCCGCCGTGGCACCCACCTCGGCGACGACCAGCTCTACCTCGTAGGGCTTCTCGGCGGAGCTGGAGAAGATGGTGCCGAGCGTCTGGGCGTAGACGTTGGCGAGACCGCGGGCGGTCACATCGTCACGGTCGTAGGTGTATCCGCGCAGGTCCGCGTAGCGGACACCGCCGATGCGGAGGTTCTCGTACTCGTTGTACTTGCCGGCGGCGGCGAAACCGATCCGGTCGTAGATCTCGCTGAACTTGTGGAGCGCGCGGGACGGGTTCTCACCGACGAAGACGATGCCGTCGGCGTACTGGAGCACTACCAGGCTGCGACCGCGGGCGATGCCCTTGCGGGCGTACTCCGCCCGGTCGGCCATGGCCTGCTGGGGTGAGACATAGAACGGCGTCGACACCGGCTATCCGTCCCTTTCTGTCAGAGGCGTTGTGGTTCGGGAGGGCGGCGTCAGAGCAGCGCGGCACGCGGGCCGTCGGGCTGTTCGAGCCGGCGCTCCAGGATCGACCGGGCGATGTCGGCGGACTCGCCGTCGCCCAGCTTCCGGAAGCCCTCCTCGGTGATGACCGTGACGATCGGATAGATCCGGCGGGCCACGTCAGGACCGCCCGTGGCCGAGTCGTCGTCCGCCGCGTCGTACAGCGCCTGGACGACCAGGGTGCACGCCTGCTGCTCCGTCAGGTCCTCGTGGTAGAGCTTCTTCATCGCCCCGCGCGCGAACACGGAGCCGGAGCCCGTGGACGCGTAACCCGGCTCCTCGGAACGCCCGCCCGTCACGTCGTACGAGAAGATGCGGCCCTTCCCGCGGTCCACGTCCCACCCCGCGAAGAGCGGGACGACGGCCAGGCCCTGCATCGCCATCGCCAGATTGCTGCGGATCATCGTGGAGAGCCGGTTGGCCTTGCCCTCCAGCGAGAGCTGCGCCCCCTCGACCTTCTCGAAGTGCTCCAGTTCGAGCTGGAAGAGCTTGACCATCTCCACGGCGAGCCCGGCGGTGCCCGCGATGCCCACCGCCGAGTACTCGTCGGCCGGGAAGACCTTCTCGATGTCACGCTGCGCGATCATGTTGCCCATGGTGGCCCGCCGGTCACCGGCGAGGACCACACCGCCGGGGAAGCTCACGGCGACGATCGTCGTGCCGTGCGGTGCCTCGATCGTGCCCTGCAAGGGCGGCAGGACGCGTTTGCCGGGCAGCATCTCCGGCGACTGGTGGGAGAGGAAATCCATGAACGAGGACGAGCCGGGCGTCAGGAAGGCTGCCGGCAGACGCCCGGTGTTACGAGGGTTGGCTTCCACACGTTTCCTTCCGGATGGGCGGCGGCCCGCTCGGGCCGGGCCGATCTTAGATCTGTGCACGGACCTTACCCGCGCCGTCGCCGGTCATCCGCCCCGGTGCGACCGGCTTTCGCCGGTGGCCCCGGGGACGGACAACGGCGCCTACTGGCCGCCCTTTTGCACGAAGGAGCGCACGAAGTCCTCGGCGTTCTCCTCCAGCACGTCGTCGATCTCGTCGAGGACGGAGTCCACGTCGTCCGACAACTTCTCCTGGCGCTCCTTGAGGTCCTCGGATGCCTGCGCTTCCTGCGCCTGCTCCTCGGTCTCCTCCGTGGAACGCGTCGCCTTCTGCTGTCCGCCGCCGGTGTCCTTGGTCGCCATAACCCTCACCCCGCTCGGTTCGCCCCGCTGGATGTGACCTTCAAGATCCGACCCTACAAGGAGGGCCGGACATCGGCCCCGCACTTTCCACAACGTCCGGGGGCCACCCTGATCATTCCCACGCCGGAACTGTTTCAGCCTCCGGACAGCACCCGGACCAGCTCCTCCGCGGTGCGGCAGCGGTCCAGCAGCTCCTTGACGTGGTTGCGCGTGCCCCGCAGCGGCTCCAGCGTGGGGACCCGCTGGAGCGAGTCGCGGCCCGGCAGGTCGAAGATGACCGAATCCCACGAGGCGGCGGCCACGTCGTCCGCGTACTGCTCCAGGCAGCGGCCCCGGAAATACGCCCTGGTGTCCTCAGGAGGCTGGGTCCTGGCCCGCTCGACGTCCCGGTCGTCCAGCAGGCGCCGCATCTTCCCGCGGGCCGCCAGACGGTTGTACAGGCCCTTCTCGGGACGTACGTCGGCGTACTGGAGGTCGACGAGGTGCAGCCGCGCCGCGTCCCAGTCCAGGCCGTCCCTGCGGCGGTAGCCCTCCAGGACCTCACGCTTGGTGATCCAGTCCAGCTCGCCGGAGAGGCTCATCGGATCGTTCTCCAGCCGGTTGAGCGTGTCCTCCCACCGGCCCAGGACGTCCTTGGTCTGCTCGTCGGCGTCGGCCCCGTACCGCTCCTCGACGTACTTTCTCGCCAGCTCGTAGTACTCCATCTGGAGCTGGACGGCGGTGAGTGTCCGGCCGCTGCGGAGCGTGACCAGCCGGCCGAGCGTCGGGTCGTGCGAGACCTGGTGCAGCGTACGGACCGGCTGGTCCACCGCCAGGTCGACGTTGATGAAGCCGTCCTCGATCATGGAGAGGACCAGCGCGGTGGTGCCGAGCTTGAGATAGGTGGAGATCTCCGAGAGGTTCGCGTCGCCGATGATCACGTGCAGCCGGCGGTACTTCTCCGCGTCCGAGTGCGGCTCGTCGCGGGTGTTGATGATGGGGCGCTTGAGGGTCGTCTCCAGCCCCACCTCGACCTCGAAGTAGTCCGCGCGCTGACTGATCTGGAAGCCGTGCTCGTGGCCGTCCTGGCCGATCCCGACCCGGCCGGCGCCCGTGACGACCTGCCGGGAGACGAAGAACGGCGTCAGATGGCGCACGATGTCCGAGAAGGGGGTCTCCCGCTTCATCAGGTAGTTCTCGTGCGTGCCGTAGGACGCGCCCTTGTTGTCGGTGTTGTTCTTGTACAGGTGGATGGGCTGGGCGCCGGGCAGCAGCGCCGCGCGTTCCGCGGCCTCCGCCATGATCCGCTCGCCGGCCTTGTCCCACAGGACGGCGTCCCTCGGATTGGTGATCTCGGGAGAGCTGTACTCCGGATGGGCGTGGTCCACGTAGAGCCGGGCACCGTTCGTGAGGATCACATTGGCCAGACCGATGTCCTCGTCGGTGAGCTGGCTGGAGTCCGCCGTCTCGCGGGCGAGGTCGAAGCCACGGGCGTCCCGGAGCGGATTCTCCTCCTCGAAGTCCCAGCGGGCGCGCCGCGCCCGGTGCATCGCCGCCGCGTAGGCGTTGACGATCTGGGACGAGGTGAGCATGGCATTGGCGTTCGGGTGGCCCGGGACGGAGATGCCGTACTCCGTCTCGATGCCCATTACTCGCCGTACGGTCATGCGGCCCTCCTTGCCCGGCGGCGCTCCCCTCCGGGAGCGGCGCTCAAGTACCGCTGTCTCTCCGGTGCGTGTGCGGTGCCCGGTCCCGCACTGCGCGACGTGGCGGTACGAACGAGCCTAGAGCCCCTCCGCGCCGTCGGGGAGATCATTTTCGTCATTGGCCTGGTGTGGTGGTTGGCCCGGTGTGCGGGTGTGGTGGGAGGTGCGGGGAAAGCAGCCGGCTGCGGATGCCCTCCGAGGCATCCGCAGCCGGTCCGCGCTCTACAGGTACTGACCGGTGTTCGCCACCGTGTCGATCGAGCGTCCGGTGTCCGCGCCCTGCTTTCCGGTCACCAGGGTGCGGATGAAGACGATCCGCTCGCCCTTCTTGCCGGAGATACGGGCCCAGTCGTCCGGGTTGGTGGTGTTCGGCAGGTCCTCGTTCTCCTTGAACTCGTCCACGCACGCCTGGAGGAGATGGGAGACCCGGAGGCCCTTCTGGTTGTGGTCGAGGAAGGCCTTGATCGCCATCTTCTTGGCCCGGTCCACGATGTTCTGGATCATCGCGCCGGAGTTGAAGTCCTTGAAATAGAGGACTTCCTTGTCACCGTTGGCGTACGTGACCTCCAGGAAGCGGTTCTCCTCGGACTCCGCGTACATCTGCTCCACGACGGACTGGATCATCCCGTGGGCCGCGGCGTCCTTGGATCCGTTGTGCTCGGAGATGTCGTCCACGTGCAGCGGCAGCGTGGGCGTCAGGTACTTCGCGAAGATGTCCTTCGCCGCCTCCGCGTCCGGACGCTCGATCTTGATCTTCACATCGAGCCGGCCGGGCCGCAGGATCGCGGGGTCGATCATGTCCTCGCGGTTGGAGGCGCCGATGACGATGACGTTCTCCAGGCCCTCCACCCCGTCGATCTCGGCGAGGAGCTGCGGGACGATGGTGTTCTCCACGTCCGAGCTGACACCGGAGCCGCGGGTGCGGAAGAGGGATTCCATCTCGTCGAAGAAGACGATGACGGGAGTGCCCTCGCTCGCCTTCTCCCGGGCACGCTGGAAGACCAGGCGGATGTGGCGCTCGGTCTCACCGACGTACTTGTTGAGCAGCTCGGGACCCTTGATGTTGAGGAAATAGCTCTTCCCCGCCGGACGCCCGGTCACCTCGGCGACCTTCTTGGCGAGGGAATTGGCCACCGCCTTGGCGATCAGCGTCTTGCCGCAGCCGGGCGGACCGTAGAGCAGGATGCCCTTCGGCGGCCTCAGCTCGTGTTCCTTGAAGAGGTCCGGGTGGAGGTAAGGAAGCTCGACGGCGTCCCTGATCATCTCGATCTGGCCGCCGAGGCCGCCGATCTTGTCGTAATCGACGTCCGGGACCTCTTCGAGGACCAGCTCCTCGACCTCGCTCTTGGGAACCACTTCATAGACATAGCCGGAGCGCGGTTCGAGCAGCAGGGCGTCGCCGGGGCGGATGGTGATGTCCAGGAGTGGCTCCGCGAGCCGCACCACCCGTTCCTCGTCGGTGTGCCCGATGACCAGGGCGCGCTCGCCGTCCTCAAGGATCTCCTTGAGGGTGACGATGTCCCCGGCACGCTCGAATTCCATGGCCTCGACCACATTGAGCGCCTCGTTGAGCATGACTTCCTGGCCGCGCCGGAGCTCGTCGAGCTCGACGCCGGGACTGACATTCACCCGGAGCTTGCGGCCCCCGGTGAAAATGTCGGCCGTGCCGTCCTCATTGGACTGCAGGAAGACACCGAAGCCGGCCGGCGGCTGGGCGAGCCGGTCGACCTCTTCCTTGAGGGCCACGATCTGGTCGCGGGCCTCACGCAGCGTATTGGCGAGCCGCTCGTTCTGCGCGGATACACCCGCCAGGTTCGTCTGCAACTCGACGATCCGCTCTTCGAGAATTCTCGTGTGCCGCGGAGAGTCGGCGAGCTTACGTCGCAGGACGGCGATTTCCTGCTCGAGATAGGCAACCTGGCCGGCTGGGTCTTCTGACCCCCGCCCGGGCCGGATGCCGCGGTTGATGTCGTCGTCGTGGGCTGCCACGGTCCTCACCTCCTCCAAGGGGAGCTGGACGCTTCCTGACCCTACCTGGGTGGGTGATGATTGAAACCCCTAGATCACAAAGACGGTCGGGGTGTGACCGATCTTCACCCTTGCGCTCTCCCTCACGCCAGGGGAATACCCACCCAGGAACATCGGAAAGCTGCCGGTTGTATCGTCGAAGTGTTCAACACCCGTCAGGGCTGGCGCGACTTACCCCGTCACGCGCCGTCCGGCGCGGACAAACGGCAGGAGAGATGAGCGTGCAGCAGGAGGCTCCCACCGAAGGCGTCACCGGGACCGGTGAGCCGCTGGAGGTCTGGATCGACCAGGACCTGTGCACCGGCGACGGAATCTGCGCCCAGTACGCGCCGGACGTCTTCGAGCTGGACATCGACGGCCTGGCCTATGTGAAGAGCGCCGACGACGAGCTGCTCCAGTCACCCGGCGCGACCACCCGTGTACCGCTGCCGCTGCTGACCGACGTGGTGGATTCGGCCAGGGAGTGTCCCGGTGACTGCATCCATGTACGCAGAGTGGCGGACCAGGTGGAGGTGTACGGCCCGGACGCGGCCTGACCGGCTCCGGGCGCCGCGACTCCGTCCGCCGCGGCGCCGGGCACCCGGAGCGAGCGCTCAGCTACGGCGCGCTTCGGGCAGCTCGGTCCGGACGAAGGCGCCGTTCCTCCACTGCCAGGAGACCCGGTCCTCCTGGTCCGGGCAGCAGCTCGGCACGGAGGGCCCCGAGTAGCCGAAGAGCGTGGCCAGGATCACACCGTCGCGCACGGTGAGCTCGGGCCCGACGGTCCGCTTGTCCGCGGGGTCCACCAGAGTGGCCACGACGCGGGGCGCGCCCCCCTCCGTACGCGTCAGCACGAACACCCCGCTCGGCGGGGTCCCCGAGCCGGCGTCGCAGCGGACCACCGCGACGGTCTCCGGGGTGCCGTCCCCGTCGAGATCCCCGGTGGCCTTCTGGGTGACCACCGTGCCGGCCGGCCCGCACTCCAGCGGGAAGTCGGCGCCCGCGGGGTCGGGGGCGGGCAGCGGGGCCGCCTCGGCGGGCCCAGCGGCCTTTCTCAGGCCGTCCGGGCCGGTCTGGGACGCGGTGGCGGGCCCCGGCTGGAGCAGCCCCGCCAGCGCCACGACAGCGGCCATGGCGGTCGCCGTCGCGAGCCAGTGGATGGGGCGGGGCCGGGTGTGCGCGAGGTCCGGAGCGTCGGAGAGCTGCACGCGGGGTGTCTCCTGTGAGGCCGGTGCCGGTGAGTAACCAACGGTGTGGGAGGGAGTCAGCATCGTGCCACACGTCACACGGTGGCGGAACAGCGGGGTGCGTATGCGGTGCGTATGCGGTGCGTATGCCCAACGTAAAGATGCCGCCGCCCAGTTCCCCCGTACGGAGCGGGAACTGGGCGGCGGCGGTAGGCGATTGACAGCCCGTGGCGGTCAGCGGGCGGCTCCGCCGCTCGCACTGCCCGGACCGCTGTAGTCCTCGCCGTACGCCCCCTTGGCGGGACGGCGGCGGCGCAGCGGCGGCTCGACACCGTCCGCGAGGCGGCGGGCCGTGACCAGGAAGCCGGTGTGCCCGATCATCCGGTGGTCCGGCCGCACGGCCAGCCCCTCCACATGCCAGTTGCGGATCATCGACTCCCAGGCGGCCGGCTCGTTGAACGTGCCGAACTCCCTGATCGTCTCGACCGTACGGGCCAGTTGCGTCGTCGTCGCGACATAGGCGCACAGGATGCCGCCGGGAACGAGCGCCTTGGAGACCGCCTCCACGCACTCCCACGGAGCCAGCATGTCCAGAATGACGCGGTCGACGTCCGTGTCCGACAGATTGTCCTGAAGGTCACCGACCGTCAGCGTCCAGGCGGGGTGCGGCTCGCCGAAGTAGCGCTCCACGTTCTGCCGCGCGATGTCCGCGAAGTCCTCGCGGCGCTCGTACGAGTGCAGCATGCCCTGATCGCCGATGACCCGCAGCAGAAAACTGCTGAGCGAGCCGGAACCCACACCGGCCTCGACGACGCGGGCGCCGGGGAAGATGTCGGCGAAGGCCAGGATCTGGCCGGCGTCCTTCGGATAGACCACGGCGGCACCGCGGGGCATGGACAGGACATAGTCGGGGAGCAGGGGGCGCAGCGCGAGATAGGCGACGTTCCCCGTGGTACGGACAACACTGCCCTCGGGAGCACCGATCAGCTCGTCGTGCGGGAAGGACCCTTTGTGGGTGTGGAAATTCTTCCCGGCTTCGAGCGTGAACGTGTAGTGGCGTCCCTTGGGGTCGGTGAGCTGGACCTGGTCCCCGACCTTGAAGGGGCCGCGTCGTCGGGCGGCACCGGTCGGTTCGGACATGTTCGAAGCTTAGCCCCTCTTTTTGAGGGCTCGGTTCGCCTCCGGGCGCTGACCGAGCCCATCAGCGGCCTCCGGCCGCGGGCACCGTCGACGGTGCCCGCAAAATCACTGAGGCCGGGCCATCGCGCTGACGAAGGCCCGTTCCACGTCGGCCGTCGACAGGACGCCGTAGATCTCGCCCGTCTCCTCCAGCACCAGGTACTCCGTCGCCGGGCTCGCCCTGAGGCGTTCCAGGAGCGCCTCCCCCGCGAGGTCCGCCGGGACCTTCATGCCCTCCGTGAGGTCCTGGGCGAGGCCGCTCACCGCGACCCAGGGGCGGCGGTGCTGCGGGACGCCGACGATCGCGGACTCCCGTACGAGGGCCGTCGGGGCGCCCTGGCCGTCCACGACCACCAGGGCGCGGGCGCCCGCCTCGTTGGCGCGGCGGAGCGCCTCGGAGAGGGGGGTGGCGGACTCGACGGGGACCGCGCGGCGGGTGAGGGCGCGGGCCTGGAGTTCGGGGAGGTGTTCGCGGAGCCTGGCCATCCGCAGGCTGTTGCCGGCGCCGGTCCAGATGATGGCGGCGAGGATCGCCGCGAGCAGCGCGTCCGTGACGGTCTCCATGCCGCCGACGTTCGCGGCGGACGTGCCGAGTGCACCCGTACGGGTGAGGAGCGGGAGGCCGATGAGGACGGTGACCGCGAGCGCGCGGCCGACCCAGGCGGCGGCGACGGTGCCGCTCATGGGCTTGCCGGTGATCTTCCAGACGACCGCGCGCAGCATCCGGCCGCCGTCCAGCGGGAGGCCGGGCAGCAGGTTGAAGACGGCGACGATCAGGTTGGAGATCATCAGTCCCGCGAGCAGGACGCCGGGGACCGTGCGGGGCTCGACGGCGAACAGGCCGAGGTAGAAGACGCCCGCGAGGACCAGGGAGAGGAGCGGTCCGACGAACGCGAGGACGAACTCCCGGCCCGGTGTCTCGGACTCCTTCTCGATCTCGGAGACCCCGCCGAAGAACTGGAGCTGGATCCGGCGCACGGGCAGCTTGAAGCGGAGCGCCGCGACGGTGTGGGCCAGCTCGTGGACGAGTACGGAGGCGTAGAAGGCGACCGCGAAGAACAGGGAGACCAGATACCTCAGGTTCCCCAGCTCGGGCAGGACGCGTTCGAGCTGGCCGCCGAAGATCCAGGTGATGAGCGCGGCCACCAGGAACCAGCTCGGGGCGACGTAAACAGGCACGCCGAAGGGGCGGCCCATGAGAATGCCACCGCCGGGGTCTTCACGGCGCGGCGGCTTGCCACCGGGGCCCGTGTCCCCCTTGCCGGGCTGCGGCAGCCTGCCTTCGCCGCTCTCGTCGTCCTCTTTCACGGGTTCCCTTCGTCGGCGGCGTCGCTCGCTCGATGTGGTGCGAGTGGCTCTGTAGTCGATGGTATTCGGCTTGCTGTCGGTGGCGGGCCGTAGGGTCTGCGTCATGAGGACGAGCAAGCCGCCCACTTCGCTGTCGCCGTCGCGTGCGAGCGACTTCATGCAGTGCCCGCTGCTGTACAGATTCCGGGTGATCGACAAGCTGCCGGAGAAGCCGAGCGAGGCGGCGACGCGCGGCACTCTGGTGCACGCGGTGCTGGAGCGGCTCTTCGACGCCCCGGCCGGGGAGCGCACGGCGGCGCGGGCCAAGGCGCTGGTGCCCGGTCAGTGGGACCGGCTGCTGACCGCCCGGCCCGAGCTGGGCGAACTGTTCGCGGAGTCCCCCGAGGGCACTGCGGGCACTGCGGGCGCCGAGGGCGCTGCGGGCGAGCGGCTGGCGGCGTGGCTGGGGCAGGCGGAGCGGCTGGTGGAGCGCTGGTTCTCGCTGGAGGACCCGACGCGTCTGGAGCCGGCGGAGCGTGAGTTCTTCGTCGAGACGGAGCTGGAGTCGGGGCTGCGGCTGCGCGGGGTGATCGACCGGGTGGACGTCGCGCCCACGGGCGAGGTGCGGATCGTCGACTACAAGACGGGCAAGGCGCCGCGTCCGGAGTACGCGGAGGGCGCGCGGTTCCAGATGACGTTCTACGCCCTGGTGGTGCGGCGGCTGAAGGGGGTGCTGCCGCGCCGGCTCCAGCTGGTCTACCTGGGCAGCGGCGAGGTCGTGACGTACGACCCGGTGGAGGCGGATCTGGAGCGGGTGGAGCGCAAGCTGCTGGCGCTCTGGCAGGCGATCGAGCTGGCCACGGAGACCGGCGACTGGCGGCCCCGGCCCTCGAAGCTCTGCGGCTGGTGCGACCACCAGGCGGTATGTCCGGAGTTCGGCGGCACGCCACCGGTCTATCCGCTGAGCGTGCCGGCGCCGGCGGCCCCGGTCGAGGCCCCCGCGCCCGGCTGACCCGGGGCGGGGGGGGCTCAGGGCAGAATGGGGCTGTCTATTGAAGGAGTTCACCCGTGACAGTCCGCGTCCTACTGGTCGACGACCAGCCACTGCTGCGCACCGGCTTCCGGATGATCCTGGAGGCCGAGCAGGACATCGCGGTCGTCGGCGAGGCCGGGGACGGCCTCCAGGCCATCGACCAGGTGCGCGCGCTCCAGCCCGATGTGGTCCTGATGGACATCCGGATGCCGCGGATGGACGGGGTGGAGGCCACCCGTCAGATCACCGGCCCGGGCCGGGACGGCCCGGCCAAGGTGCTGGTGCTGACCACCTTCGACCTCGACGAGTACGTGGTGGAGGCGCTGCGCGCGGGGGCCAGCGGCTTCCTGCTGAAGGACGCGCCCGCCAATGAACTGGTGCAGGCCATCCGAGTGGTGGCGGCGGGCGAGGCGATGCTCGCGCCGAGCATCACGCGCCGGCTGCTCGACAAGTACGCGGACCACCTCCCTTCGGGTGAGGAGCCGGTCCCCGACACCCTGCACACCCTCACCGACCGTGAGGTGGAGGTGCTGAAGCTGGTGGCGCGCGGGCTGTCCAACGCGGAGATCGCGGCGGACCTGTTCGTCAGCGAGACGACCGTCAAGACCCATGTGGGGCACGTGCTGACGAAGCTGAGCCTGCGCGACCGGGTCCAGGCGGCGGTGTACGCGTACGAGAGCGGGCTGGTGCGCCCCGGCGCCCAGTAGCCCGGCAGCGGCCGTGGGGGCGCCCGTCGCGCGCCTCCTGACGGGTGATGACGACGGAGGAGGGCCCCCGGGGTGTCCCGGGGGCCCTCCTCTCGTACGTCGGCGTGCGGTGGATCAGTTTCCGTGGCCGAGCTCCCACAGGTGCAGTTCGGCGGACGAGTTGACCGCCCACTCCACTCCGGAGATCTCGGTCCGGGACGCCACGTACTGCTTGCCTTGCCAGAGCGGCAGGAAGGGGACCTCCTCGGCGACGAGGTTCTGCATCTCACCGAACGTCTTGGTGGCCGCGCTGCGGTCGGCCTGCTTCCGCGACTCCGGGAGGAGTTCGGTGCGGATCTTGACGTTGTCGTACGGGTTCTCCAGGAAGTTGGGCTGGTCGAAGAAGGGACCGACGTAGGTGTCCGGGTCCGGGAAGTCGGGGAACCAGCCCATCCCGTAGACGGTGTACTCGCCCTTCCGCCCGTTCGGCCGGAACTCCGACCACTCGGTGCCCTTGATGTCGACATCGAAGAGCTTGCTGGCGTTGAGCTGGTCCCGGAGGGTCTCGAACTCCTTCTGCGTGGCCGAGCCGTAGTGGTCGGTGGTGTAGTCCAGCGTCAGCTTCACCGGCGTGGTGATGCCCGCCTCCTCCAGGAGCTGCGCCGCCTTGGTGACGTCACCGTCGCCGTACTTGTTGAAGAACGGGTTCGTGTGGGTGGCCACGCTCGACGGGACGAGCGAGTACAGCGGCTCGGCCATGGCGCCGTACGCCTCGGTCACGAGCTGACCGCGGTCGACGGTGTACGCCATCGCCTGGCGTACCGCCTTCTTCTTGACGAGCGGGGTGTCGGTGTTGAACACGAGGTAGCGGATCTCCAGCCCGGGCATCTCGGTGAGCTGGACGTCCTCCCGGGGCTTCTCGATCAGTGCCTCGACCTGCTGGGGCGACATGGCGCGGGTCATCATGTCGATGTCGCCGTCGTAGAGCGCCTTGCCCATGTCGTCGGGGGTCTTGAAGGGCCGCAGCTCGACCTTGTCGTTCTGGAGCTTGACGCTGCCCTTGTAGTCCGGGTTCTTGGTGAAGATGGCCTTGACGACCGCGTCGCCCTTGACCTCGGTCTTCAGGGTGTACGGGCCCGATCCGCTGAGCTCGAAGCCGGTCCTGACCTTCTTCGCCGGGTAGTCCTTGGGGTTGAGGATGCCGGCGACCGGGGTGGTGAGCTTGTAGGGGAAGGTCGCGTCCGGCGACTTGAGGTGGAAGACGATCTGGCGAGCGCCGTCGGACTCCATCGTGTCGATGTTGCTCAGCAGCGTGCCGACACCGTTCTCGCCCTTCATGTCCAGGGCGCGCTGGATGGAGAACTTCACGTCGTCGGCGGTGATGGCGTCGCCCCCGGGGAACTTCAGCCCCTCGCGCAGCGTGCAGCGGTAGCTCTCGTTCGCGCGGTCCGTGAAGCCGCACTCGGACGCCGCGTCGGGCACCGGCTTGCCGCCGCCGCGCGGGACGGCCACCAGCGTCTGGACGACCTGCCGCAGCACGTTCCAGGTACCGGTGTCGTACGCGAACGCCGGATCCAGGGGTGCGGGGCCGTCCTCCGTGGCGATGTACTGGTCCGTCGTGCCCACGACAATGGCTTCACCGCCGCCGGAGCCACCGTCCGAGCCGCCACAACCGGCGAGCACGGGCACGAGCAGGCCGAGCGCGGCCGACAGCGCCAAAGTCTTGCGGTTCATCCTGGACGTACTCCCTCATCCGGCACTGAGATACAGCGGTGTTGACGAGACTCCGCCTCCACCCGGTCGGGGCAGTGCGATCGGGCCGGGATACAGGGCGATCGGTCCTGTGTACATGGCGACTTGGTGGCCGTCGCGGACACGCTCGTTGATACGGCGAAGTGCTCGCGACGAGATTAGTCGGACGCGCCGGTAATGCCGGAACCGGCCTGATCGGCATCGCAATCACACAGTGATCGGAAATAGCGGCGCGTCGATATCCGGGTGGGGCGGCCTTTCCTCCGGGCCTCCCCAAAGCGGGACACATGGGCACAGGCAGCCCCACCGGTGTCGGCCATGGATCAGCACCTGGCGCCCCTGTCGATGAGTGCGCAGGTGATAAAGGTCACTCCGTCGCCCTTTTACGGGGATCATGAATGCGCCACGTGAAGTGACGGAAAATATCCGGGCCAATGCCGACAGTTCCCGTCGCGCATTTCATGGCGACGCTCAGTGCACGGTGCGGTCCCCGTGCGTCATCAGACCGCGCAGGAATACCAGGTCCACCTCTTCGAGGGAGCCCACCACCGTCCGTCCGTGCGCCGGGGCGATCGGTGCCACCGACGGTACTGCGACGACCCGGCACCCGGCGGCCTCGGCGGCGGCCACTCCGGTGGCGGTGTCCTCGATGACCGCGCACCGCGCCGGATCGGCGCCCAGACCGCGCGCGGCCAGCAGGTACGGGTCCGGGTGCGGCTTCGTACGGGGCACCTCGTCGCCCGCGACGGTGAGCGCGAAGAACTCCGGCCCCAGGGAGGTCAGGACGCGGTCGATGATGCGCCGGTGCGAGGCGGAGACCAGCGCGGTGGGCACCTCGTGCGCGGACAGCTCGGTGAGCAGCCGGAGCGCCCCGGGCATCAGGGGGACGCCCCGTCCGATGAGGTCCTCGAAGGCGTCGTTGAGCCGGACGGTCAGCTCGGGGAGGGCGATGTCGGCGCCGGTGGCCTCGATGAGGAAGCCCGCGCTGCGGCTCATGGGCCCGCCGACCACCACGTCGCGCCAGGCCTCGTCGAGGACATGGCCGAGGTCCTTGAAGACCTCCACCTCCGCGTCCCACCAGAACCCCTCGGTGTCGACCAGAGTGCCGTCCATGTCGAGCAGGACGGCCTGAAGGGCGGACCCTTCGGCCGTTCGGGTCAAGGACGCGGGGACCGTACTGGTCATCCGGCACACCTCCGTGAGGGACGAGAAGGCCGGTCATCCGCCCCACGGGGGATCCCCGCCGGGACAGGCGACCGGCCTGCGCTGGACCGACAAGTGTACGACCCGTCCGCGCCCCGCGCCGCCCGGTTTCCTCCGGGTGGGGCGGGGCGCGGCGAACCGGGTGCCGGCACGTGCGGGCGCGGGCCGGCCCCAGGTCTCAGCGTGCGTTGAAGTACTTCGCCTCGGGGTGGTGGATGACGATGGCGTCGGTGGACTGCTCGGGGTGGAGCTGGAACTCCTCCGAGAGCTGTACGCCGATCCGCTCGGGCTCCAGCAGCTCCGCGATCTTCGCGCGGTCCTCCAGGTCGGGGCAGGCGCCGTAACCGAGCGAGAAGCGCGCACCCCGGTACTTCAGGGCGAACATGTCCTCGACATCGGAGGGGTCCTCACCGGCGAAGCCCAGCTCGGAGCGGACCCGGGCGTGCCAGTACTCGGCGAGCGCCTCCGCGAGCTGGACGGAGAGCCCGTGCAGTTCGAGGTAGTCGCGGTAGGAGTTGGCCTCGAACAGCTCCGCGGTCGCCTCGCCGATCTTCGAGCCGACGGTGACGACCTGGAGGCCGACGACGTCCGTCTCGCCGGACTCCTCCGGGCGGAAGAAGTCCGCCAGGCAGAGGCGCCGGCCGCGGCGCTGGCGCGGGAAGGTGAAGCGGGTGCGCTCGGAGCCGTCCTCACCGAGCAGGATGAGGTCGTCGCCCTTCGAGACGCAGGGGAAGTAGCCGTAGACGACGGCCGCCTCCAGCAGGTTCCGGGTCTGCAACTGGTCCAGCCAGCCGCGCAGATGGGGCCGGCCCTCGGTCTCGACCAGCTCCTCGTAGCTGGGGCCGCCCTTGCGGGACTCCTTCAGCCCCCACTGGCCCTTGAAGAGCGCGCCCTCGTCCAGCCAGGAGGCGTACTCCTTGAGCTGGATGCCCTTGACGACGCGGGTGCCCCAGAACGGCGGGGTGGGCACGGGGTTGTCGACGGAGACGTCGGAGCGGGCCGCGCCCTCCGCGGGGCGCTCCTCCACCACGGCGTTCGCGGTCGCCTTGACGCGGCGCTGCTTCAGCTCCGGGAGGGTGGCGCCGGGGACCCCGCGCTTGACGGCGATCAGCGCGTCCATCAGGCGCAGGCCCTCGAACGCGTCGCGGGCGTAGCGGACCTCGCCCTCGTAGATCTCGTGCAGGTCCTGCTCGACATAGGCCCGGGTGAGCGCCGCGCCACCGAGGATGACCGGGTAGTCGGCGGCCATGCTGCGCTGGTTCAGCTCCTCCAGGTTCTCCTTCATGATCACGGTCGACTTCACGAGCAGCCCGGACATGCCGATGACGTCGGCCCGGTGCTCCTCGGCGGCTTCCAGGATCGCGGCGACGGGCTGCTTGATGCCCAGGTTGACCACGTTGTAGCCGTTGTTGGAGAGGATGATGTCGACGAGGTTCTTGCCGATGTCGTGGACGTCGCCACGGACGGTGGCGAGCACGATGGTGCCCTTACCCTCGGCGTCCGACTTCTCCATGTGGGGTTCCAGGTAGGCCACCGCGGTCTTCATGACCTCGGCGGACTGGAGGACGAACGGCAGCTGCATCTGGCCGGAGCCGAACAGCTCACCGACGACCTTCATGCCTTCCAGCAGCGTGTCGTTGACGATGTCGAGGGCGGGCCGGGTCTCCAGCGCCGTGTCGAGGTCGGCCTCCAGGCCGTTCTTCTCTCCGTCGATGATGCGGCGCTGGAGGCGCTCCTCCAGCGGCAGCGCGAGGAGTTCCTCGGCGCGGCCGTCCTTCATGGACTTGGTGTTGACGCCCTCGAACAGCTCCATGAGCCGCTGGAGCGGGTCGTACCCCTCGGAGCGCCGGTCGTAGATCAAGTCGTGGGCGACCTTGACCTGCTCCTCGTCCAGCCGGGCGATGGGCAGGATCTTCGAGGCGTGGACGATCGCGGAGTCCAGTCCCGCCTTGACGCACTCGTCCAGGAAGACGGAGTTGAGCACGATACGGGCGGCCGGGTTGAGGCCGAAGGAGATGTTCGACAGGCCCAGGGTGGTCTGGACGTCGGGGTGACGGCTCTTCAGCTCGCGGATGGCCTCGATGGTGGCGATGCCGTCACCCCGCGACTCCTCCTGCCCGGTGCAGATGGTGAAGGTGAGGCAGTCGATGAGGATGTCCGACTCGTGCACGCCCCAGTTGGTGGTGAGGTCGGTGATCAGGCGCTCGGCGACGGCGACCTTGTGCTCGACGGTACGGGCCTGGCCCTCCTCGTCGATGGTGAGCGCGATCAGCGCGGCGCCGTGCTCGACCGCCAGCTCGGTGACCTGGGTGAAGCGCGACTCGGGGCCGTCGCCGTCCTCGTAGTTGACCGAGTTGATGACGGCGCGCCCGCCGAGCTTCTCCAGGCCGGCCCGGAGCACGGGCAGCTCGGTGGAGTCGAGCACGATCGGCAGGGTGGAGGCGGTGGCGAACCGGCCGGCCAGCTCGGACATGTCGGCGACGCCGTCCCGTCCGACGTAGTCGACGCAGAGGTCCAGCAGGTGGGCGCCCTCGCGGATCTGGTCGCGGGCCATCTCCACGCAGTCGTCCCAGCGGCCCGCCAGCATGGCCTCGCGGAACTTCTTCGACCCGTTGGCGTTGGTCCGCTCGCCGATGGCGAGGTACGAGGTGTCCTGGCGGAAGGGCACGGTCTGGTAGAGCGAGGCGGCGCCCGGCTCGGGGTGCGGAGTGCGCTCGGTGAGGGCGGCGCCCTGTACCCGCTCGACGACCTGGCGCAGGTGCTCCGGTGTCGTACCGCAGCAGCCGCCGACCAGGGACATCCCGTACTCGCGGACGAAGGTCTCCTGCGCGTCGGCCAGCTCCGACGGGGACAGCGGGTAGTGCGCGCCGTCCTTGCCGAGGACCGGGAGGCCCGCGTTGGGCATGCAGGAGAGCGGGATCCGGGAGTGCCGGGCGAGGTAGCGCAGGTGCTCGCTCATCTCGGCGGGGCCGGTGGCGCAGTTCAGGCCGATCATGTCGATGCCGAGCGGTTCCAGCGCGGTCAGGGCCGCGCCGATCTCGGAGCCGAGCAGCATCGTGCCGGTCGTCTCCACCGTCACGGAGCAGATGACCGGCAGGTCGGCGCCGGTGGCCTTCAGGGCGCGGCGGGCGCCGAGGACGGCGGCCTTGGTCTGCAGCAGGTCCTGCGTGGTCTCCACGAGCAGGGCGTCGGCGCCGCCGGCGATCAGGCCCTCGGCGTTCTGCTGGTAGGCGTCGCGGAGCGTGAGGTACGGGGCGTGGCCGAGCGTGGGGAGCTTGGTGCCGGGACCCATGGAGCCGAGGACCCAGCGCTGCCGGCCGGTGGAGGCGGTGAACTCGTCGGCCACCTCGCGGGCGATCCGCGCGCCCGCCTCGGCCAGCTCGTGGACCCGCTCGGGGATGTCGTACTCCGCCAGCGCGGCGTAGTTCGTACCGAAGGTGTTCGTCTCGACGCAGTCGACGCCGACCGCGAAGTACTCCTCGTGGACGGAGCGGACGATGTCCGGGCGCGTCACGTTGAGGATCTCGTTGCAGCCTTCCAGATCCTGGAAGTCCTCCATCGTCGGATCCTGCGCCTGGAGCATCGTGCCCATCGCGCCGTCGGCCACCACCACACGGGTGGCGAGCGCCTCTCTCAGGGCTGCGATACGGGTCCGGCTGTCGGTGATGGGGGTCGGCGACGAGGCCATGTAAGTACTCCCGGGGCTGCGACGGCTGTCGGCTTCTGCGTGTCCTGATGGCAGGCACACGGGGCCAGCGTAGCCGGGCGGGCGCCGTCACGGTGCGTCGTCCCAGCGGGCGGACGGCATCCTGTTCCTTTGCGACATTCGGCGCGCCGGGACTTGACAGATCCTCTCGACAGAGAGAGAAGGTCGGCATCGACCGATAGTGTTCAGCATTGTCGAACAGGACGGGGAGGTCTGGGGCCCATGGCGAAGAACATCCAGTCGCTGGAACGGGCGGCGGCGATGCTCAGGCTGCTCGCGGGCGGCGAGCGGCGGCTCGGTCTTTCCGACATCGCCGCCTCGGTGGGTCTGGCCAAGGGGACGGCGCACGGGATTCTGCGCACGCTGCAGGCGGAGGGGTTCGTCGAGCAGGACGCCGCGTCGGGCCGCTACCAGCTCGGCGCCGAGCTGCTGCGGCTCGGGAACAGCTATCTGGACGTGCACGAGCTGCGCTCCCGCGCCCTGGTCTGGACGGACGACCTGGCCCGCTCCAGCGGCGAGAGCGTCCATCTCGGGGTGGTGCACCAGCAGGGCGTGCTCATCGTCCACCATGTCTTCCGCCCGGACGACAGCCGGCAGGTCCTGGAGGTGGGGGCCATGCAGCCGATGCACTCCACGGCACTGGGCAAGGTGCTCTCGGCGTACGACCCGGTGGCCCACAGCGAGGCCGTCGAGAGAGAGCGGACGGCTTTCACGCCCAGGACGATCACCGGTTTGGCGGATTTCGAGGCGGTGCTCGATCTGACCAGGGCGCGCGGCTGGGCCGCCGACGTCGAGGAGACCTGGGAGGGCGTGGCCGCGGTGGCGGCACCCATCCACGACCGGCGGAAGATGCCGGTCGGGGCGATCGCGATCACCGGCGCGGTGGAACGGATCTGCCCCTCGGGAGAGGTGCGGTCCGAGCTGGTGGCGGCCGTACGGGAGTGCGCCCGCGCGGTGTCCCGGGACATCGGCGCCGGGCGGTTCTGAGCGCAATGCCCGATCATCGGCAGTGAGCAGCACGAAGAGCGAGGTTTCGACCACAGCACCCTTGACGGCACGTCGCCCCACGGACAAAACTGCCGTTCAACGGTCGGCATTGTCGAACACGTACCGGTAATACGAGTTAGTGTGTGACAACGCGACCGGCGGGTAACGCCCTCATCTGAAGGCGCGGACCACTGGTGTGAGCCGGAGGTTTGTCTCCCCCTGGACGAAGGAGTTCGGGTGTCCAACTTCGACATCTTCATAGGCGAGGTCACAGGTACCGCCCTGCTGATCCTGCTCGGTGGCGGCGTGGTCGCCGCGGTCGTTCTCAAGCGCTCCAAGGCGCACAACGCGGGATGGGTCGCCATCAGCTTCGGCTGGGGATTCGCCGTCATGGTCGGCGCGTATCTCTCCGCACCGATCTCCGGGGCCCTGCTCAACCCGGCGGTCACCATCGGCCTCGCGATCAAGGGCGGCGTCGCGTGGGGTGACGTACCGCTCTACATCGGCTCCCAGATGCTGGGCGCGATGATCGGCGCGTTCCTGGTCTGGGCGGCGTACCTGGGCCAGTTCAAGGCCCATCTCACCGACCCGGAGATCCTCGCGGCGCAGCCCGCCACCGAGGGGCTCGTCGACCAGAAGGCGGCTCCCCAGGCCGGACCCGTGCTCGGTGTCTTCTCCACGGGCCCCGAGGTCCGCAATGTCGTGCAGAACATGCTGACGGAGATCATCGCCACGTTCGTGCTGGTCATCGCGATCCTCACGCAGGGCCTCAACAACTCCGGCGACGGGCTCGGCACCCTCGGCGTGCTGATCACCTCGTTCGTCGTGGTCGGCATCGGCCTCTCGCTGGGCGGCCCGACCGGGTACGCCATCAACCCGGCCCGTGACCTGGGCCCCCGTATCGTGCACGCGCTCCTGCCCCTGCCCAACAAGGGCGGCTCGGACTGGAGCTACGCCTGGATACCGGTCGTCGCCCCGCTGATCGGCGCCGCGCTGGCCGGTGGGTACTACAACTTGGCCCTCGCGTAGGCGACCTTTCCCGAACCTTCTCTTCGAACCGAGCAGGAGCACCCCGTGAGCGACACGAACACCACCTCCTCCCACGGCACAGGACCGTTCATCGCGGCCATCGACCAGGGCACCACGTCGAGCCGGTGCATCGTCTTCGACCGGGACGGCCGGATCGTCGCCGTCGACCAGAAGGAACACGAGCAGATCTTCCCGAAGCCGGGCTGGGTGGAGCACAACGCCACCGAGATCTGGACCAACGTCCAAGAAGTCGTGGCCCGCGCCGTCGAGAAGGCCGGGATCACCTCGGCCGACGTCAAGGCCATCGGCATCACCAACCAGCGCGAGACCACGCTGCTGTGGGACAGGAACACCGGCGAGCCCGTCCACAACGCCATCGTCTGGCAGGACACCCGCACCGACGCGCTCTGCCGCGAGCTGGGCCGCAACGTCGGCCAGGACCGCTTCCGGCGCGAGACCGGGCTGCCGCTGGCCAGCTACTTCGCCGGGCCGAAGGCACGCTGGCTGCTGGACAACGTGGAGGGGCTGCGCGAGCGCGCCGAGCGCGGCGACATCCTCTTCGGCACCATGGACTCCTGGGTCATCTGGAACCTGACCGGCGGCACCGACGGCGGTGTGCACGTCACCGACGTCACCAACGCCTCCCGCACGATGCTGATGAACCTGCACACCCTCCAGTGGGACGCCAAGATCCTGGACTCGATGCAGGTCCCGGCCGCGATCCTGCCGGAGATCCGCTCCTCCGCCGAGGTGTACGGCACCGCCAAGGGCGGCGTCCTGGACGGGATCCCGGTCGCCTCCGCGCTCGGAGACCAGCAGGCGGCCCTCTTCGGCCAGACCTGTTTCGCCGAGGGCGAGGCCAAGTCCACGTACGGCACCGGCACCTTCATGCTGATGAACACCGCCGGCAAGCCCGTCAACTCGTACAACGGCCTGCTGACCACGGTCGGCTACCGCATCGGGGACGAGCCCGCGGTGTACGCCCTGGAGGGCTCCATCGCCGTCACCGGCTCGCTGGTGCAGTGGATGCGCGACCAGATGGGCCTGATCAACTCCGCGGCCGAGATCGAGACCCTGGCCTCCTCGGTCGAGGACAACGGCGGCGCGTACTTCGTGCCCGCCTTCTCCGGCCTCTTCGCACCGCACTGGCGCCCCGACGCCCGCGGCGTCATCGCCGGTCTGACCGGTTACGTCACCAAGGCGCACATCGCCCGCGCGGTGCTGGAGGCCACGGCGTGGCAGACCCGGGAGATCAGCGACGCCATGACCAAGGACTCCGGTGTCGAGCTGACCTCGCTCAAGGTCGACGGCGGCATGACCTCCAACAACCTGCTGATGCAGACGCTCTCCGACGTCCTGGACGCTCCCGTGGTGCGCCCGATGGTCGCCGAGACCACCTGCCTCGGCGCCGCCTACGCCGCCGGACTGGCCGTGGGCTTCTGGCCGGACACCGACGCGCTGCGCGCCAACTGGCGCCGGGCCGCCGAGTGGACCCCCCGGATGGACGCGGCCACCCGTGACCGCGAGTACAAGAGCTGGCTCAAGGCCGTCGAGCGGACCAAGGGCTGGCTCGACGTCGACGCAAGCTGACCGAACACAGCCACCGGCGGGAGAGCCGGGATGAGCTGAAGAGGAGTTACACATGAGCAGCCCGCACAGCGTCCCCGCCCTGGGGACGCACCCGGCCGGCGGTTCCCTGCCGAGCCGTGCCGAAACCCGGGAACAACTGTCCAACGCGACGTACGACCTCCTGGTGATAGGCGGCGGCATTCTGGGCATCTCCACCGCCTGGCATGCCTCCCAGTCGGGACTGCGGGTGGCCCTGGTGGACGGCGGCGACTTCGCCGGCGCCACCTCGTCCGCCTCCTCCAAGCTCCTCCACGGCGGTCTGCGCTACCTCCAGACCGGCGCGGTGAAGCTGGTCGCGGAGAACCACTTCGAGCGGCGGGCGGTGTCCCGGCAGGTGGCACCGCACCTGGCCAACCCGCTCACCTTCTATCTGCCCGTCTACAAGGGCGGCCCGCACGGCGCGGCCAAGCTCGGCGCGGGCGTCTTCGCCTACTCCGCGCTCTCCGCGTTCGGCGACGGCGTCGGCCATGTGATCAGCCCGGCCAGGGCCCGCCAGGCCGTGCCCGAGCTGCGTACGGACAACCTCAAGGCCGTGGCCGTCTACGGCGACGACCAGATGAACGACGCGCGGATGGCGCTGATGACCGTACGCGCCGCGGTCGACTCCGGCGCCACCGTCCTCAACCACGCCACGGTCACCGGGCTGCGCTTCACCCAGGGCCGGGTCACCGGCGCCGAGCTGCGCGACCGGATCGACGGTACGGAGTTCGGTGTCGACGCCCGGCTGGTCCTCAACGCGACCGGCCCCTGGGTCGACCACCTGCGGCGGATGGAGAACCCGGACGCGGCGCCCTCCATCCGGCTCTCCAAGGGCGCGCACCTGGTCCTCAAGCGCACCTCCCCCTGGAAGGCCGCGCTGGCGACCCCGATCGACAAGTACCGCATCACCTTCGCCCTCCCCTGGGAGGACATGCTGCTGCTCGGCACCACGGACGAGGAGTACGAGGGCGAGCCGGCGGACGTCTCGGTCAACGAGAAGGACATCCACCAGATCCTCGACGAGGCGGCGTTCTCCGTCCGCGACCAGCAGCTCTCGCGCGACCTGATCACCTACTCCTTCGCCGGGCTGCGGGTGCTGCCCGGCGGCCCCGGCGACACCTCCAAGGCCAAGCGCGAGACGGTCGTGACCGAGGGCCGCGGCGGCATGCTCTCGGTCGCGGGCGGCAAGTGGACGACCTTCCGCCACATCGGCCGTACGGTCATGCACAAGCTGGCGACCCTGCCGGGCCATCCGCTCGGCGAGGGCATGGAGCCGGTCTCCCACCTGCCGAAGAAGCTTCCGCTGCCCGGGATCGCCAGCCCGAACGCGGTCGCGCACCGGCTGCTGATCGACGGCGGCGGTACGGGCCCGTCCATGGCCGTGGACACCGCGCGCCATCTCGCCACCCACTACGGCTCGCTCGCCTTCGACATCGTGCGCCTCGCGAACGAGTACCCGGAGCTGGCCGAGCGGATCCACCCGGACGCGCCGGAGATCTGGGCCCAGGCCGTCTACGCGCGCGACCACGAGTGGGCCGAGACGGTCGACGACGTGCTGCGCCGGCGTACGACGCTGACGATCCGCGGCCTGGACACGGACGAGGTCCGGGCCCGGGTGGAGGACCTGCTGGGCAAGCGCGACTGAGCCGTACATCAGCACATCTGTGCGGCGCGTGAGGCGCACCGTGTGCGGTGCGTGAGCGGGGAGAGGGGCGCATCCTTCCGGATGCGTCCCTCTTCGTGCGCCGTTCGGGCGGTTCGGGACGCATAATGGGGGCCGATACATCGGATGTCTGGAGGGGTGCCCATGGCTGTCACCGACGAGGCCATCGAGCGGATCAAGGGGATGATCGTCTCGGGCGCGCTGCGCCCGGGCGACCGGCTGCCCAAGGAGAGCGAGCTCGCCGCCGAGCTGGGGCTCTCGCGCAACTCGCTGCGCGAGGCGGTGCGCGCCCTGTCGCTCATCCGCATCCTCGACGTACGGCAGGGCGACGGTACGTACGTGACCAGCCTGGCCCCCCAGCTCCTGCTGGAGGCGCTCAGCTTCGTGGTGGACTTCCACCGGGACGACACCGTGCTGGAGTTCCTCGCCGTGCGCCGGATACTCGAACCGGCCGCCACGGCGCTGGCGAGCTCCCGGATCACCGAGGAGGAGCTGGACGCGCTCGGCGCCCAGCTCGACGCGCTCGGCCCGGAGCCCTCGGTGGAGGAACTGGTCGCCGCCGACCTGGAATTCCACCACGGGATCGTGCGGCAGTCCGGCAACGCGGTGCTGTGCTCCCTGCTGGACGGGCTCTCCGGGCCCACCACCCGGGCCAGGATCTGGCGCGGGCTGACCCAGGAGGACGCCGTCAGCCGTACGCTCCACGAACACCGGGCGATCCTCGCGGCGCTGCGTGCCCGGGACGCCGAGGCGGCCAGGTCCTGGGCCACGGTCCACATCGCGAGCGTGGAGATGTGGCTCAGGTCCACGCTCTGAGGCCGTCCCCGGTGTCCGTGGAGGGGCCGAACACACGCGCGGTGGTCAGTCCTGCTTCTCGCCGCTCGCGAAGCGGGAGATGACCAGGGCGACGATGATGATGGCGCCGTTCAGGAACTGGTTCCAGAGCGCGGGCACCCCGCCGAGCGTCATCACGTTGACCACCAGCTGAAGGGTGAGCACCCCGGTCAGCGCGCCGAAGAGCGTGCCGCGCCCGCCCTTCAGGCTGATGCCGCCGATGACCGCGGCCGCGAAGACCTGGAAGATCCAGCCGTTGCCCTGGGTGGCCGCGACCGAACCGTAGTGACCGGTGTAGAGGATGCCGGCGAACGCCGCCAGCAGCCCGCCGATCGCCAGCACGATCCAGGTGACGCGGTCCACCCGGATCCCGGCGGCGCGGGCCGCCTCCGGGTTGCCGCCGATCGCGTACAGCGCCCGTCCGTGGCGCAGCCAGGCCAGCGCGGCGCCGCCCACGGCGAAGAGCACCAGGCAGATCCAGACGGCGGCCGGGGCGCCCAGCCAGTCGGTCTTGCCGAGGTAGCGGAAGGACTCCGGCACATCGGTGATCGACTTGCCCTCGGTGATGCCGATGTGGAGGCCGCGCAGCATGGTGAGCATGCCGAGCGTGGCGATGAAGCCGTTGACGCGCAGCTTCAGCATGAGGAAGCCGTTGATCCCGCCGATGGCCATCCCGACGAGCAGGCAGACCG
Source organism: Streptomyces sp. NPDC059255 (assembly GCF_042752355.1). NCBI lineage: Bacteria > Bacillati > Actinomycetota > Actinomycetes > Kitasatosporales > Streptomycetaceae > Streptomyces > Streptomyces sp. NPDC059255. The sequence continues at coordinate 98,585 of NZ_JBHYZP010000018.1, forward strand.
GGATGGCCGCCCAGACGGGCAGCAGCCCGAGCCCGAGGAACCGGCCGCCCTCCGAGGGGAGCACCAGCCACATGGCGATGACGGGCGCGATCCCGATCGTCGACTCCAGCGACAGGTCCATCCGGCCGCAGATCAGGATCAGCGCCTGGCCGAGGACGAGCAGGCTCAGCTCCGAGGACTGCTGGACGACGCTGATCAGATTGCCGGAGGTGAGGAAGACCGGCGAGACGATGAAGCCGATCACCATCAGCACCAGGATCACCGGCACGAGCGAGAAGTCGCTCCACCGGATCAGCCGGAGCCGGTGGAGCGGGCTCGTCTCCTCGGGGCCGGCCGCCACCCGCGGCCGCAGAGTGTCCGTCATCGCCGCTCTCCCGTGTCGTCCGTGCCCGCCATGCCGTCCGTGTCCTCCGTCACCCGTATGCCGTCCGTAACCTGTGTGCCGTCCATAACCCGTGTGCCGTCCGTAACCTGTGTGCCGTCGGCGCCGTCGTCACCCAGCGCGCCGTCCGTACGTTCCGTGCCGCCCACGCCTTCCATGGCCGCCACCAGTTCCCGGTCGGTCCAGTCGCTCCCGAACGAGGCCACCACCCGCCCGTGGAAGAGGGCGAGCACCCGGTCGCACACCCGCAGATCGTCCAGCTCATCGGAGATGATCATGGCCGCCCGGCCCTCGTCGGCCACCCTGCGCACCACGCCGAGGAGCGCGTCCTTGGACTTGACGTCGACCCCCGCCGTGGGCCGTACGGCGATGAGCGCGCCGGGTCCGCGCGCCAGGGCGCGGGCGACCACGACCTTCTGCTGGTTGCCGCCCGACAGGCCGGAGACCGGCTGCCCGGGGCCGCGCGTCCTGATGTCCAGTGAGTCGATCACGTTCTGGGCGAACTCCCGGGTCCGTCCGGGCAGTACGGTCCCCCACGGGCCGAGCTGGCCGGTGACCGTGAGCGTGGCGTTCTCCGCGACGCTGCGGTCGGGGATCAGCCCTTGGCGGTGCCGGTCCTCGGGGATGTAGCCGATGCCCGCGTCCAGCGCGTCCGGGACGCTGCCCGGCCGTACCGTACGGCCGTGCACCGCGATCCGGCCCGCGGTCGCCGCCCGCATCCCCGCCAGGGTCTCGCCGAACGCGGTGGTGCCGGCGGCCGTGGCGCCGGCCAGCCCGAGCACCTCGCCGGGGTGCACGGCGAGGTCCAGCGGCCCGAACTCCCCGGCGAGGGCGAGCCCTTCGACCTCCAGTACGGGCGGCTCGCCCGCCGGGTCCGGCAGGTCCGCGCGCCGGGCGCCCCGGGTGGCGGCCGTCCGCGCGGCGTCCCCGGTCATCGCGGCCACCAGTTCCGTACGGGGGAGCGAGTCGACCGGGGCGGTCAGGACATGGCGCGCGTCACGGTAGACGGTGACGGTGGTGCACAGGTCGTACACCTCCTGGAGATGGTGGGAGATGAAGAGGAACGCCACGCCCTGGCCGCGCAGTTCCTGGAGTTTGACGAAGAGCCGCTGGATGCCGCGGGCGTCGAGCTGCGCGGTGGGCTCGTCGAGGATGATCAGCCGGGCGCCGAAGGAGAGGGCCCGCGCGATCTCGACGAACTGCCGCTGCTCTACCGGGAGATCCTTGGCCCGGGCGTCCGGGTCGGCCTCGACGCCGTACTCCGCGAGCAGGTCGCGGGCGCGGCGGCGCAGTCCGCGCCAGTCGATGAGACGGCCCCCGCCGGAGCGGGAGCCGGGGCCCGTCAGCCCGTAGTGGTTGAGGAACAGGTTCTCGGCGACGGTCAGATCGGGCACGATCATCGGCTTCTGGTAGACGCAGGCGACCTTGGTCCGCCAGGCCGCGGTGTCCCCGGCGGCGGGCGCGGGCGCGCCGCCGAAGCGCACCTCTCCCTCGTCGGGCCGGTGCAGCCCGGTGAGGACGCCGACCAGGGTGGACTTGCCCGCGCCGTTGCGGCCGACGAGGGCGTGCGACTCGCCGGGGCCGACGGTGATGCCGACCCCGGCGAGCGCGACGGTGGGCCCGAAGCGTTTGACGATGCCCTCGGCCCGTACGGCGGGCGGCGGGACGATCCCGCCGTCCGCCGCCGTGGCCTCGGGGGATGTGCTCGGCGGTGCCACGGCTACTCCCCCGCGTCGAGCTGGTTGGCCCACAGCTTCGGGTCGTCCACGTTCTCCTTGGTCACCAGCGGCGCGGGGAGCTGGTCCTCGAAACCGCCCGGGATCTTGATGACCGTGGAGCCGTGGTCGGTCGGCCCGGCCGCGGGCTTCTTGCCCGCCAGTGCCTGATTCGCCCAGTACAGCGCGTACGTCGCGTAGAGGTCGGCCGGCTGCGAGACGGTGGCGTCGATCTTCCCGGCGCGGATGGCGTCGAGTTCCTCGGGGATGCCGTCGTTGGAGACGATCGCGATGTGTCCGGGCTCGTCCGGCGCCTTGAGCAGCTTCTTCTGCTCCAGCAGCGCCAGGGTGGGCTGGAGGAAGACACCGCCCGCCTGCATGTAGATGCCGCCCAGGTCGGGGTGGGCGGCGAGGGTGGACTGGAGCTTGGCGGAGGCGACGTCGCCCTTCCATTCGGTGGCCAGCTCGAAGACCTTGATGCCGGGGAACTTCTCGGCCATACAGCTCTTGAACGCCTCGGAGCGGTCCCGGCCGTTGATCGAGGCGAGGTCGCCCTGGAACTCGGCGACCTTGCCCTTGCCCTTCAGCCGCTCGCCCAGGAACTGGCAGGCCTTCTCGCCGTACGCGCGGTTGTCGGCCCGTACGACCATGTACACGTCGCCCTGGTCGGGGCGGGTGTCCACGCTGATGACGGGGATCTTCTTCTCGGCGAGCGTGCTCAGCGTCTCGGCGATCGCCCCGGTGTCCTGCGGGGCCATGACGACGGCCTTGGCGCCCTGATCGGTGAAGACCTGGACGTTCGAGACGAGCTTTCCGATGTCGTTCTGCGAGTTGGTCAGCGGGAGCGCGCGGACCTCGCCGGCCTTCACGCCCTTCTCGATGTACTGCTGGTAGGAGTTCCAGAAGTCGCTGTCGCTGCGCGGCAGATCGATGCCGACCGCGCCGCCGTCGCTCCCCTTCCCGCCTTCCTGATCACGGTTGCAGCCCGTCAGGGCCGCCACGAGCACAAGTAAGAGGGCGCAGGCCGAGGTGGTGGCCGTACGGGGTCTGCGGAGTGGGGAGCGCCCCACGGTGTGTCCCGGCATGGAAGTCACGTTCCTTGTCACTTCGGTGTGAGTGCGGGGTGCGCTGTTCTCAGGGGGCGGGGTTTCAGGGGCGGGCCGGAGCCTCAGGGGGCGGGGCGCAGGCGGAGTCCCTGCATTCCGCCGTCGACGGCGAGCGCCGTTCCGGTGACGGCCGCCGCGGCCGGCCCGGCGAGATAGGCGACCGCCGCGGCGACCTCGGCCGCGGTGACCAGCCGTCCCGTGGGCTGGCGCGCCTCCAGGGCGGCGCGCTCGGCGGCGGGGTCCTGGGCCTGGTCGAGCAGCCGGCCGACCCACGGTGTGTCGGCGGTGCCCGGGTTGACGCAGTTGACGCGGATGCCCTCCCGTACGTGGTCGGCGGCCATCGCCATGGTCAGCGAGAGGACCGCGCCCTTGCTCGCCGAGTACAGGGCGCGCTGCGGCAGCCCGGCGGTGGCGGCGATGGAGCAGGTGTGGGTGATGGAGACGGCGCCGGGCCGGGCGAGGGCCGCGTGGCGCAGATGGGGCAGGGCGTGCCGGGCCGTACGGACCATGCCGAGGACGTTGATGTCGAGGACGCGGCTCCACTCGTCGTCCGGGTTGTCCTCGACGGTGCCGATGGCGCCGATCCCCGCGTTGGAGACGAGGGTGTGCAGGGCGCCGAACTCCGCCGCCGCCGCGTCGACCGCGGCCTTCACGGCGGCGTCGTCGGTGACGTCCGCCGCCAGGGGCAGGGTCCCGGCGGGTGCCCCCGCGGTGTCCCGGTCCAGTACGGCGACCCAGGCACCGCGCTCCAGGAGCAGGGTCGCGATGGCCGCGCCGATGCCCGAAGCGCCGCCGGTCACCAGGGCGCAGAGCCCGTCGAAGTCACGTGCGGCCGTCATGAAGTGATCTCCTCGGTGGTGCGGCGGGCCTGCCAGACGGGCCCTTCCGGGTAGCGGTGCGCGGCGATCGACTCGGGGAGCATCCGGGCGGAGAAGCCCGGCGTGCCGGGGGCGGCGTACCGTCCCGAGACGATCACCACGGGGTCGGCGAAGTGTTCGTGGAGGTGGTCGACGTACTCGATGACCCGGCCCTCCCGGGTGCCGGAGACGGCGACGTAGTCGAACATCGCGAGGTGCTGGACGAGTTCGCAGAGGCCGACGCCCCCGGCGTGCGGGCAGACGGGCACGCCGTACTTGGCGGCGAGCAGCAGGATCGCCAGGTTCTCGTTGACGCCGGCGACGCGGGCCGCGTCGATCTGGACGTAGTCGACGGCGCCGGCCTGGAGGAGCTGCTTGAAGACGACCCGGTTGGCGACGTGCTCACCGGTGGCCACCTTGACCGGCTGGCCGGCCCGTACGGCGGCGTGGCCGAGGATGTCGTCGGGGCTGGTGGGCTCCTCGATCCAGTGCGGGTCGTACGGGGCGAGGGCGGCCAGCCGGTGCAGCGCCTCGGGCACGTCCCAGCGCTGGTTGGCGTCGACGGCGATCCGCACGTCGGGGCCGACGGCGGCGCGGGCCAGTTTCATCCGCCGGATGTCGTCGGCGAGATCGCCGCCGACCTTGAGCTTGATCTGCTCGAACCCGTCGGCGACGGCCTGTTCCGCGAGGGCGACCAGCTTGCTGTCGGAGTAGCCGAGCCAGCCGGGCGAGGTGGTGTAGGCGGGGTAGCCCTCGGCGCGCAGCAGGGCGGTCCGCTCGGCGCGGCCGGGTTCGGCGGCGCGCAGGATGGCCAGCGCGTCGTCCGGGGTGAGGACGTCGGTGAGGTAGCGGAAGTCGACGAGCGAGACCAGTTCCTCCGGCGTCATGGTGGCGAGGAACTCCCAGACGGGCAGTCCCGCGCTCCTGGCGGCCAGGTCCCAGGCGGCGTTGACGACGGCGCCCGCGGCCATGTGCATGACGCCCTTCTCGGGGCCGAGCCAGCGCAGTTGGGAGTCGTGGGTCAGCTCGATGTAGAGCGCGCCGAGGTCGGCCGCGGTGAGCGGCGCCGGTCTTCCGACGACGTAGGGGCGCAGCGCCTCGATGGCGGCGGCGGTGATGTCGTTGCCGCGCCCGATGGTGAAGCAGAAGCCGTGTCCCTCGGCGCCGTCCTGGGTACGCAGCACCACGTAGGCGGCCGAGTAGTCGGGGTCGGGGTTCATGGCGTCCGAGCCGTCGAGCTGTTCCGAGGTGGGGAACCGGATGTCGTGTACCTCGAACCCCGTCACGGTCTGGCTCATGCACGCCCCTTTTGAGAAGAAACTTCGAGAAGACAGAGGAGAACGGACAAGAACATCGGATCTCTTCAGTCATCCGATGTATAGCGCCATTGACGTGCGGACGTCCAGAGCCTCACGTCAATTCACGGCCACAGCTCGGATGAATCGACGGGAGGGTGGGCGAGAAATGGCTACGCTCCCTGGCCCATGACCCGGTGCGGAAAAGTGCACGGAGCGTGTGCGGAGCGTGCACGGGGCTGCGGGCGGGCACCGGTGAAGCCGTAAGGTTGGTGCGTACAAGAGAGAACTTCGGAAGGAGGCACTGGGTGATCGAGCTCGAGGGGGTTCCCGAGCTGATCGACCCGGTCATGGTGGCCGCGTTCGAGGGCTGGAACGACGCGGGCGACGCCGCCTCCACAGCGGTGGGTCATCTGGACCGGGAGTGGAAGGGCGAGGTGTTCGCGGCGCTCGACGCCGAGGACTACTACGACTTCCAGGTCAACCGGCCCACGGTCTTCATGGAGGGCGGCCTGCGCAAGATCACCTGGCCGACCACCCGGCTCTCCGTGGTGCGGATCGGCGGCGAGAAGCCCCGTGACCTGGTACTGGTCCGAGGCATCGAGCCGTCCATGCGCTGGCGCTCGTTCTGCAACGAGTTGCTGGGCTTCGCCCATGAGCTGGGCGTGGAGATGGTGGTCATCCTGGGCGCGCTGCTCGGCGACACCCCGCACACCCGGCCGGTGCCGGTCAGCGGGGTCACCTCGGACGCGGACCTGGCCAGGACGATGGATCTGGAGGAGACGCGGTACGAGGGACCGACCGGCATCGTCGGCATCCTCCAGGAGGCGTGTACGCACGCGGGTGTGCCCGCGGTGAGCCTGTGGGCCGCCGTACCGCACTACGTGTCGCAGCCGCCCAACCCGAAGGCGACGCTGGCACTGCTCAACCGCCTGGAGGACCTGATCGGTCTGCGGATCCCGCTGGGCGAACTGGCCGAGGACGCCCGGGCCTGGCAGCTCGGGGTGGACCAACTGGCCGCCGAGGACAGCGAGGTGGCGGAGTACGTCCAGTCGCTGGAGGAGGCACGGGACACCGCGGAGCTTCCCGAGGCGTCCGGCGAGGCCATCGCCCGGGAGTTCGAGCGGTATCTGCGTCGCCGGGACGGCGGCCCCGGCCAGGCGCCGGGCAGCCACGCCACGGAGAGCGGTGACGGGCCGTCGTTCCTGCGCGACACACCGGGCGGCCGGGACGCCCCGGGTGGCCGCGCCCGTCCGCCGCGACCGCCGCGCGGCGGCGCCGGTACGGACAAGGGCCCCGGCCCGTCCGGGCCTTCGGGCCCCCCGGAGTCCTCCGCGCAGGAGAAGGACCAGGGCCCGGGTCAGGAACGCGAGCAGGACCGGGAACGCGAGCAGGGCGACGACGGAGATCCGTCCGAGGACTGATCGCGGCCGCTGTGCACCAGCAGCGGACCGGTGGAGGACATGGAGGGGGGGGGGCCGCCCCCGCCCGCCCCCCCCCGGATACAACAAAAAAGGGGGGGGGTGCC
>NZ_JBHYZP010000018.1:105477-118113 GCF_042752355.1 Streptomyces sp. NPDC059255
CGGGCGGGGGGTTCTTCTTCTTTTCCGCGTCGTGGTTTGGGCGGGGCCGTGTGACCCCCCCCTGGGGCGGGGGGTGGCCCGGGGGGGGGGGCCCCCCCCCGCCCCCGCCCCTCCCTCTTTCCCTCAAGACTGCGTAGGGCTTCCGTACGCCGTGTCAGATGTCAGTGCGCCGTGTCAGAGCGCGACACCGAGGAGCGCGTCGACCGTACGGGACACCACGCCGGGCGCCCCCTCGTCCGGGCCGCCCGTGCTGTCCTGGAGCGCCGCCCAGCGGTCGACGGCCGCGAGCGCCGCGGGGGCGTCGAGGTCGTCGGAGAGCGCCTCGCGGACCTCCTCGACCAGCGTCTCCGCCGACGGTCCGTCGGGCCGCGACACCGCGGCCCGCCAGCGCGCCAGGCGGTCCACGGCGTCCTGGAGGACCTGGTCCGTCCACTCCCAGTCGGAGCGGTAGTGGTGCGCGAGCAGCGCGAGCCGGATCGCCGCCGGGTCCACGCCGTCGCGGCGCAGCGCCGAGACGAAGACCAGGTTCCCCTTGGACTTGGACATCTTCTCGCCGTCGAGGGCGACCATGCCCGCGTGCACATAGGCCCGGGCGAACGGGTGCTCACCGGTGAGGGCCTGCGCGTGCGAGGCGCCCATCTCGTGGTGCGGGAAGGCGAGATCGCTGCCGCCGCCCTGGACGTCGAAGCCCATGCCGAGGTGGTCGAGGGCGATGGCCACGCACTCGATGTGCCAGCCGGGCCGGCCGCGGCCCAGCGAGCCGCCGTCCCAGCTCGGCTCGCCGGGGCGGGCCGCCAGCCAGAGGATCGGGTCGAGGGGGTTCTTCTTGCCCGGCCGGTCCGGGTCGCCGCCGCGCTCGGCCGAAAGCAGCCGCATCGCCTCGGCGTCCAGCCGGGAGACCTCTCCGAAGTGCGGATCGGCCGCCACGGAGAAGTAGACGTCGCCTTCGAGTTCGTACGCGGCACCGGCGTCGCGCAGCCGTTCCACCAGCGGCACGATGCCGGGTATCGCCTCGACGGCGCCGATGTAGTGCTGGGGCGGCAGCATCCGCAGGGCGGTCATGTCCTCGCGGAAAAGCGCCGTCTCGCGCTCCGCGAGCCCGACCCAGTCCTCTCCGTCGCGCTGCGCCCGCTCCAGCAGCGGATCGTCGACATCGGTCACGTTCTGGACGTAGTGGACCTGCCGCTTCGTGTCGAGCCACACGCGCTGCACGAGGTCGAACGCGTTGTAGGTCGCCGCGTGACCGATGTGGGTCGCGTCGTACGGCGTGATGCCGCAGACGTAGATACGGGCGACGGGACCGGGGTCGAGGGTCACTCGGCCGGCGGTCGACGTGTCATGGATCCTGAGGTCGCGGCCCTTGCCAGGCAGGGCGGGGACCTCGGAAGCGGGCCAGGCATGCATGTCATGAGCCTAACCGGACGGAACTTCCGGATACGAACCGGATACGCGCCATTGGCCGGTTGGGCGCTCTTGCGCGATCCGTCCTCGGGTGCTCCACGGGGACGGGCGCGGGCCCTCCCGGGGAACCCTCCCCGGTGTCACACGGGCGGCCAGGGGATCGCGGGCCACTGCCCCGACGGCTCGGGGTGACGGCCCGTGTGGCGGAGGTCACGGACCCGGGAGCGTACGGCGTCGGTCTCGGCCGGGGTGATGAGTTCGGCCAGTCGGGTGGCGAGGGGCGCGCCGTCCGCGAGGGCGTCCTCCAGCCGGGCCAGCACGTCGAGCGCCTCCTCGGTCAGCGGCTCACCGGCCCAGCCCCACAGCAGGGTGCGCAGTTTGTCGTCGACGTTGAAGGTGACGCCGTGGTCGATGGCGTAGAGCCGGCCGCCGGGCGCGGGCAGCAGATGGCCGCCCTTGCGGTCGCCGTTGTTGATGACCGCGTCGAGCACGGCGAGGCGCCGCAGCCGTGCGTCGTCGGCGTGTACCAGCAGGGCGGTCCTGCCCTCGCCCACCTCGGCGAACCCGACGGCCTTCCAGCCGTCCCCGGGCTCGTCGTCCTCGACGAGGGCGAGCAGCGGGGTCACCGCGGGGGCGTCGTCATCGGCGCCGCCCGCGTCACCGCCCGGGGCGGCGTCCTCACCGTCGTCACCGGCGTTCCCCGCGCTCGCGGCGGCCTCCGCCGGCTCGATCCACAGCTGGCACATGCCCTCGCCGTACGGTCCCTCGCGCAGCACCGTGGGCGGGACGAGCCCCCACCCGGTCGCCTCGGAGACCTCGTACGCCGCCACCTCGCGCTGCGCGAGCGTCCCGTCGGGGAAGTCCCACAGGGGCCGCTCCCCCGCGACGGGCTTGTAGACGCAGTGCGCCGTCCGCCCGTCGTAGGAGACGGAGCAGTACAGCACGGCGTTGGACGCCTCGCGGATCCGGCCGCGCACGGTCAGCTCGCCGTGGGTGATCAGTTCCTTGACGTCGGTCCGGCCCGCATCTGTCCGGCCCGCGTCGGCCTGACCCGCGTCGGTCCGGACTCCGTCGGCCGGTCCCTGGGCGGCCGGACCGGCCGTGGGCGTGGTCACGCGCCCCGCCGGTATCCGTTCTGGCGCGGGCATACGTGTCCTTCCGGGTCGAGCGGCAGGCTGCACAGCGGACACGGCGGCCGGCCCGCGTTGACCACGTCCAGGGCGCGCTTGGCGAAGGCCCTGGCCTGGGCCCCGGAGAGGCGCACCCGGAGCATCGGCGGGCCGTTCTCCTCGTCCTGGAGCAGCCGCTCCTCGGCCTCGGCCAGATCCTCGTCGGTGTCGGCGTCCAGCTCGACGAGCGCCTGGGCCTCGACGATCATGCGCTGTTCGTCACCGTCCCAGGCCAGCGCCATCGTGCCGACCCGGAACTCCTCCTCGACGGGGGCGTCGAGCGGGGCGGAGTCGGTGATCTCCGAGGGCGCCATGGCCGGCACGGGGGCGTTGCCGCCGGTACGGCGGACCACCTCGTCCAGCAGTTCGTCGATCCGCTCGGCGAGCGCGGCCACCTGCGTCTTCTCCAGGGCGACGCTGGTCACACGCCCCGCGGCGGACGCCTGGAGGAAGAACGTACGGCGCCCAGGCAGCCCGACCGTACCGGCCACGAAGCGGTCCGGCGGGTCGTAGAGGAACACCTGACGGGACACGTCCTGTCTCCCTTGGAAATCGTCGTAAAACATCGGAAAGGTCGTGCGAAAAGGCATGGAGCGGACCGGAGGTCCGGGCTGGCCGCCCGGTCACGCGGACGGCGCGTCCACCCTACTGCGCGGAGCGATCACGGTGCTCCCGCGCCGCCCCCCACGACGCCGTCGCCGCCGCCGGCGCTCTCGCGCGGCGCCAGTCCGGCGAGATCGCCGGTGTCGCCGAGGCGCAGCACGAACGGGCGCAGCCGCGTGTAGCGGACGGCGGTGAGCGAGCACGGGTCCACATGGATCCGCTGGAAGAGGTCGAGGTGCATCCCGAGGGCGTCCGCGACGAGCGCCTTGATGATGTCCCCGTGCGAGCACATCAGAACGACGGCGTCCTCGCCGTGCTGCTCCTCGATCCGCGCGTTCCACTCGCGGACCGCCTCGACGGCGCGCGCCTGCATCGCGGCCATCGACTCGCCGCCGGGGAACACGGCGGCCGAAGGGTGCTGCTGCACGACCTTCATCAGCGGCTCGTCGGCCAGTTCGGCCAGTTTGCGCCCCGACCAGTCGCCGTAATGGCACTCGCCGATCCGGTCGTCGGTCTGGACGGCGAGCCCGGGACGGGAGTCCAGCAGCGGCTGGAGCGTCTCCCGGCACCGTTGCAGCGGGCTGCTGACGACGGCGGCGAGCGGGATGTCCGCGAGCCGCCCGGGCAGCGCGGCGGCCTGCGCGGCGCCCCGCTCGTCCAGGGCGATACCGGGCGTCCAGCCGGCGAGCAGCCCCGCGGTGTTGGCGGTGGACCGCCCATGACGTACGAGGATCAACGTGGCCATGCCCGCAAGGGTAGGCGCTCGGCAGGAGTGCGCACCGGGCCCGGGGACGGCCGGGGGATGCGTCCGGCGCCGGGAAAGGGAAGAATGCCCGCCGTGATCGTGGACTGCGCCATTTACCGCGGCGGGCGCCGCACCGACGGGCCCGCCGACTTCTCCGACGCCCTCGCCGCGGCGCGCGCCGAAGGGGACGCGTTCCTCTGGCTCGGGCTGCACGAGGCCACGGAGCACGAGTTCGCGCTCGTGAGCAGCGAGTTCGGGCTGCACCCGCTGGCCGTGGAGGACGCGCTCCACGCCCATCAGCGCCCCAAGCTGGAGGTCTACGACGACTCGCTCTTCGTGGTGCTCAAGCCGGTGGTCTACGAGCCACGGGGGGACACCGTCTCCACCGGTGAACTGATGGTCTTCATAGGCGACTCCTTCGTGGTGACCGTCCGGCACGGCGAGGGCGCTCCACTGACGGCCGTACGCCGGCGGCTCGAAGCCGAGCCGGAGGTCCTCGGACACGGCCCCACCTCGGTGCTGTACGCGGTGAGCGACGCGATCGTCGACCACTACGTCGAGGTCGCCGACGAACTCCAGCTCGACCTGGAGGAGCTGGAGGCGGAGGTCTTCTCCCCGGACGCGGGCTCCTCGACGCCGACCGCGGCGCGGATCTACGACTTCAAGCGGCAGGTCCTGGAGTTCCGCCGGGCCACCGGGCCGCTGGCGCTCCCCATGGCGCGGCTGGCGGGCGCCGGCGTGCCGTTCGTGCACGAGCACGCGCAGCCGTTCTTCCGGGACGTCAACGACCATCTGCTGCATGTCAACGAGCAGGTGGAGGGGTTGGACCGGCTGCTCACCGACATCCTGTCCGCGCATCTCGCGCAGATGGGCGTACGGCAGAACGACGACATGCGGAAGATCTCGGCGTGGGCGGCGATGGCGGCCGTACCGACGATGGTCGCAGGCATCTACGGCATGAACTTCCGGCACATGCCCGAGCTGACGTACGTGTGGGCCTACCCCACCGTGATCGCCCTGATGGCGGTGGTGGTGTTCGGGCTGCACCGGCAGTTCAAGCGGCGCGGCTGGCTCTGAGGCGGCGCCCGCGAGGGCGCGCGTCGTACGGGGGCGGGCAACACCCGGCCGGTACGGGACCGCGGGGGCCGTACGGGTCCGTGAGCCGCTCAGAGGGCGGGCGCGGGGGGCGCGGGGCCGCCCAGCGGATCCCGGCGCTCGGGCATCGTGAGTCCGACCATCCGGTGCCAGCCGGCGAGCCGTTCGTACCCGTACACGGCGTGGATGCCCGCCGCGAGCAGCGCGGCCTTCGGCGCCGGCCAGCCGAGCAGCCGTCCCATCCGGTCCATCACCGCGAGGCTCACCTCGCGGTAGACCTGGATCTCCGCCAGGGCGCACTCGCGCAGGGCGTGCTGGACGGTGCGGCCGTGGCCCCGCCGGGCCAGCAGGAGCAGTTCCTCGTGGCAGTAGGCGAGATGGTTGTCCTCGTCGGCGCTGATCATCCTGATCGCCTTGCCGACCTCGGGGTGGTCGCCGAAGTACCTGACCAGCATCTCCATCTGGTCCGCGGCCCGCTGTTCGGTGATCCGGCTGTGGGCGAGGTACACGAGGATGTCGTCCTCGGTCAGCGTCTCGTCGCGGCGCAGTTTCGTGTGGGTGAGTCCGATGCCGCGCCGCTCCAGGAGCATGGTGTAGTCGGCCTCGGGCGGGACCTCGGCCGGTTCGAGGCCGCGCTTACGCAGGAGGGCGCGGAAGATCCTCCCGTGTTTGTCCTCGTCGGCGCCGTGGCGGGTGATCTTCGGGGCGAGGTACCGCAGGGACTCGGGCACCAGGGCGGCGATCCGGCCGTTCTCCCAGCCGCCCTGGGCCTCGCCGCTGGCCGCGATGGAACAGAACAGCCGGAAGGATCGGTCGTCGTCCAGGATCTCCTGGAACAGGCTTCGGGCCGAGAGCATCACCGCCACCTCCTTGCAGTCGTCCGCGCTACGAGTCAACGGGCGCGGACGGCACGCGGCAACAGCAGCGGCACTCGGCTGAGCCGAAAGGAGGAGCGGGACGACGCGCCCGGCGCGTAACCGCGTACGCGTGGCGGCGTTGTAGTAGGCGACGGCCGTGGCGGGGAGGACCCCCGAGCCCCCACCACGGCCGCGGACCTGCCCCGCGGTCGCGCGTCCGCCGTACGGGTCTACGAGACGAGACCGGCGCGCTCCAGGGCCTCGGAGCCGACCCGCAGCGCCGTGATCCGCTCGTCGAGGGTGAAGCCGGCCGGCGCGAGGGTCAGCGTGGTGACGCCCGCGGCGGCGTAGGCGCTCATCCGGTCGGCGATCCGCTCGACGCGGCCGAGCAGTGTGGTCGAGTCGATCAGCTCGTGCGGTACGGACGCCGCCGCGCCGTCCTTGTCGCCGGAGAGGTACTTCTCCTGGATCTCGGCGGCCGCCTTCTCGTACCCCATGCGCCGGGCGAGTTGGTTGTAGAAGTTCTGCTTCCTGCTGCCCATGCCGCCCACGTACAGGGCGGTGTACGGGCGGAAGGTGTCGGCCAGAGCGCCGACGTCGTCGCCGACCGCGATGGGCACGGTGGGGCAGACGTCGAAGCCGTCCATGGTGAGACCGGCCTTCTCGCGGCCCGCCCGGAGCGGGCGGATCGCCGTGTCCTCCAGGTGCTCGGCTGAGGGGAAGATCAGCAGCGCGCCGTCGGCGATCTCGCCGGTCTGCTCCAGGTTCTTGGGGCCGATCGCGGCGATGTAGAGCGGGATGTGCTCACGCTCCGGGTGGACGGTCAGCTTGAGGGGCTTGCCGGGGCCGCCGGGCAGCGGCAGCGTCCAGTGCTCGCCCTCGTACACCAGCCGTTCGCGGGTCATGGCCCTGCGGACGATCTCGACGTACTCCCGGGTGCGGGCGAGCGGCTTGTCGAAGGTGACGCCGTACCAGCCCTCGGAGACCTGCGGCCCCGACACGCCGAGGCCGAGCCGGAACCGGCCCCCGGAGAGGGAGTCGAGGGTGGCCGCCGTCATGGCGGTCATCGCGGGCTGCCGCGCGGGGATCTGGAGGATGGCGGAGCCGACGTCGATGGACTCCGTCTGCGCGGCGACCCAGCTCAGCACGGTCGGGGCGTCGGATCCGTACGCCTCGGCGGCCCAGCAGACGTCGTAGCCGAGCCGGTCGGCCTCCTGCGCGACCGCGAGGTTGTCGCCGTCCATCCCCGCGCCCCAGTACCCGAGGTTGATGCCGAGCCGCATGACCACTCCTTGACTACCGATGAGTAACGTCCCTGTGCCGGGGACTCTAGCGCGCCACACGGGGATCCGTCAGGGGGCGGGTTGTCCACAGGCTCTCTCCGCGTGGGGCCATGGCCAGTAATCTCAAGCCGCATGGAGCAGAGGCATCTCGGCCGTACCGGCCTGCGTGTGTCCCGGATCGGGCTCGGCACCCTGACCTGGGGCCGGGACACCGACGAGCATGACGCCGCCGATCAGTTGAAGGTCTTCTGGGAGGCGGGCGGGACGCTGATCGACACGGCGGACGTGTACGGCGGCGGGGAGGCCGAGTATCTGCTGGGGCAGCTCGTCGAGCGGCTGGTGCCGCGCCGGGATCTGATCATCGCGACGAAGGCCGGCAGCGTGCCCGATCCGTACCGCCGCTTCGACGGCTCGCGGGGGCATCTGCTCACCGCGCTGGACGCGTCGCTGGAGCGGCTCGGCACGGACTACGTGGACCTCTGGCAGATCCACGCCTTCGACAGCGACACCCCGCTGGAGGAGACCCTGCACGCGCTGGACATCGCCGTCAGCACGGGCCGCGCGCGGTACGCGGGGGTGTCCAACTTCTGCGGCTGGCAGCTCGCCAAGGCCGCCACCTGGCAGATCGCCTCGCCCACGACGCGGACCAGGCTGGCCAGCACCCAGATGGAGTACTCGCTGCTCCAGCGCGGCGTGGAGCGCGAGGTGCTGCCCGCCGCGGTCGACCTGGGGGTGGGGCTGCTGCCCTCGTCGCCGCTCGGCCGCGGGGTGCTCACGGGCAAGTACCGGTACGGCACGCCGGGCGATTCGCGGGGCGCCTCCGAGCAGATGGCGCCGTTCGTCGAGCCCTATCTCGACGAGGCGGCGAGCCGGATCGTGGACGCGGTCGCGACGGCCGCGGAAGGGCTCGCGACGACGACGCTGGAGGTGGCGCTGGCGTGGGTGAGGGACCGTCCCGGCGTGGTGGCGCCGATCATCGGCGCGCGCAACGCGCACCAGCTCACGGCGGCTCTGTCAGTGGAGAGCCTTAGTCTTCCTGACGAGATCTGCCAGGCGCTCGACGACGTGTCGGCGCCCGTGCACCGCTATCCCGACCAGGACTGGAGCACGCTGTGAGTACGGAGCGCGACCCCGCCGCCGAGGAGGCCGGGCCCATGGCCGACGCCGCTGCCGCCGAGGGCGCCACGCCCCCCGAGGGCGAGGCCGCCGAGGACGGTACGGGGGCCGACGCCGCGACCGGGACCGGCACCGCCGGGGAGGCGCCCGAGCTCTCCGAGGCACAGGCCGAGCTGGCCGCCCAGCGGGAGCTGCGGGAGCGGATCGAGCAGCGGAAGGCGCAGAAGGCCGGGCCCATCGCCGCGGGGGCGAAGCTGAGCGGGCAGGCCGCCGACCTGCTCGCGGCCGTACGGGCCATGGAGAGCGGCGAGCCGGTCGACCCGGCGCTGCTCCGTCCCGCGGCCCCCGCCCCCTCTCCCTCTCCCGACCGGGACCGGGCCACGGCGGCGGCACAGCCGCAGCGGCCTCCGGCCGGGCCCCGGCCCGTGGAGGCGCGGTCCGCGGCTCCGGAGACCGTGTCCGCCGTGCGGGCGGTGCTCGTGGCGGGCGGCGCGCCGGAGACGCTCGCGGGACAGGTCGCCGAGGCGCTCGGGGAGCAGGCACCCGCGCTGCTGCGGGAGAACCCCTGGCAGTTGCTCGCCGTGCCCGGGATGCGGCCGGAGCAGGCCGACGGATTCGCGCGGGCGCTCCTGGGGTCCGACTGCGGCCCCGGTGACGGGCGCCGGGCCACCGCGCTGGTGGGGTGGCTGCTGGAGCGGGCCGCGCTCCAGGGCCACACCGCGCTGGAGGCGTCGGCGGTGGTGAGCGCGCTCGCCGGGCACTCCGTGCCCGATCCGGAGGGGGCGGTACGGCACGCGGTGGAGGAGTCCGTGGTGCTGGAGTTCCAGGAGGGCGTGGACGGGACCATGAGCTCCGCCGCCTCCGCGGAATCCCTGGAATCCGAGGAATCCGAGGAGGCGGCGGAGCGCGGGGCCGGGGACGGCGGGGAGCCGGTCGCGGAGTCCGCCCCCGTGCTTCTGGGGCTCGACCGGTACGCGCTGGCCGAGGAGAGCCTCGCCGACGGGCTCGCCAGGCTGGTGAAGACCGCGGTGCCCGCCTCGTGGGAGGAGGCCGCGGCGGGCGCCCCGTCGCCGTCGGCGGCCGAGCTGATCCGCGCGGTGGCGGGACATGGGCTGGTCCTCCACTCGGGCGGGGAGGCGGCGCGCGCCGAGCCGCTCGCGCTGGCCGGGGCGGCCCGTGCGCTCGGGGTGCGCGCGGTGGTCGCGGTCCACAGCGAGAACGGCCGGGACCGGCTCGGGGCCGACGACGCCGCGGGCAGCGACGCGGTCACGGTGGCCGGGCTGCTCGCCGGTGCGGAGGGCCCGGGGCGGGACACGGAGGGGCTGTTCGCGCTCGATCTCCTGGTGGTTCTCGACGCGCCGCAGCTCGACGTGGAGACGGCCGCGATGCTGGTGGAGTCGCTGGCGGACGGCGGGCGGCTGGTGCTCAGCGGTGATCCGGGCGTGCTCGGGTCGGCCGGCGCGGGCCGGGTCTTCGCCGATCTCCTGGCGGCCGGGGTGTGCCCCCGGATCAGCTCCCGTACGCCTGATCCGGGACCGATCGGCGAGCTGGTCTCGGGGATCGGCATCGGCGAGCTGAACCAGGTGGCGGCGCCCGGCAAGGAGGTCGTGATCGTGCCCGTGCGGGACGCGGGCGAGGCGGTGCACCGTACGGTCCAGCTCGTCGCGGAATCCGTGCCGCGCGCCTTCGGCACGGAGGCGGGGCAGACCCAGGTGATCACGGTGGGCCACGGCGGCTCGGCGGGCACCCGCGCGCTGAACGCGGCGCTCAAGGAGCGACTCAACCCGGGCCCCGGCCGGTTCGGCGGCTTCGACCCGGGAGACCGCGTCGCGTACGTCCCCTCCCCCGGCAGGACGCTCCAGGGCGCGGTGGTCTCCGCCGACGCCGAGGGGCTGCGGCTGGAGTGCGGGGGGACCGCGGTCGTCGTGCCCAGGGACCGGGTGGAGCACGCGGTCCGCCACGGCTGGGCGCTCACCGCGCACCAGGCGGCGGGGATGCGCTGGCCCGCGGTGGTCGTGGTGCTCCCCGGCGACGCGGCGCCGGGACTGAGCCGCCCCTGGGTCTACACGGCCTTCAGCCGCGGGGACCGTCATCTCTCCGTGGTCCACGGTGTCGACCAGGCGCTCCAGAGGGCGGTGTCGGACATCCCCTCCCAGGACCGCACCACCCGGCTGCGCGGCCAGCTGGAAACGCTCCTGGCGCCGGCGTCACAGCCGGGCTGACGCCCTTCGGTGCCACCGCCCGGCGCCCTGGCCTTCCCGCTGCCCGCGCCGCCCGCGCCGCCGCCCCTGCCGCCGTGCGGTGGCAGGGGCGGCGGTCGGAGGGGACGGCAGCGGGCCGGGGGCCGGCGGCTCAGGCGTCCTGTTCCTCCAGGTCGTCCAGGTCCGCGTCCAGGTCGTCCTCGTCGAAGACCGCACTGACGTCGAAGCGGCAGACCACCTGCTGGGGGTCGGCCTGGTCGAAGGGGGCGGAGAGCCACTCCCCCGGCTCCGGGAGATCGTCCGCGGCCGACACCCACAGGGTGGAATCACCCTCCTCCAGGCCGAACTCCTTGTGCCGGGAGGCGATCTCGTCGGGTTCGTACTCGCCGAAGAGCACCCCGAGCGCCGCGTGCACACTGCTGCCCACGACCCCTCCGGTGCCGGTGTCGCCCTCGGCGTCGGCGATGCGCTGTGCCTGTGCGAGCAGCCGCTGCGGCTCCACCACCGCGTAGTCGCGCCGGATCAGCACACTGAGGGCGTTCGGCTCCTCGGGGCCGTTGTACGGGGGCAGGGAGTCGTCCGGGTCCGGGATCTCGAACGGGGTGACCTCGTCGTACCGGTGGTAGAGCCGCTCGTCGTAGACCTCGGCCGCCACGGCGAGGGCGTTGAACGCTTCGGAGACGGCCGGGTCATCCTCACCCGTGCGATGTTCGACCGCCGCGAGGTGGCGGTCCAGGGCGACCTTCACCGCCTCGGCGGCGGCGCGTACCTCGGCAGCGGTGGGCTGCGCAGCATCAGACATAGTGCAGACGCTATCCGTACCGGGGCTCTGCCCGCACAATAGATGCGATGCCGGAATACGAATTTGTCGACGTGTACGTGCCGCGGGGGGTCTCCCGCAAGGATGCGGCCCGTCTGCTCACCGATCATGCCGAGTACGGGCACTGGGAACTGGACCGACTGAGCCTGCACCGGGACGGCAGCCGCAGGGTGCGGCTGCGCCGGCGCATCATCCGTCAGGTTCGCGCCACCTGGTGAACGCGACGGAGCGGGCCCCGCTGCTGCGAGGCCCGCCCCGGCTTGCCCTGACCCGGGCCCTGCCGCGTGACTACGCGGCGGAGCGGGCCCGGCGGTAGAGGATCGTGCCCGCGAGCAGCAGCCCGGCGCCCGCCGGGAGTGCGATCCCGAGCCCGCCGGCACCGGTCGACGCGAGGACGTCGGTGCCGTCGGCCTGCTCGGCCCCCGGTTCCGTCCCGTGCGTCCCCGGGTTGACGGAGATCGCCCGTACCCCGGTCGGGTTGCCCGGCGTACCGGGCGTGCCCGGGTTACCCGGGTTACCCGGGTTGCCGGGCGTGCCCGGGTTGCCCGGCGTACCAGGTGTACCCGGCGTTCCAGGCGTTCCGGGCGTGCCCGGGGTGACCGGTGTGCCCGGCTCCTCGGGGTGCTCGGCGGGACCCGGCGGGGTGGGCACGGGGCCGTTGCCGCAGTTGTTGCCGAAGGCCGGGTTGAGCACCCCGACCAGGTCGACGCTGTTCCCGCACACGTTCACGGGGACGTCGACCGGCACCTCGACGGAGTTGCCCGAGCCGACCCCGGGAGAGTTGACCGCGCCGCCTCCGGCGTGCGAGCCGCCGGACCCGGTGTGGGGGCCCCCGGGGTGTGATCCGCCGGTGCCCGCGTGCGCGCCCCCGCCGTCGTGCCCGCCGCCGTGGCCGCCGGACGGTTTGCCCGAGAAATTGCCGCAGTGGTTGCCGAAGGCCGGATTGAGCACCCCGACAACATCCACGGTGTTGCCGCAGACGTTGACCGGCACATGCACCGGAACCTGGACGTTGTTCCCCGACAGCACGCCCGGGGAATTGGCGGCAGTGCCGCCGGCCCCCGCGTCCGCCTGCGCGTAGCCACCGCCGAGCGCGAGCACGCCGCCCGCCGCCGCCACGGTGATCAGGCCCTTGCGCGTGACCTGTCTCATAGCTTCGTTCCCTGTCTTCTGCCTACCGGGACTGCCCCTGGGCATCGGTGCCGGGGCAGGATGCCCAGCGGCCCCGGAGCGCATGGCACGCGCTCCGGGGCCCCGCGGCCCGGCGGGGGGAGTGCCCCCCCGGGTCTTATAAACAAAAACCAGCCCACCAGAACCAAACACAACGCGTATTGCGTCTTGGGGGT
>NZ_JBHYZP010000018.1:118123-129705 GCF_042752355.1 Streptomyces sp. NPDC059255
GTCGTGGGCCGCGTCATTTGTTTAAAACCCCCCGGTCTTCGGCCACCCGGCCCGCCCCCGGGCCCGCGGGGCGGGGGCCGGAGCCCCCGCGCCCCGGGCGCGCAGGGCCCGCGCTCCGGGGCCGCTCGGCCGTGCGGGAGAAGTCCCGCCCGGCTCCCCTGGGGGGCGGGCGGCGCTGCTTCTCCCGCAGGGCCTCGGGCTCAGACCCTCACGGGTGAGAGTGACGACGTCACTTGTTGATGCAGGTGTTGCCGAAGGTGGGGTTCAGCAGCCCGATCACGTTGACCGTGTTACCGCACACGTTCACCGGAAGGTGGATCGGAACCTGCACCACGTTGCCCGAGAGCACACCGGGGGAACCGATGGCGGCACCCTGCGCGCCCGCGTCGGCGACGGCCACGCCCGCACCCGCGAGCACCAGACCACCAGTGACTGCCGCAGCAGCGACGACCTTCTTGATCATTCTTCCTCCTTGTTGGCAAAACGCGGTCCCAGCCGCGGACCGCACACCTGTAACGAAGGGGAAGTAATGAGGCTACGAGCCTATGAGTGCATTCACTCTTCTCAGTCGACGCCGCACGTATGGCCGATTCCCGGTATGGCCGGTCAGCTCTGGTCGATGAACCGGTCGAGGACGCGCACACCGAATTTCAGACCGTCCACCGGTACCCGCTCGTCCACCCCGTGGAACATTCCGGCGAAGTCCAGCTCCGGCGGCAGCTTGAGCGGCGCGAAGCCGAAGCCGCGGATCCCGAGGTCGTCGAAGGACTTCGCGTCGGTGCCGCCGGAGAGCATGTACGGGACGGCCCGCGCGATCGGGTCCTCCGCCGAGAGCGCGGTCTGCATGGCGTCCACCAGCCGGCCGTCGAAGCTGGTCTCCAGCGCCTTGTCGCCGTGCACGTCCTCGCGCCGGACGCGCGGGCCGAGGATCCGGTCGATGTCCGCCAGGAACTCCTCCTCGTACCCGGGCAGGAACCGGCCGTCGACATGGGCGGTGGCCTGACCGGGGATGACGTTCACCTTGTAGCCGGCGCCGAGCATGGTGGGGGCCGCGGAGTTGCGCAGTGTGGCGCCGATCATCTTCGCGATGCCGCCGAGCTTGGCGAGCGTGGCGTCCATGTCCTCCGGGTCGAGCGGGGTGCCGAGCGCGTCGGACAGCTCGTCCAGGAAGGACCGTACGGTCTTGGTCACCCGTACCGGCCACCGGTGGTTGCCGAGCCGGCCCACAGCCTCGCACAGCTCGGTGATCGCGTTGTCGTTGTTGGTCATCGAGCCGTGGCCCGCGGTGCCGTCGACGGTCAGCCGCATCCAGTGCATGCCCTTCTGGGCCGTCTCGACGAGGTAGAGGCGCAGGTTCTCGTTGACGGTGAAGGAGAACCCGCCGACCTCGCTGATCGCCTCCGTGACGCCCTCGAAGAGGCCGGGGTGGTGGTCGACGAGGTACCGCGCGCCGTACGTGCCGCCGGCCTCCTCGTCGGCGAGGAAGGCCAGCACGATGTCGCGCGGGGGCTTGCGCCCGCTGCGCATCCGGTCGCGGACGACCGCGAGGGTCATCGCGTCCATGTCCTTCATGTCGACGGCGCCCCGGCCCCACACACAGCCGTCGGCGATCTCGCCCGCGAACGGGTCGTACGTCCAGTCCTCGGCGTTGGCCGGCACGACGTCGGTGTGGCCGTGGATGAGCAGGGCGGGCCGGGAGGGGTCCTCGCCCTCGATCCTGGCCACGGTGGAGGCGCGGCCCGGGTGGGACTCGAAGATCTTCGGTTCGAGCCCCACCTCGGCGAGCTTCTCCGCGACGTACTCGGCGGCGGCCCGCTCCCCCGGACCCGAGTGGTCCCCGTAGTTGCTGGTGTCGATCCGGATCAGGTCCCGGCAGAGGTCGACGACCTCGTCCTCGCCCGATACGGTCCTGCCCGCGCTCGGCTCGCTCACGCTGCTCACTCCCACGGTCGTTGCTGGTGGTCCTCGCTGGTGGTCCTCCCATCCTGCCGCGCCGGGCCCCCTCGCCCAAGGGCGGACCCCGCCTGTCACACGCCCGTCATACGGTTCGGGGCGTGATCGGGCACCCCTGAATGTTTGCTATGGTTTTCCACGTCGGAACGGCCCAGGGCCGACCGGCGGACACCTTGTCCGGGTGGCGGAATGGCAGACGCGCTAGCTTGAGGTGCTAGTGCCCTTTATCGGGCGTGGGGGTTCAAGTCCCCCCTCGGACACCGGCGAAGACCCCTGATACGTCAGGGGTCTTCCGTGTTTTCCGGAACGTTTCCGTCCGGTAGAACCCGGGGAGTTGAACGGTTTCGGTCCGGCGCCGCCTTCCGAGCCACAACAATGTGTGCATGTCTGATGACTGGAAGCGACAGTTGGACCGGCTCCACGCGGGACTGGTGGAGCGTGACGATCCCGCGGCCTGGGTGGCCGAGGCCGACGCCATCGACGCGTCCCTCCGGTACCCGTATCTCGCCGTCCGCGGGCCGGTCTTCGGTGTGGCGGCGTGTGATCCCGGGAGCGGGCCCCACTGGCGGCTGCTGCTGCGGGTGACCGACCCGACGCCGCAGCAGGCGCGGGACGGGCTCCACTCCCATCTCTGGTTCAAGGCCAAGGACGACACCGACGACCGGGCCGCGCGCCGCGAGTTACTGGCCGCGGTCGCGGTGCTCGAACGCGAGCCGGTCGACGAGCTGGAGGTCCTCGGGGTGCGCTACCGGGTCGTACGGGGCGACGAGTTCGCCCGGAGCGGGGAGGACGGACTGGAGCCGCCGCGGCCCACCGACCGGGAGCCGGCCGAGCTGTCCTGGAGCGGCGCGCACACCACCCCGTCGCCGGACCCCGGCTTCGTCCTGGACCCCGGGCACGCCGACACCGGTCCGGCGGCGGCCGCCCTGCGGCTGGGGCTGGGGCAGTTCGCGTACTCCGGTCCGCGCTTCCCCGACGACGTGCGCGGGCATTCGGAGCGCGCGGTCACCACGCACCCCGGAGTCGTCCTGCTGCCCGTCGGCTTCGGGGTGACCGAGCAGGGCGAGAACGGCTGGCGGCCACGGGGCGGCCTCATGCCCACCCCGCACGACGCGCGGCGGGCGCTGTACGGCGGCATGGTCAGGAGCTGGCCCGACGCCTACGGGTTCGACGACGACGAGAAGGCCACGTACGCGCGGGCCGCCGAGGAGTTCAGGGCCGCCGGCCGCGCCAACGAGGCACGCGTGGGCGAACTGCTCTTCCGCGTCTGCCGGATCGAGCGCCTGCTGCGCACCGGCCCCGACGGGCCGGAGCCGCCCCGCCCTTCGGACCAGGACGCCTACGGGCCGATGAAGATGCACCCGACCATGGACGAGGACGGAACACTGCACTACGACGACTGACCGGGCAAGGACAGGAATCAGTTTCTCGGCGCGGGCGGGGTGGCCGGGGCGGCGGCCACCAGGGCGCGCGGCGCGGTGGCGGGCCGGGCGGCCGCGGGGCGGCGGTCCCGGCCGGCCCGCCGCAGCCAGACGATGTCACGGGCGAAGGACCAGGTCAGCAGCGCCAGCGCGAGCAGGACCACGGCGAGTTCGGGCAGGTACGGAAGGACTCCGGCGGTCGCCACCAGGAGGGCGATGCCCTGCAGCGCGGCCACCGTCTTGCGGGCCATGCTGGGCGGGAGCGCGCCGCTCAGCCACGGCAGGACCCGGGCCGCCGCGACGAAGACGTACCGCATCGCGCCGATCAGCAGCACCCACGGGCCCAGCGAGAGGGCGACATAGGCGCTGAGCACCAGGATCAGGAAGGCGTCGACCTCCATGTCGAAGCGCGCCCCGAGGGAGGAGACGCAGCCGGTGCGCCGGGCCACCTGGCCGTCGACCGCGTCCAGGACCAGCGCCACCGTGGTGAGCGCGGCCAGGAGCGTGACGGGGGCCGGGCGGGTGAGGGAGTCCGCGACCAGCGCGGTCACACCGCCGACCAGCGTCGCCCGCGCGAGGGTGACGCCGTTGGCCGGGCCGAAGGACGCCGGCCGGCTCCGGGAGAGCGCGTGGGTGAGCGCGGCCCAGGTGCCCGCCGTGAACACCAGCCCCGCCAGCCACCCGGCCGCGCCGAGACCGGTCACCGCGCCGAGCAGGGCCAGCAGGACGATCTGGGCACCCGCTCCCGCGGCCGTCTCCTGCCGGAGCAGCCCCGTGCGGCGCGCCGGCCGGGTGGTGCGGGTCTCGTTCAGGTCGTACAGGTCGTACGTGTGGTTCAGGTGGTACTTGTTCAGGTGGTACGTGTCGTTCAGGGCCACCGTTGCACCCTCCGGCCGTGTGACAGAGTCGATTGGCGCCGCGTACCGTGCGCGGCCTCGTGAACTAAGAACGTGATCCGTCACCCCAGCGTTCAGGAGGACATCGATGAAGCGCGCCGCACGCGCCTTCTGGCTCCGCTCACCCGGCCACGGCGAGATACGGGAGGTCGCCCTGCCGGAGCCCGGCGAGGGCGACGTCCTGGTGCGTACCCTCTGCTCCGGGGTGAGCCGGGGTACGGAGACCCTGGTCTTCCGCGGCGGAGTGCCGCACAGTCAGCACACCGCGATGCGGGCGCCGTTCCAGGACGGCGAGTTCCCCGGGCCCGTCAAGTACGGCTACCTCAACGTGGGCCTGGTCGAGGAGGGCCCGCCCGAACTGCTGGGACGTACGGTCTTCTGCCTCTACCCGCACCAGACGCGGTACGTCGTACCGGCGAGCGCGGTGACCCCGGTCCCGGACGGTGTGCCCGCCGGGCGGGCCGTTCTCGCCGGGACGGTGGAGACCGCGGTGAACGCCCTGTGGGACGCGGCGCCGATGATCGGGGACCGGATCGCCGTGGTCGGCGGCGGCATGATCGGCTGCTCCGTCGCCGCACTGCTCGCCCGTTACCCGGGCGTCCGCGTCCAGTTGGTCGACGCCGAGCCCGCGCGGGCGGGGATCGCCGAGGCGCTCGGGGCCGGTTTCGCGCTCCCCGGGGAGGCGCTGGGCGACTGCGATCTGGTCGTCCACGCGAGCGCCACCGAGGCGGGGCTCGCGCGCTCGCTGGAACTGCTCGCCCCGGAGGGCACGGTCGTGGAGCTGAGCTGGTACGGCGACCGGGGGGTCACGCTGCCGCTGGGCGAGGCGTTCCACTCGCGGCGGCTGACCCTGCGCGGCAGCCAGGTCGGCACGGTGTCCCCGGCGCGCAGCGCCCGCCGGAGCTTCGCCGACCGGCTCGCGCTCGCCCTGGAACTGCTGGCGGAGCCCGCCTTCGACGCGCTGATCACCGGTGAGTGCGGCTTCGAGGAACTGCCGCGGGTGCTGCCGGGGATCGCCGCCGGCGAACTGCCGGGGCTCTGCCACCGGGTGGTGTACGGGCCGGACACGGCGGGCGCGGTGAGCCGCTGACGGGGCGGCCCCGGGTGGCCGGATGTGGCCGCACACGGGGGCGGGGGTGGCTTGAATTCGTCTGAACAGGACGAGTGGATCGGCCGTACTACACAACATGCCCCCGGCCCGCTATGCCGGAGGCGAGGCCAGACGTGCCGTATCTGGAGGGTCATCCGTTGTTCAGCATCACCGTCCGCGACCACATCATGATCGCCCACAGCCTGCGCGGGGAGGTCTTCGGACCCGCGCAGCGCCTGCACGGGGCGACGTTCCTCGTGGACGCCACCTTCCGCCGCGCCGAGCTGGACGCCGACAGCATCGTCGTCGACATCGGCCTGGCCACCCGGGAACTGGGCGGTGTGGTCGGGGAGCTGACCTACCGCAACCTCGACGAGGAGCCCGACCTGGCCGGGATCAACACCTCCACCGAGGTCCTGGCGAAGATCATCGCGGACCGGCTCGCGGACCGGGTGCACGCCGGGGCGCTCGGCGAGGGGGCCCGCGGGCTGGCCGCCATCCAGGTCACGCTGCACGAGTCGCATGTCGCGTGGGCGAGTTACGAGCGCGCCCTGTGACCGGCGCCGCCGCCCCGTCCGCGCGGGCCGTGCATCTCGTCATGCCCGGCGGCGTCGACGACCCGGCCGCGCCGAGCGGCGGCAACACCTACGACCGCCGGCTCTGCCGGGAGCTGCCCGGCACGGGCTGGCGGGTCCACGAACACACCGTCGCGGGCGGCTGGCCGCGGCCCGACGGGGCGGCCCGTACCGAACTGGCCCGGCTGCTGGCGACGTTCGCGGACGGCGCGGTCGTCCTGCTCGACGGGATCGTCGCGTGCGGTGTGCCCGGGGTCGTCGCCCCGGAGGCCGCGCGGCTGCGGCTGGCGGTGCTGGTGCATCTGCCGCTGGCCGACGAGACGGGGCTCGCGCCCGCCATGGCGGCGGCGCTGGACGACCGCGAGCGCCGGACGCTGCGCGCCGTGCCCGCGGTCGTGGCCACCAGCGACTGGGCGGCGCGCCGGCTGGTGCGTCACCACGGGCTCGCCCCCGAGCGGGTCCATGTCGCCGCGCCGGGCGCCGACATCGCGCCCCTGGCCACCGGGTCCGGGGACGGCTCGCGGCTGCTGTGCGTGGCCGCGGTCACCCCGCGCAAGGGACAGCACCGGCTGGTGGAGGCCCTGGCGGCCCTCGCCGACCTGCCGTGGAGCTGTGTCTGCGCGGGCGGCCTCGACCAGGACCCCGGGTATGTCAGGGGGCTGCGGGAGCTGATCGCGGAGCACGGGCTGGGCGACCGGGTGCGTCTGGTCGGGCCGCTGGCCGGCGGCGAACTGGCCGGGCGGTACGCCGCCGCCGATCTGCTGGTGCTCGCCTCGGACGCCGAGACGTACGGCATGGCGGTGACCGAGGCGCTGGCGCGCGGTGTGCCCGTACTGGCGACGGACGTGGGCGGGCTCCCCGAGGCCGTCGGGCGGGCGCCGGACGGCACCGTTCCCGGTGTGCTGGTGCCGCCGGACGACCCGGCGGCGCTCACGGCGGCGCTGCGGGGCTGGCTCGGGGAGCCGGGCAGGCGGCGGGCGCTGACGGCCGCCGCGAGGGGGCGGCGCACCGCGCTGGACGGATGGGGGACGACATCACGGAGGCTGGCCGGTGCGCTGGAACAGCTCCGTCAGGAAACCGGGAGGGCCGCGTGACCACCTCAGAAGCTCCGCGTTCGGAAGCGACCCGCTACGCCCCCGCGTGGCTGGAGTTGCGCGAGGGACCCGACGGGGCCGCGCGCGCGACGGAACTCCTCGACGCGCTGCGCGGCCGGCTGGCCGGCGCCGCCGCGTCCCCGGAGGACCGTGAAAGGCCCCTGGTCGTCCATGACCTGGGGTGCGGTACCGGTTCCATGGGGCGCTGGCTGGCCCCCCGGCTGGCCGGACCGCAGCACTGGGTCCTGCACGACCACGACCCGGACCTGCTGGAACTGGCCGCCGTCCGGACGCCCCGTACCTCCGCCGACGGGAGCCGGGTGACGGTCGCCACCGAGCGCCGCGACCTCGCGGAGCTGACGGCGGACGGGCTGGCGGGGGCCTCGCTGGTGACGGCCTCGGCGCTGCTGGACGTGCTCACGCGGGAGGAGGTGGACGCGCTCGCCGCCGCGTGTGCCGGGGCCGGCTGCCCGGCGCTGTTCGCGCTCTCCGTGGTGGGGCGGGTCGAGCTGAGCCCGGCCGAGCCGCTCGACACGGAGCTGGCCGAGGCGTTCAACGCCCACCAGCGGCGGGCCGATCACGGCCGGAGCCTGCTGGGGCCGGACGCCGTCGCGGTGGCCGCGGCGGCCTTCGCGCGGGTCGGGGCGACCGTACGGGTGCACGCCAGCCCGTGGCGGCTCGGCGCGGCCGACCGGGAGCTGACGGCCGAGTGGCTGCGGGGCTGGGTCGGCGCGGCCTGTGAGCAGCGGCCGGAGCTCGCGCCGCGTGCCGAGGAGTATCTGCGGCGCCGTCTGGAGCAGTGCGGGGCGGGCGCGTTGCGGGTGGTCGTGCACCACAGCGATCTGCTGGCGCTCCCCCGGACGGGCGGCGCCGCGTGACGGCGCCCGCGCCGGACCTCCCGTCCGCGCCGGACCTCCCGTCCGCGCCGGACCTCCCGCCCGGGACATCGGCCGCCCGTACGGCGGGCCCCGTGCCGGCGCGGGACGGCCGGCGCGGCGGGGCGGGGCGGACCCTGGGGATGGTCGCCGGGGCGGCCATCCTCGGGGTGCTGGTCTGGCAGCTCGGCACCGGGCCGCTGCTGGACGGGGTGCGCGGGATCGACGGGCCCACGCTGCTCGCGGCGCTCGGCCTCGGCCTGCTCACCACCGTGTTCAGCGCCTGGCGCTGGTGTCTGGTCGCCCGCGGTCTGGGCATCCGGCTGCCGCTGCGCCGGGCCGTCGCGGACTACTACCGGGCGCTGTTCCTGAACGCGGCGCTGCCCGGCGGGATCCTCGGCGATGTGCACCGTGCGGTACGGCACGGGCGGAGCACCGGCGATGTCGGCCGGGGCGTCCGCGCGGTCGTCCTCGAACGGGTCGCGGGCCAGGTCGTGCTGGTCACGGTCGGTGTGACGCTGCTGCTGGTGTGGCCGTCCGAGGCCCCGGCGGCGGCCCGCCGGGCCGTCCTGGAGACGCTCGCGACGCCCGGCGCCCTGGCGGTGCTGCTCGCGGTCGCCGCGCTGGTGGCGGGGGCCGCCCGGCGGCTGCGCGCGGCGCCCGCCGTCTCGCGGCGGCGCCGCGCGGCGCGGACGGCGCTCGCCGAGGTGCGACTCGGGCTGCTGGCGCGGCGGAGCTGGCCGGGGGTGGCGCTGGCGTCGGTCGTGGTGCCGGCCGGGTTCCTCGCCACGTTTCTGCTGGCCGCCCGGGCCGCGGGGGTGACGGCGCCCGCGGCCGAGCTGCTGCCCCTGATGGTGCTGGCGCTGCTGGCGATGGCGCTACCGCTGAACGTCGGCGGCTGGGGTCCCCGGGAGGGCGCCACCGCCTGGGCCTTCGGCGCCGCCGGGCTCGGCGCGGCCCAGGGGCTGGCCGTCGCCGTGGTGTACGGGATCCTCTCGCTCGCCGCGAGCCTGCCCGGCCTCGGGGTGCTCGCCGCCCAGTGGTGGGCCGGGGTGCGGCGTCCCCAGGTCGAGCTCGAAGAGGGTGTCCTCGCCGAGGGCGGCGCGCCGGACCGGGGGGCGCGGCGCGTCGCGCATCACCGGCGTACCGGCGAAGCGGAGCCCGGGGACGCCGTCGCCGAGCAGCACCGGCGCGACGGTGACGTAGAGCCGGTGCAGCGCCCGTTCGCTCAGGAAGCGGGAGACGGTGACGCCACCGCCCTCGACCAGCACCCGGCCCAGGCCACGGCGCGCCAGTACGCGCACCAGGTTGCCGGGGGCGAACGCGGCGAGGTCGGGAAGGGTCAGCACGTCAGGACCGGAGCCGTCGAGGCCGTCGTCCGCGCGGGTGTGCCCGCGCTCGCCGCCGGCGCACACCACCCACAGGGTGGGGGCTGACCCGTCGGTGAACACCTTGCGACGCGGCGGCACCCGGCGGTGCGGATCGAGGACGACCCGTACGGGGTGGGCCCCGGTGCAGGCGCGCACGGTGAGCTGGGGGTCGTCCGCGACGGCCGTCCCCGCCCCGACGACCACCGCGTCGGCGAGCGCGCGCAGGCGGTGGAGATGACGGCGGTCCTCCTCGCCGGTGACGTAGTCGGCGTCTCCCGTGCGGGTCGCGATGAACCCGTCCAGGCTCTGGCCGAGCTGGGCGAAGGTGAGGCGCGGTCCGGCCAGGCACAGCGGGAGGTAGCGGTCGGTCAGTTCGCGGGCCCCGGGCGTGGTGTCCCGGTTCCAGCGCCGTACGCCGTCGGTGTCCTCGACGAGGCCGACGGCCTCGGCGTCCGCCGCGGTCCTGACGGTACGGAGCAGTTCCCACGCCTCGTCGGTGTCCAGCTCCGCCGGGAGCGGCGGCGGTGCGGACGGCTCGGCGCGACGGTGGCCGGTCATCGGGACTCCTGGCGGGTGAGGAGGGAGAGATAGTCGCCGAAGGAATCGACCAGTCCGGCCAGCAGTTCCTTTCCCTTCGCGGCGGACGCCCGCGAAGGGCGGCCTATGACGCCGGACTCCGTATAGGCGGCCATGCCGAGTGTGAGGAGATGCTTCCGGTCGTCGGCGACGCAATCGGAGGTCTCATAGCCGGGCCGTACGAGTTCGGGATGCGCGTGCAGCAGGATGGATGTCTCGACTTCCCCCGCGTGCATATCGCTGTGCGAAGACGTCTCGACCCCCGCTCTGGTCCTTGCCGCGTCCCAGTCGGCCGATCCGGGGAAAAGCGCCATGCGCGTTCCGCTTCCGGCGGATTCTTGAACGACGTTGCGCAGTACGTAATTTCCGCCGTGCGCGTTCACCAGAATCAGGGATTTTATTCCGGACCGGTGGAGGGATCCCGCAATGTCACGGACGACGGCATGGAGCGTGGCGGCGGAAATGCTCACGGTCCCGGGCCAGTCGGCGTGTTCGTGCGAGCAGGAGACGGTGATCGGCGGGAGCGCGTGCACGGGGTGCGCGGCGGCTATCTCCCGGGCGATGGCGCACGCCACGACCGTGTCGGTCACCAGCGGGAGATACGCGCCGTGTTGCTCGAAGCTGCCGACGGGAAGGACGGCGACCGCGGGGCGCGCGGCCCGTACGTCCTCCGTGGTCTCCCGGGGCAGCAGACCGGCCGTCACCGGAGGCGTTCCCGAACCGTTCATGTTTTCCGGCCCTCTCTTTCCGTGTGCGTATCGTCGGGAGCAGACTACGCGGCAATGGCCCGGTGATCGTCCGAACGTGATGAAGGCGACCGTCGGTTGATGCCCTTTTACCTTTCTTCCCGTACCCGGCGGGCCGTTCAGCGGATATGATTGGGGCATGACAGACAGTGATGGCGTGTGCCTCGAAAGTACTCGTTCATCAGGTGTCGAACGAGCGGCGAAAGTACGGCTGTCCACCGTGCACGGAGACTTTCTCGCAGTCGGCTACCTGGACCGTAATCGCGGGGATGAACAAATAGCCCTGATATACGGCGATGTCGCGGGGGACGGAGCCCTCACCCGTGTGCATTCGGAGTGTCTGACCGGGGACGCCTTCGGCTCCAAGCACTGCGAGTGCGGGGAACAGCTCGGTGCGGCGCTGGACGCCATCGTGCGGGAGGGGCGGGGCGTTCTCCTCTACCTCCAGGGCCACGAGGGGCGCGGGATAGGCCTGTTGGCGAAGTTGCGGGCGATGCAGCTCCAGTCGGAGGGCCTGGACACCGTGGAGGCGAACCTCGCCCTCGGGCTGCCGGCCGACGCCCGGGACTACCGGGTGGCGGCGGACATGCTGCACGACCTGGGGGTGCTCTCGGTACGGCTGCTCTCGAACAACCCGCGCAAGACCGAGGCGTTGCTGCGGCACGGCATCAAGGTCGCCGAGCAGGTTCCGCTGCTGATACCGCCGCGGGAGGAGAACCTCTCGTATCTGCGGACCAAGCGGGAGCGGATGGACCATCATCTGCCGCATCTGGACGGCCTCATGCGCGAGGGGGTCCCGGTCGAGGCGGCAACCCCCGTGAACGGCGCGCATGCCGCGACTGCCGTGAACGCCGCGGCCGAGGTGTCCGGCTGAGCGGCACCGTCCGCGCACGGCCTCCCCGCCGCCGCCCCCGCCCCCCCGCCGCGGCGGGGGCCGCCCCCCCCCCCCCCCGGTTCCGGGGGCGGGGCGCCCGTCGGGCCCGTAC
>NZ_JBHYZP010000018.1:129715-178100 GCF_042752355.1 Streptomyces sp. NPDC059255
AGGCCCTTTCCGGCCGCGCCGTGGGGGGCGTGATCTGCGCACCGGCCCGCCATCGCCCCCCCCGCCTCCCCCCCCCCCCCCACGCCCCCTCCCGCGGCGGCGGGGGGGGGGCGGCGGCGCTCCCCCGGCCAGCGGGGAGCGGGCCAGTACGACGCAGCCCGCCGCGATCAGGCCGATCGCGGCGAGCTCGGGCAGCAGCCACCAGCCGGTGCGCACGCTCTCGCCGAAGAGGGTGACGCCGTACGCGATGCTGATCAGCGCGTCGCCGAGCGTGAGCATCGGCTGGGAGGCGGCGAGCGAGCCCGCCTGCAGGGCGTTCTGGAGCAGGAACAGCGCGCCCACCCCGGCGACGGCCATGCCGTAGAGCTGCCAGGAGGCGAAGAGCGCGCCCGCGCCGCCGCTGTCGAGGCGTGCCACGGCGTCCTTCATCAGGGCCGCGGTCAGCGCGTAGCCGCAGGCGGCGGCGAGCCCGAGCAGCGCGGCGCGCGGGTTGCCGCGCAGCCGCAGCGCCCAGAGGATCACCAGCGCCTCGAAGAGGCCGGTGAGCAGCAGCGCCAGGATCCAGGCGGTTCCGTGGACGGTCTCGGAACCGCCACCGGGGTCCGCGGAGGCCAGGCCCAGGGCCAGACCGCCGGTGACCGCGGCGGCCCCGTGCCAGACGGAGCGCGGCAGCCGGACCTTGAAGAGCCGGCCGGCGATCAGCAGGGTGGCGGGAAGTTCGATGACGAAGATCGGCTGGACCACGGCGATCGGGCCGGTCGCGAGCGCCACCGCCTGGCAGACGGCGGCGACCAGCACCAGCCCGATCCCCGCCAGCCAGACCGGCTTGCGCAGCAGCCGGCCGATCAGTGACAGACGCATCGCCTGGGAGTCGGGGACGGTGGCCGCGGCGCGGCGCTGGAGCACCGAGGCGGAGCCGTTGCTGATCGCGGTCAGCACGGCGAACAGGACACTGATCACCGGCCCATCATGCGGGCGCCGCCCGCCGGATCCGTTCTCATCCCGGCGCTGCGCCGCAGGTCCGGGGGCCGAACGAGGGACGCCGCCGCGCCGCCGGCCCCGGTACGCTGTCGGCCCGTGCCCCGCAGACACCCCGCCCCGCCGCCCTCGCCCCTCCCGCAGCGGGACGGCGTCGACCCCGTACGGCTGCGGCTGCCGCCGGATCCACAGGGGCGGTGGGCGACCGTACGGGACCATCTCGTGGCGCGGTACGGGGGCGCCGTCGGCGCGGCGCGGGTCGAGGAGATGGTGCGGGCGGGGCGGTTCGCCGGGGAGGACGGCGCGGTCGGGGCCGACGAGCCGTACACCGCGGGGCGGTATCTCTGGTTCCACCGGGATCTCGCCCCCGAGGAGCGGGTGCCGTTCGAGGTCGGGGTCGTCCACCGGGACGAGCGGATCGTCGTCGCCGACAAGCCGCACTTCCTGGCCACCACCCCGCGCGGAAGCCATGTCACCGAGACCGCCCAGGCACGGCTGCGGCGGGAGCTGGGGCTGCCGGAGCTCCAGCCCGCGCACCGTCTCGACCGGCTGACGGCGGGGCTGGTGCTCTTCGTCGTACGGCCCGGGGACCGGGGCGCGTACCAGACGCTGTTCCGGGACCGGCTGGTGCGCAAGGAGTACGAGGCGGTGGCGCCGTACGATCCCGCGGTGGCGCTGCCCGTCACGGTCCGCGACCGGATCGAGAAGGAGCGCGGGGAGATCGCCGCGCGGCGGGTGCCGGGCGAGCCCAACGCCGAGAGCCGGATCGAGCTGCTGGAGCACCGGGGCGGGTACGGCCGCTACCGGCTGGTGCCGGTCACCGGCCGGACCCATCAGCTCCGGGTCCACATGTGCGGCCTCGGGCTGCCGCTCCTGGACGACCCGGTCTATCCGGTCGTCCAGGAGGCTGCCGGTAACGACTACGGCCGGCCGCTCCAACTCCTCGCCAGGGTGCTGGAGTTCACCGATCCGGTGACGGGCGAGCCGTACCGGTTCGAGAGCCGGCTGCGACTGCGCCCGCTCCGAGCGCGGCACGATCCGGACGACCAGGTCTAATGGCCGCGCCGGATCCACTCGGCCAGGTGGGGCGATTCGGCGCCGATGGTCGTGGGGTCGCCGTGGCCCGTCCGTACCACCGTCTCCGGCGGCAGGGCGAGGAGCCGGTCGCGGATCGAGTCGATGATGGTCGGGAAGTGCGAGAACGACCGTCCGGTGGCGCCCGGTCCGCCCTGGAAGAGCGTGTCGCCGGTGAAGACCGTCGCCAGCTCGGGGGCGTACAGGCAGACCGCGCCCGGCGCGTGCCCGGGGGTGTGGAGCACGGTCAGGGTGGTGCCGGCGACGGCGACCGTGGCGCCGTCGGTCAGCTCGCCGTCCGGCAGCCGCTCGGGGTGGGTCTGCTTCCAGAGCGGCAGGTCGTCGGGGTGCAGCAGGACGGGCGCGCCGGTGGCGGCGGCGAGCGCGGGGGCCGCGTCGATGTGGTCGTTGTGGGCGTGGGTGCAGACGATCGCGCGCAGGGTACGGCCGTTCAGCGCGGCCTCGATGGCGGCGGCGTCATGGGCGGCGTCGATGACGACCGCCTCGGAGTCGTCGCCGACGATCCAGACGTTGTTGTCGACGTCCCACGTGCCGCCGTCGAGCGAGAAGGTGCCGGAGGTGACGAGATGGTCCACGCGTACGGTCATCAGAAGACCACCACCGAGCGCAGAACGTCACCCTCGTGCATCCGCTCGAACGCCTTCTCGACGTCGGCGAGACCGATGGTCTCGGTGACGAACGCGCCGAGGTCGATCCGGCCCTGCTGGTGGAGGTCGACGAGCATCGGGAAGTCGCGGGACGGCAGGCAGTCGCCGTACCAGGACGACTTGAGGGCGCCGCCGCGGCCGAACACGTCGAGCAGCGGCAGTTCCAGCTTCATCTCCGGGGTGGGGACGCCGACCAGGACGACGGTGCCGGCCAGGTCACGGGCGTAGAACGCCTGCCGGTAGGTCTCCGGGCGGCCGACCGCCTCGATGACGACGTCCGCGCCGTTGCCGCCGGTCAGCTCGCGGATCGCCTCGACGGCGTCGCGGGAGCGGGAGTTGACGGTGTGGGTGGCGCCCATCGAGGCCGCCGTCGCCAGCTTGCGGTCGTCGATGTCGACGGCGATGATCCGGGCCGCGCCCGCGAGCCGCGCGCCGACGATCGCCGCGTCACCGACGCCGCCGCAGCCGATGACCGCGACGGAGTCGCCGCGCCCGACCTGCCCGGTGTTGATCGCCGCGCCGATGCCCGCCATCACACCGCAGCCGAGGAGGCCCGCGACGGCCGGGGAGACGGCCGGGTCGACCTTGGTGCACTGGCCGGCCGCGACCAGCGTCTTCTCGGCGAAGGCGCCGATGCCGAGGGCCGGGGAGAGCTCCGTGCCGTCGGTCAGTGTCATCTTCTGCGTGGCGTTGTGCGTGTCGAAGCAGTACTGGGGGCGGCCGCGCCGGCACGCCCGGCAGGTGCCGCACACCGCGCGCCAGTTGAGGATCACGAAGTCGCCGGGGGCGACCTCCGTGACACCGTCGCCGACCGACTCCACCACGCCCGCGGCCTCGTGGCCGAGGAGGAAGGGGAACTCGTCGTTGATCCCGCCCTGCTTGTAGTGCAGGTCGGTGTGACAGACACCGCACGCCTGCACCTTCACCACGGCCTCGCCGGGGCCGGGGTCGGGTACGACGATCGTCTCGACCCGTACCGGCTCGTTCCTGCCGGGGGCGATGACCCCTTGCACCTGCTGCGCCATGCCAGGACCTGCCTTTCGTCATACCTGATGACATACCTGGGGAATTGACCGCCCGGGAGGTCCGGGTGAGCGGAGACGTCCCGGGCGTCACCCCGTTCCTCCCCACTATCTCGTGTGACGGCCCTTCCGCGTGACGGCAGGGCCCGCTGTGGCTCGTCAGGGCGCCAGAACGTCCAGTTCCTCCAGGGCGCCGACGGCGATCTCCCTGGTCAGCTCCTCGGCGCGGGCGAAGTCGCGCTCCCGTACGGCCTGCGCGACCCGTACGTGCAGGGTGACGGCGGCCGGGTCGGGGTCGTCGAACATCACCTGGTGGTGGGTGCGTCCGGTGAGGACCTCGGCGACCACGTCGCCGAGCCGGGCGAACATCTCGTTGCCCGACGCGTTGAGCACCACCCGGTGGAAGGCGATGTCGTGGACGAGGTACTCCTCCAGCCGGCCGCCGCGCGAGGTGGCGACCATGCCGAGCGCCTGCTCGGTGAGGGCCGCGCACTGCTCGGCCGTGGCGTGCCGGGCGGCGAGACCGGCGGCGACCGGTTCGATCGCGGAGCGCAGCGTGGTGAGGGAGCGGAGCTGGCGCGGGCGGTCGGGGCCGGCGAGGCGCCAGCGGATGACCCGCGGGTCGTAGACGTTCCACTCCTCGGTGGGCCGTACGGTCACGCCGACCCGGCGCCGGGACTCCACCAGGTGCATGGATTCGAGGACGCGGACCACTTCGCGGACGACGGTCCGCGAGACGTCGAAGCGCTGGGCGACCTCGTCCGTACGGACGACGGCGCCCTCGGGGTACTCGCCCCCCGTGATCGCGAGACCGAGGGTGTCCAGCACACGGGTATGCAGGCCCCGGCCTTCTGTGGTCATGGGGCAAGCCTACGGGGCGCGGGCCCACCGTAAAAAGTACGACGTTTACATCACAGCCTCTTGAATATGTCGTACCTAATGGGTTTCAGTAGCGCGACAGACCCATGTCGAAGAAGACAGCGAGGCATGAGATGAAGACCCCCCACGTCGTCGTGGTGATGGGCGTGGCAGGGACCGGCAAGACCACGGTCGGCCCCCTGCTCGCCGCCGAACTGGGCGTCCCGTACGCCGAGGGCGACGAGTTCCACTCGCCGGAGAACATCGCCAAGATGTCCGCCGGCATCCCGCTGGAGGACGCCGACCGGTGGCCCTGGCTGGACGCCATCGGGGAGTGGGCCCACCGCCGGAACGGACTCGGCGGGGTGGTCAGCAGCTCCGCGCTCAAGCGCGCCTACCGCGACCGGCTGCGGGCCGCCGCGCCCGGCGCCCTCTTCCTCCATCTCGACGGTGAGCGCGCGCTCGTCGAACGGCGGATGTCGGAACGCAAGGGTCACTACATGCCCACCGCTCTGCTCGACTCGCAGTACGCGGCGCTGGAGAAGCTGGGGGCCGACGAGACGGGTGTCACCGTCGACGTGTCGGGCACCCCCGAGGAAATCACCGACCGGGCCGTCGCCGCGCTGCGCCGGCTCGAAAGCTGAAGGAAGTTCCCGTGATCCCCGTGACCAGTCTCAGTGTCGAGACGCTGGCAGCGGATGCCGCAGAGCCGATCACCTCGGCGGGCAACGCACAGTTGGGCATAGCCGTCCTCGCCGGCATAGCCGTCATCGTCCTGCTCATCACCCTCTTCAAACTGCACGCGTTCCTGGCCCTGACCATCGGCTCACTGGCGCTCGGCGCCTTCGCGGGCGCGCCGCTGGACAAGGTCATCACCAGCTTCTCCGCCGGTCTCGGCTCCACGGTCGCCGGGGTGGGCGTGCTGATCGCGCTCGGCGCGATCCTCGGCAAGCTGCTCGCGGACTCCGGTGGCGCGGACCAGATCGTCGACACGATCCTCGCCAGGGCGAGCGGGCGCACCATGCCGTGGGCGATGGTGCTGATCGCCTCGGTGATCGGGCTGCCGCTCTTCTTCGAGGTCGGCATCGTGCTGCTGATCCCGGTGGTGCTGCTCGTCGCCAAGCGGGGCAACTACTCCCTGATGCGGATCGGCATCCCCGCGCTGGCCGGGCTCTCCGTGATGCACGGGCTGATCCCGCCGCACCCGGGGCCGCTGGTCGCGATCGACGCGATCGGCGCCGACCTCGGGGTCACGCTGGCGCTGGGTGTGGTCGTCTCGATCCCGACCGTGATCATCGCGGGCCCGCTCTTCTCCCGGTACGCGGCGCGCTGGGTGGACCTTCCGGCGCCCGAGGCGATGGTGCCGCAGCGCACCTCGGACGATCTGGCGAAGCGGCCCAGTTTCGGCGCGACCGTCGCCACCGTGCTGCTGCCCGTGGTGATGATGCTGGCCAAGGCGCTCGTCGACATCGTCGTGGACGACCCGGAGAACACCGTCCAGCGGGTCGCGGACGTGGTCGGCTCCCCGCTGATCGCGCTGCTGACCGCCGTGCTGGTGGGGCTCTTCACGCTGGGCCGCGCGGCCGGTTTCACCAAGGACCGGATCTCCACCACGGTGGAGAAGTCCCTCGCCCCGATCGCGGGCGTGCTGCTGATCGTCGGCGCGGGCGGCGGCTTCAAGCAGACGCTGATCGACTCCGGGGTGGGCCAGATGGTCCTGGACATCTCCAAGGACTGGTCGATCCCGGCGCTGCTGCTGGCCTGGCTGATCGCCGTGGTGATCCGGCTGGCCACCGGCTCGGCGACAGTGGCGACGATCTCGGCCGCGGGCCTGGTGGCGCCGCTGGCCGCGGACATGTCCACCACGCACGCGTCGCTTCTGGTGCTGGCGATCGGCGCGGGCTCGCTCTTCTTCAGCCATGTGAACGACGCCGGGTTCTGGCTGGTGAAGGAGTACTTCGGGATGAGCGTGGGGCAGACGCTGAAGACGTGGTCGGTGATGGAGACCATCATCTCCGTGGTCGGTCTCGGGTCCGTGCTGCTGCTGTCGCTGATCCTCTAGAGCCGCCGGTAGGCGGCTCCGTACGGGCGGGGCGGGTCACTCCTCTTTCCAGTGGGGGTGTTCCCGCTCCGCCCACCGGCGTTCCACCGACCCGGTGCGCATGCCGCGCCGGGCCTCCGGATCCCCGTACGCCATCACGATGTGCCCGACGAGCACGGCGCCGATGGCCAGGGCCAGCCAGTCGTGGAGGAAGGTGGCGCTCGTCCGCCACACGAGCGGGACGAGCCCGGTGTTCCACATCAGCAGCCCCGTACCGAGCATCACCAGCACGGCGCCCGCGATCCACCCCGCGTAGAGCTTCTGCCCGGCGTTGAACTTGCCCGCCGGGCGCGTCCCGGGGCGCCGGTCGCGGCGCCGTACCGCGCGCAGCCATTCCCTGTCGTACGGCAGGAACCGGTTGAGCCGGCCCAGGTCGGCGCGGAGGGCCCGGGAGGCGAGGCCGAGGAGTACGGGCACCGGGAGCAGCAGCCCGGACCACTCGTGGAGGGTGACCACGAGCAGCCGCCGGCCGACGAGTTCGGCGAACTGCGGTACGTAGAGACAGGCCGCGGTCGCCACGCACACCAGCATCAGCGCGCCGGTGGTGCGGTGCACCCAGCGTTCGGCCGGGGTGAAGCGGCGCCGGTCCGGCCCCGTGGGACCGCCGGGTCCGGACGGCGGGGGCGCGGTCACGGGCTCGGACGGCGGGGCCGCGGTCACGGGTTCAGACGGTGGGGGCGTCGTCGCGGCCGTTCGACCGGCCGACCCAGGCGTCGACGTCATAGCCGCGCTCCTCCCAGTAGCCGGGCCGGACGTCGGAGGTGACGGAGATCCCGGAGAGCCATTTCGCCGACTTGTAGAAGTACATCGGCGCCACGTAGAGCCGGACCGGGCCGCCGTGGGCGTGCCCGATCGGCTCGTCCCGCATCGAGAGGGCGACCAGCACATCGGCGCGGCGGGCCTGCTGGAGCGTCAGGCTCTCGCTGTACGCGCCGTCGAAGCAGGTGAAGCGCACGGCCCCGGCCTCGGGGCGCACCCCGGCCGCGTCGAGGAGGTGCGCGAGCCGTACGCCGCCGAACGGGGTGTTCGGGACGCGCCAGCCGGTGACGCACTGCACGTCGCGGACGATCCGGGTCTGCGGCAGCGCGCGCAGCCCGTCGAGGGTGTACGTGCCGGGCCGGTCGACCAGTCCGTCGACCGTCAGTCGGTAGGTGTCCGGGCCCTTGCGGGGAACGGAGGCCGTGACGGAGTAGTAGCGGAAGCCGCCGCCGTTGGGCAGCAGTCCGGTCAGCCCGGTCGGGTCCTTGCCGGAGGCGGCGCCGAGGAACGATTCGACGCCGCGTTGGAGGTAGGGCGCGGTGACGAGTCCGGCGGCGCCCAGGCCGAGCATGGAGAGCACCAGACGCCGGCCGACCGGCGTGCCCTCCGGGGTGTGCGGTTGTTCGGTCACCCTCCGAGGAGAACACCCGCGGCCCCGGGAAACCAGGGCCGCGGGCGTTCGTCACACTTTTCGTCCGGATCTTGTGGGATCCCTCGGGTCCGACGGAGCGCAGGGCGACTCCGTTTGTTACTCAACGGAGTCAACTGCCCACGGTGGAGAGGCGGTTGGTTCAGCCGACGGCGCGGGCCGCCGCCCGGCCCGCGGTACGCCCGGAGAAGATGCAGCCGCCGAGGAAGGTGCCTTCCAGCGAGCGGTAGCCGTGCACCCCGCCTCCGCCGAAGCCGGCCGCCTCGCCCGCCGCGTAGACGCCGGGGAGCGGATCGCCGCCCGCGGTGAGCACGCGCGAGGACAGGTCGGTCTCCAGCCCGCCGAGCGACTTGCGGGTCAGGATGTTCAGCCGTACGGCGATCAGCGGGCCCGCCGCGGGGTCGAGGATGCGGTGCGGGGCGGCCGTACGGATCAGCTTGTCGCCGAGGTACTTCCGGGCGCCCCGGACCGCCATGACCTGGAGGTCCTTGGTGAACGGGTTGGCGATCTCACGGTCGCGCGCCGTGATCTCCCGGCGCAGCGCGGCCTCGTCGATCAGCGGCTCCTCGGTGAGCGCGTTCATGCCGCGCACCAGGGCGCCCAGGTCCTTCTCGACGACGAAGTCGGCGCCCTG
The DNA here is from genome assembly GCF_042752355.1 of Streptomyces sp. NPDC059255. Classification (NCBI taxonomy): domain Bacteria; kingdom Bacillati; phylum Actinomycetota; class Actinomycetes; order Kitasatosporales; family Streptomycetaceae; genus Streptomyces; species Streptomyces sp. NPDC059255. The sequence continues at coordinate 138,459 of NZ_JBHYZP010000018.1, forward strand.
GTCCATGAACGCCTGGACCGGGCCCGGTACGTCGGCGCGGGCCCGTCCGAGCACGTCGCGGACCGATTTCCCGGTGAGGTCCGGGTTCTGCTCGGAGCCGGAGAGCGCGAACTCCTTGCCGATGATGCGCCGGTCGAGCACGAACCACGTGTGGTCGTGGCCGGAGCGCGTGATGTGCTCCAGCGTGCCGAGCGTGTCGAAGCCGGGGAAGAGCGGTACGGGCAGCCGCTTGCCGCGCGCGTCCAGCCAGAGCGAGGAGGGGCCCGGGAGGATCCGGATGCCGTGCCGGGCCCAGACCGGGTTCCAGTTCTCGATGCCCTCGGTGTAGTGCCACATCCGGTCGCGGTTGATGTGGTGGGCGCCCGCCGCCTCCGCGATGCCGAGCATCAGCCCGTCGACGTGCGCGGGCACCCCGGAGAGCATCTTCCGCGGCGGAGTGCCGAGCCGCTCCGGCCACTGGGCGCGGACCAGGTCGTGGTTGCCGCCGATGCCGCCCGAGGTGACGATCACGGCCTGGGCCCGCAGTTCGAAGGAGCCGGTGACCGTACGGCTGCTGGCGGTGCCGCGGGCGGCGTCGCTCGGCTCCAGGGTCTCACCGGTCACGGTGTCCACGGCGCCGGCCGTGGCGCCGAGTCCGGTGACGCGGTGGCGGAAGCGGAAGGTCACCAGGCCCTTGGCGACGCCTTCGCGCACCCGCCGCTCGAAGGGCGCCACGACGCCGGGGCCGGTGCCCCAGGTGATGTGGAAGCGCGGCACGGAGTTGCCGTGGCCGTTCGCGTCGTACCCGCCGCGCTCGGCCCAGCCGACCACCGGGAAGAACCGGATGCCCTGACCGTGCAGCCAGGCGCGCTTCTCGCCCGCCGCGAAGTCGACGTACGCCTCGGCCCACTTGCGGGGCCAGTGGTCCTCGGGGCGGTCGAACCCGGCCGTGCCGAGCCAGTCCTGGAGGGCGAGGTCGCGGCTGTCCTTGACGCGGAGCCGGCGCTGTTCGGGCGAGTCGACGAGGAACAGTCCGCCGAAGGACCAGTGCGCCTGTCCGCCGATGGACCGCTCGGGCTCCTGGTCGAGCACGATCACGGAGCGGCCCGCGTCGACCAGTTCGGCGGCGGCGACCAGGCCCGCGAGGCCGGCCCCGATCACGATCACATCGGCGTCGTACGCCATGGTGTCCATCCTTCGCAGGCTCTGTCACGGGCGGGGCGGGTGAGCTGTCCGACCGATCTTCCGTACGCGCGAGTAACGAGTCAACTGGTTGGATGGACGGCATGAGAGCCGCGGACGAGATACTCGACATCGTCGACGAGAACGACCACGTCATCGCGCAGGTGCCGCGCGGTGAGGCGTACGTGAAGGGCCTGCGTCATCGCAGCGTCTTCGTGTTCGTGCGCGATCCCGGGGGCCGGGTCTTCATCCATCGCAGAACGCCGGGCAAGCTGGCCTTCCCCTCGATGTACGACATGTTCGTGGGCGGGGTCGTCGGCGCGGGCGAGGAATACGACGAGGCGGCGCTGCGCGAGGCGGAGGAGGAGCTGGGGGTCTCGGGGCTCGACCGCCCCGTACCGCTCTTCTCCCTCCGCTACGAGTCCGCGGAGGTCGGGTTCCGCGCGTGGTCGCGGGTGTACGAGGTGGTCTGCGCGGTGCCGGTGAACCCCCAGGCGGAGGAGGTGGCCTGGCACGCGTTCGTCCCGGAGGAGGAGCTGGAGCGGCGGCTGGCCGAGGAACCCGGCGGGCCCGGCGCGTGGGAGTGGGTGCCGGACGGGCGCGCGGCGTACGAACGGCTCAAGGCGTTCCGCGCGGCGGGCGAGGCGGGCGGAGCAGGCGCGGCGGGCTAGGCGGGCGGGCGAGGCACTTGCGGCGGGCGGGGCAGGCGTGGCGAGGCAGGCGGTGGGGGCGGGGCGCGCGGGGCCGCCGCCGCGCGCGTAGGGTGCGGCACGTGATCGACTTTGCACGGAGCCTCCGGCTGTGGTTCTCGCCCCGGCGGATCGGCGAGGAGGGCACGACCCCGGACTACCGCTTCTCGCTGGCCAACGAGCGGACGTTCCTGGCCTGGATCCGGACGGCGCTCGCGCTGGTCGGCGGCGGGTTCGCGGTGGACCAGTTCCTTCCCGACCTGCGGTGGGGCGTACGGGCCGGGCTCGCGGTGGCGCTGCTCGCCGCGGGGGCGCTGTGCGCGCTGCGGGCGGTCAACCACTGGGTGCGGTGCGAACGGGCGATGCGGCGTGGCGAGGACCTGCCGGTGTCCGGCTTCCCGACGCTGCTGAGCCTGGCGGTGGGGCTGGTCGCGGTGGCGATGCTGGTGATCGTCCTCACGGGCCGGGCCGGATGACCGCCCCGGCGCCCGCCGGGGAGCGGGACCCGGGGCTCCAGCCGGAACGCACCCGGCTGGCCTGGCGCCGTACGACGCTCTCCTGCACGGTGGTCGCGATCCTCGCCGCCCGCCAGGCCGTCCACGGCGGCGCCACGGCGGCGGCCCTGACCGGCGCGGCCCTGAGCGCGCTGGTCTGGCTCGCCTTCCTGGGCGTGGCGCACCGGCGTCTGAGATCCCTGGAAGCGGCGAGACCGCCACGCCTCTCGGAACGGGCCGCGCTGACGGCGACGGCCTGCACGCTGCTGCTGGCGGCGTTCGCGGTGACGGTGCTGGTGTGACGTAGGTGTGAAGCGCCCGTGTGACGGCACCGGCTGTGTGACGGGATCCGTGGTCCGAGGGCGACGGCTCACCCCATGGTGACGACCACCTTGCCGCCCGCCCCGCCCGCCTCCGCGAACTGGAACGCGTCCGCGGCCTGTTCCAGGGGGTATGTCCGCGCCACCCCCACGGTCAGCACACCCTGCTCCGCGAGGCCCGCGAGCTCCGTCAGGTCGGCGGCGTCGGCGCGGGCGAAGCCGTACGCGCCGCCCAGTTCGCCGACCGCGCTGTCGGCGATCGAGGCCAGCCGGCCGCCGGGGGCGAGGAGTCCGGGCGTCATACGGAGGATGTCGCCGCCGATGCTGTCGAGCGCCGCGTCCACCCCGTCGGGGGCCAGCGCCCTTACCTGAGTCGCCAGATCGTTCCCGTACGTGACCGCCTCGCCGCCCAGCGCCCTGATGTGTTCCTGGCCGGACGCGCGGGCGGCTCCGATGACACGGGCCCCGTGGTGGCGGGCGAGCTGGACGGCGAGGGAGCCGACCGCGCCCGCCGCCGCGTGGACGAGCACGGTCTCGCCGGGCCGTACCCGCAGCACCCGGTGGAGCACCTGGTGCGCGGTGAGGCCGGCCAGCGGCAGCCCGGCCGCCTCGGGGAACCCGAGCGAGCGGGGCTTGTGCGCGAGGGTCCTGACCGGGGCGGCCACGTACTGCGCGAAGGTGCCCCGGGAGAGGAAGTCCTCGCGGACGTACCCGATGACCTCGTCCCCGGCGGTGAACTCGGTGACCGCAGCGCCGGGCCGGCGGACGACTCCGGCGACGTCCCACCCGGGGATCACCGGGAAGACGGTGTCGAGCATTCCGTCGAGATAGCCCTCGCGGCACTTCCAGTCGACGGGGTTCACGGCCGCGGCCCGCACCTCGACCAGTACGGAGTCGGGGCCGACCTTCGGCTCGGGACGGTCGCCGTACTCCAGGACGCCGGGTCCGCCGTGGCGGCGGTAGCTGATGGCCTTCATGATCCGCAGCCTCCGCCCCGCCCACGCCCCGCGCAAGCCGGACGGGCCTGTTGCCGTAACGGCGGGCGGGGCAGCGCGGCAGCGCGGCGCCCCGCCGGCCCCGCACGTGCGTCGGGCGGTCGGGCACCTGCCGCCGGGCAGGGCCGTTTTCCCGGGCGCTCCGTCAACTGGCAGGCTCAGAGGGATCTTTCCCCCACCCACAGGAGTTCCGATGCCCGCCACCGATCCGTACACCGTCCGCCTCGCGCCCGGTGTCCACGCCTATGTCCAGCCCGACGGCGGCTGGTGTCTGAACAACGCCGGGTTCATCAGTGACGGCGGCACGACGCTCCTCGTCGACACCACGGCCACCGAGCGCCGGGCCCGGCTGCTGCGCGAGGCGATTGCGCTGGCCGGGGTGGAGCCGCCCCGCACCATCGTCACCACCCACCACCACGGCGATCACACCTACGGCAACGGGGTGTTCCTGCCGGAGGCCACCGTGGTCGGTCACCAGGCGTGCCGGAGCGAGCAGCTCGCGGCGGGCCATCAGCTCCATCTGATCTGGCCGGAGACCGACTTCGGGGACATCAGCATCATCGCCCCGAGCGTGACCTACAGCGACCGGCTCACCGTGCACGTGGGCGGGACCGAGGTCCGGGTGATCCACCCGGGTGTGGCGCACACCGTCGGGGACTCGGTCGTGCATCTGCCGGAGCACGGCGTCGTCTTCACCGGGGACCTGGTCTTCCAGGGCGGCACACCGTTCCTCGCGATGGGCTCGCTGCGCGGCTCCCTGCGGGCGCTGGAGCTGCTGCGCTCGCTGGACGCGTCCGTCGTCGTACCGGGCCACGGGCCGCTCACCGACCCGACGGCGTACGACGCGACGGAGCGCTATCTGCGGTACGTCGCCGAACTGGCCGGGACGAGCCGCACCAAGGGACTCACCCCGCTGGAGGCCGCGCAGAAGGCCGATCTCGGGGAGTTCGGGGAGCTGCGCGAGAGCGAGCGGCTGGTGGCCAATCTGCACCGCGCCTACGCCGAGCTGGCCGGGGAACCGGAGGGCTCGCCGCTGGATCTGCCCACCGTCCTGTCCGACATGGCGACGATGAACGGCGGTGTGCCGGTGGCCTGCCACGCCTGACGCGCCCGCCGGGGGGGCGAGAGTGGTCTGGGGCCCCGGGGGGCTCCGGGCCGGTCCGGGAGTGCCAGGCACTGGACGACATACCGACTGGTCGGCATCATGGGAGCGACCGTCCGCCTGTCCGTCCGCACGTCCACGGAGGTACGCCCGATGAGCCCAGCCCCCACGCCAGGACTCGATCCCGAGCGGCTCCGTGACCATCTCGACCGCGCGCTCCCCGGCCTGGTGGGCGGGCCGCTCGACGCACGGCTCATCGAGGGCGGCCGGTCGAACCTGACGTACACCGTCACCGACGGCACCGGCCGCTGGGTGGTCCGCAGACCCCCGCTGGGCCATGTGCTGGCCACCGCGCACGACATGAAGCGCGAGTACCGGGTGATCGCGGCGCTGCACCCGACCGCCGTGCCCGTCCCCGAAGCGCTGCTGCTCTGCGAGGACGAGTCGGTGCTCGGCGCGCCGTTCTACGTCATGGAGCAGGTGACGGGCACGCCGTACCGCACCGCCGAACAGCTCGCCCCGCTCGGTCCCGAGCGCACCCGCGCCGCCGTGTTCTCCCTGGTCGACACCCTGGTGGAGCTGCACGCCGTCGATCCCGGGGCCGTCGGTCTCGGGGACTTCGGCCGGCCCGAGGGCTATCTCGACCGGCAGCTCCGCCGCTGGGGCAAGCAGCTCGACGCCTCCCGGAACCGTGAACTGCCCGGCATCGACGAACTCCAGGCGGGGCTCGGCCGGTCCCTGCCCCTCTCCCCCGCGCCCACCGTGATCCACGGCGACTACCGTCTGGACAACGTCCTGCTCGGCGCGGACGACCGGATCAACGCCGTGCTCGACTGGGAGATGTCGACACTCGGCGACCCGCTCACCGATCTGGGGCTGCTGGCGATGTACAGCGCGCCCCTGGAGGTGACCGGCTCACCGATCAGTACGACGGCCGGGGCGGCCGGCCACCCCACGCCGGGCGAGCTGATCGAGCGGTACGCGGCCGGCTCGGGGCGGGACACCACCGGCATCTCCTGGTACACGGCGTTCGCCTGGTTCAAACTCGCCGTGATCCTGGAGGGCATCCACTACCGCTACACCCTCAATCAGACCGTGGGACCGGGCTTCGACCGGATCGGCGCCCTCGTCCCCGTCTTCATCGAGCACGGCCTCACCACCCTCCAGGAAGGCTGAGTACCCCTGATGGACTTCGCATTCGACGCCCGCACCGAAGAGCTGCGGGCCAGGCTGCTCACCTTCATGGACGAGCACATCTATCCGTCCGAGGAGATCGCCCGGGAGCAGCGCTCCCTGCTGGCCGACCCGTGGGGCACCCCGGCGGTGGTCGAGGAACTGAAGGCCGAGGCCCGCAGGCAGGGTCTGTGGAACCTGTTCTTCGTGGACGACCCGGGCCTCCCCGGTGGCGGATACGGGGCCGGGCTGACCAATCTGCAGTACGCCCCGCTCGCCGAGCTCACCGGCCGCTCCCCGGAGCTGGCCCCCACCGCGCTGAACTGCGCGGCCCCCGACACCGGAAACATGGAGGTGCTCGCCCAGTTCGGCTCGGAGGAGCAGCGCAAGCAGTGGCTGGAACCGCTGCTCGCGGGGGAGATCCGGTCGGCGTTCGCGATGACGGAGCCGGAGGTCGCCTCGTCCGACGCGACGAACATCCGCACCAGCATCCGGCGCGACGGCGACGAGTACGTCATCAACGGCCGCAAGTGGTACATCTCCGGTGCGATGAATCCGGCGTGCGCCGTCTTCATCGTGATGGGCAAGACCGACCCGGACGGCGCCGACCCGCGCCGCCAGCAGTCGATGGTCCTGGTCCCCCGTGACACCCCGGGTGTCGAGGTGCGCCGCGCGATGCGGGTGTACGGCTACGAGGACCACTCCCATGGCGGCCATGCCGAGGTCGTCTTCGACAATGTACGGGTGCCCGCCTCGCATCTCATCGGTGAGGAGGGCGGTGGGTTCGCCATCGCGCAGGCTCGGCTGGGGCCCGGCCGGATCCACCACTGCATGCGGCTGATCGGGATGGCCGAGCGGGCCATCGAGCTGATGTGCCGCCGGGCCGTGGGGCGGGCGACATTCGGGAAGCCGCTCGCCGAGCAGGGCGTCGTGCAGAACTGGATCGCGGACGCCCGGGTGACGGTCGAACAGCTGCGGCTCCTCGTGCTCAAGACGGCCTGGCTGATGGACACCGTCGGCAACCGCGGGGCGCACACGGAGATCCAGGCCATCAAGATCGCCACACCGCGCGCGGTCGTGGACATCATCGACTCGGCCGTCCAGCTGTACGGCGCGGGCGGCATCAGCCAGGACTTCCCGCTGGCGGAGCTGTGGGCCTCGGCGCGGACGCTGCGGCTGGCGGACGGTCCCGACGAGGTGCACCAGCGGTCACTGGCCCGGCGGGAGCTGAAGAAGTATCGCTGAGTCCTCCCTTCCCTGCTCGCCCCTTCCCTGCCCGACCCTTCCCTGCTCGGCGTTCAGTGCTCGACGGGTTCCGGCAGGGGCAGCAGGCCCATGGACTGGGCGCGCATGACGGTCGAGAGCCGGTCGCAGGTACCCAGCCTGCGGTAGATGCCCTCGATGTGTTTGTGGGCAGTGCGCGGTGAGATGTGGAGCCGGTGGGCGATGGCGGTGGCGGGCAGGGCCTTGGCCAGCAGGGTGAGCACGGCGTGCTGACGCGGCGTGAGCCCCGCCTCCACCGCCCGCTCGGCCGACGCGACCCCGGTGCCGGTACCGGCAGGTCCCGGCACCGGCTCCGCGGGCTGCCCCGGGGCCGACCGCCAGCGGGCCAGGGCGCGGTAGTGGCAGTCGATGCCGACGAGGAGGGGCTGCACCCGGGCCGCGTACGCGCGCTCCTCCGGTGTGAAGTCGTCGCGCTCGTGGTGGAGGACGAAACCGCGGGCGACTCCGGCGGGGGCGGGCAGCGGGATGGCGAGCATATGAGCGCCGAGCGTCCCCCGGGCCAGCCGGTGGCTCCTGCTGCGCAGCCAGGAGCGCTCCCCCATCAGCTCGCTCGCGGTACGGGGCGTGCGGTCGGGGGTGGACGCGTAGTGCGCCACCAGTGGATTGCCCGCCCGCAGTTGGCGGGTCATCAGCGAGTCGAGCAGGCCCGGGGAGACCGGACGCGCCGTCCGCCACGCCTCCACCCGGCCCGTCCGCTCCGCGTAGCGCGCCTGGGCGAGGGAAGCGGCCGGGGAGTGCAGCTCCCGGGTGAGCTCCGCCAGGACCAGAGGCCAGGGCGGCTCCGGATCGGCGCGCTCCAGCACGGCCACGGCCAGGCTCAGCATCTGCGCGTACTCATGCCACAGGGCGGTGCCCATCGATATCCCCCGTGCCCGCACGACCGACAATGACCGTACGTACTCTTTCCACTACTCTCCGCCCCCACACGCCGACCCCAGCCCCCATCGAGGCCGGTCGGGGCCGCTCGGCCACACGGCCCCGGCGCGCCCCCGACCGGCCCCTCACCTCTCGCGACCGGCGACGGTCAGCAGGGCACCACGTAGTAGACCGGGGACCAGCTCGCGGTGCCCGTGTCGGGCGCCACATTGCTCCAGCGCTCCGAGCGGTTGGAGTTCAGGAAGCGCGCCCTCGTCCCCCGGGTCTGGTTGTTGTTGAAGGTGCCGTCGCCGGTCCACGACAGGTTGTAGGTGCCGCACCGGTAGTAGTCGAGCGTGTCCCCGCCCCGGTACAGACAGAGATGCCCGGAACCGCAGGCGGCGGGCAGCCGGCTGCTCACCGGTGGCAGGGCGAGGTCACGGGCGGACCGCTGACCGGGCGCCGCGACCGTGACATCACCGCCCGGCATGGTGATCTTGTTGGCGGAGACCTGCCTGCTGCCCGCCAGCTCGCTCAGATAACCCTCCACCCGCTCCTGGAGACCGGCGGCCTGATCAGCGGTCAGACCGGCCCGGTCGGTCTGGGCGGCATAGGTCTGGCGGGCCTGGTCCGGGACGGCCTGCGCCCCCGCCGGTGCCGTCATCGCACTCGTGGCGAGCGCCCCCGCGGCAACCGCCCCGACCGTGGCCTTCAGCATGAACGCACGGATCCTGTTCATTCGATCCCCCTTGTTTCCCTGCCCGGAACCCTGACGTTCCGTAGCGTCGACACAACTCATCGTGACGAACGCGCTCGGCGGGCCGCAATGCGTACAAGTACGTATGGCGAAGGCGTGACCGGTGATGCAGGGTGTGCGGGAAGAAAAGGGATGGCGGACGAAGAGGGGTGCCGGAAGAAGAGGGGGCGCGGCGCGCGGCGCCGACCGGTCAGGGGCGCAGCGCCCGCAGCAGCAGGTCGGCCAGGTGGTCCGCGACCTGCTGCGGGGTGAGCGGGCCGTCGGGCCGGTACCACGTGGAGAGGTGGTGGACCGAGCCGAAGTGGTAGTCGACCACCAGGTCGGCCGGGGTGGCGGTGGAGAAGACCCCGGTGCGCTGGCCCTCCTCGATCAGCGCGCGGAACCGTTCGTGGTAGCGGCGCCGTTCCGTCCGCACCTGTCTGTTCTTCTCCGGGCTGAGCTGGTGCATGGAGCGGAAGAAGATCGCGGCGTCGTCGAGGTTCTCGATGGTCGTCACCACGACGTCGGCGGCGGCGTCCCGCAGCCGGCGCTCGACCGGTCCCCCGGCGTCCGCGAAGCCGTCGAGCCGTTCCTGCTGGAGGCGGAGCACCCGGGCGTAGACCTCGTGGAGGAGGTCCTCCTTGGAGCCGAAGTAGTGGTACAGCGCGCCCTTGGTGACGCCCGCCGCCTCGACGATCTCCTGGACGGACGTCCGGTCGTAGCCGTGCACGGCGAAGAGCCGGGTGGCGGCGGCCAGCAGCCGCCGCGGGACGGGCTCGCCGCGTCCGTCCGTCGTCCTGGCCATCTGCCGCCACCCGCCTTCCGCTCCGTGTCACCCCCGGGGAACCCCTACGGGTCCGGTGAGGGACTGTCCCCGCCTGGGACGCTCATGAGCGGGAACGCAGTTCCCGCCTGAGGATCTTCCCACTCGTGGTCTTGGGCAGCTCGGGCAGGATCTCGGCCTCCCGCGGGCACTTGTACGTCGCGAGGCGCTCCCGGCAGTACGCGGTCAGCTCGGCGGGCTCGACCGTGGCACCGGGACGCGCGCTCACGTACGCCTTGACGCTCTCCCCCCGGTAGGCGTCGGGGACACCGATCACGGCCGCCTCGCGCACCGCCGGATGGGTGTAGAGCACGTCCTCGACCTCGCGCGGCCAGACCTTCAGGCCCGATACGTTGATCACGTCCTTCTTCCGGTCGACGACGTAGAGCCAGCCGTCCGGGTCCATGAAGCCGATGTCGCCGGTGCGCAGTTCGCCGTCCGGGAACGTCTCCTCGGTCGCCACCGGGTCGTTCCAGTAGCCGGCGGCGACCTGGGGGCCGCGTACGGCGATCTCCCCGTGTTCGCCGAAGGACAGCTCCCCGCCCTTCTCGTCGACGATCCGTACGACCGTGTCGGGGCCGGGCACCCCGACCGAGAGCGTCCCGGAGACCGGGTCCACCGGAGCCTCCGTCTGGGGCGGTACGGAGGCGCAGCCCGCCGTGGACTCCGTGAGGCCGTAGCCGTTGCAGAGGTACGGTCCGAGCCGCGCGCGGAACTTCTCGACCAGCGCGGGCGGCAGCGGCGCGCCGCCCGAGGAGATCATCCGGAAGGAGCTGAAGTGGTCGGGAGTCACGTCGGGGTGGGCGGCGAGTGTCATGAAGGCGGGGGCGGGGCCGACGGTGTACGCGGGCCGGTGTTCGGTGAACGCGTCGAGGACGACGCCGGGCTGGAAGTGGTGGGCGAGGGCCAGGGTGCCCGCGTTGGCGACGCACGCCGCGAGTTCGCAGACCATGCCGGTGATATGGAAGAGCGGGGCGAGCGCGAAGTAGCAGGCGCCTTCGGCGATGGGCTGGCCGGCGCGCTGCCGCTCGGCGTTCACCATGATGTTGGCGTGGGAGTTCATGGCGCCCTTCGGGCTGCCGCAGGTGCCGGAGGTGTAGCTGATCAGCGCGGTGTCGCCGGCGGCCGGGTCGCGGCCGGCCGGCGCGGCGAGTCCGCCGCGGGCCACGGTCAGCAGGTCGGCGGCGTCGCCGTCGGGCGACGGCTGCCGGGTGAGGCCGAGGACCCGGGGGTCGTCGCGGCTCTGGAAGTCGAAGTCGCAGGCGGTGAGCGCGATCCGTACGGCCGAGCCGTCGACGGTCTCGCGCAGGTACGCCTCCCAGGTGTTGTCGGCGCAGATCACCGCCGTGGCCTCGGCGTCCGCGAGGATGTGGGCGACCTCGGCGGACTTGTACGAGGGGTTGAGCGGTACGACGGTCGCGCCCGCCTTCCAGGCGCCGAGCAGCGCCAGGACGAAGTGCGGGGTGTTCTGGAGCATGAGCGCGACCCGGTCGCCGCGCGCCAGGCCCCGGGCGGCGAGATGGCCGGCGATCGCGTCGGAGAGCGTGTCGGTCGCGCGGTAGTCGAGCCGGCCGTCGAAATAGGCGAGCGCGGTGCGCTCCGGAGCACGCGCGACGGCGGCGCGCAGGGCGTGCACGAGCGAGACGGCCGGGTCGACGGCGGCCCGCTGGGCCTCGTTGAGCCGGCCGAGCCAGGGTTGGGCGGAGTAGATGGACACGGTGGTCACCCGGTGCCTCTCTCCCACTTCTGCTGGATGTGGTTCATGGTGGAGAGCCAGCGGTCGGGGTCACCGGCGCGGGCCTGGTAGTAGCCGGCCACCTCGGGGTGCGGGAGTACGAGGAAACGGTCCTCCGCCATGGCGTCGAAGAGCGCGTCGGCGACCGCCTCCGGTTCGATCGCGGTGGGGGTGAGGACGAGTTCGCCGGCGCTCCCGGTGGCGGCGAGCATGTCCGTACGGACGCCCTGCGGGCAGATGGCGTGGACCTGGAGCCCGCGGTGGCGGTAGGTCAGCGAGAGCCACTCGGCGTAGGCGAGCGCGCCGTGCTTGGTGACGCTGTACGGGGCCGCGCCGATCATGGTGAGCAGTCCGGCGGCGGAGACCGTGGAGACGAACCGGCCCGCGCCGCGCTCCAGCCAGTCGGGGAGCAGGGCGCGGCTCGCCCGGACGTGCGCCATGACGTTGACGTCCCAGGCGGACGACCAGACGTCCTCCTCGGCGAACGCGTCGCCGCCGGTGCCGACGCCGGCGTTGGCGCAGTAGATGTCGACGTGTCCGCCGAGGGCGGCGCGGGCCTCGGCCACGACATGGGAGGCGTCGCCGGGCAGGGCGGTGGCGCCGATCTCGTCGGCGACGGCGGTGGCCTTCGCCGCGTCGAGGTCGTTGACCACGACGCGGGCGCCCTCGGCGGCGAACCTGCGGGCGAGGGCGGCGCCGATGCCGCCACCGGCTCCTGTGACCACAACCCCTGCACCGTGCACCGCGCTCATCGGGCCTGCCTTTCGGGCGTTCCGGTTTCCGTCATGGACTTCCCTGACTTCCCTCTAACAGACTAACCAGTCGGTATGCCAGGGGGAAGTGGAGCGGAGAACCTCGGGGACGGGCCGGGACGGCCTCGTTCCCCCGGCGGGCCCGGGGCGCTAGCGTGCGTGGCCATGACAGACGGCAGCCGGCGCACCGCCGCGGACCGCCGGCCGATCACGGAGGTAGCGCGATGAGCCTGTCCAGACGGGGACTGCTGGCCGCCACGGGGGCGGTCGGCGCCGCGGGCGCGGTCGGAACGGCCGGAACGGCCGGCGGCGACAGCGGAAGCGGGAGCGACAGCGCGAGCGACCGGAGCCGTACGCGCGTACGGACCGGCTTCGACCGGCTGGCCGCCGACGGCTACCGGCCGCTCGCCGGTCAGAAGGTCGGCGTCGTCACCAACCCGACCGGGATCACGGCGGACGTACGCCACATCGTCGACGTGATGCACGCGGACGACCGGGTGCGGCTGACCGCCGTCTTCGGACCGGAGCACGGCTTCCGGGGCACCGCGCAGGCGGGCGGCTCCGAGGGCCGGTACGACGATCCGGCGACCGGACTGCCGGTCTACGACACGTACCTCAAGAGCGGGCAGCCGCTGGCGGACGTCTTCACCGCCTCCGGGGTCGACACCGTCGTCTTCGACATCCAGGACGCGGGCGCCCGCTTCTACACGTACATCTGGACGCTGTACGACTGCATGGAGGCGGCGGCGCTCGCGGGCAAGCGTTTCGTCGTGCTGGACCGGCCCAACCCGGTGACCGGCCGCGCGGCCCTCGGCCCGGTCCTGCACCCGGAGTTCGCGACGTTCGTCGGGCGCCGGCCGATCGCGCAGGCGCACGGCATGACGGTCACGGAGCTGGCGCGGCTCTTCAACGGCGAGTTCCTGGAGCGGCCCGTACCGCTGGAGACCGTACGGATGTCGGGGTGGGCGAGGGACGACTTCTTCGACGCGACCGGGCTGCCGTGGGTGCCGCCGAGCCCCAACATGCCCACGCCCGACACGGCCTTGGTGTACGCGGGGACCTGCCTCTTCGAGGGCACGAACCTGTCGGAGGGCCGCGGCACCACACGCCCCTTCGAACTGCTGGGCGCGGAGGGCGTCGACCGGAGCTGGGCCGAGGCGGCGAACGCGCTGGAGCTGCCGGGGGTGCGCTTCCGTGAGGCGTACTTCGCGCCGACGTTCTCCAAGTTCCAGGGGAAGACGGTCGGCGGGGTCCAGCTCCACGTCCACGACCGCGCGTCGTTCGATCCGGTACGCACCGCAATCGGGCTGCTGGTGACGGCGAAACGGTCATGGAGCGGGTTCGCCTGGCGCCCCGACCACTGGATCGACAAGCTCACCGGGTCGACGGCGGTCCGGACCATGATCGACGCGGGCGCGGAGCCGGACGAGGTGGCCGCCGCCTGGCGGGACGACCTGGCCGCGTTCCGTGCCGTGCGGCGGAGGTATCTGGCCTACCGCTGAGGCCCGGCCGGCGCGCGCGGGCCACGGGGCCCGTCCCGCCGACAACGATCCGGCCGACAACGATCCGGCCGATAACATTCGGTGACTCGTCAGTATCCGAGCGTGTTCGACAGGCGGCGTTGACCGCGTCGTTCACCGGCCGTGAGAGTGCCTGTCGTGATCGACGAGACACTGTCCCCCACGTCCTCCTCCCCACCCGCGCCGACCCCCTCCCCCACACCCGCGGAGCCGGCCGCGGACTCGCCGGAGAGCCCGGAGAGTTCGCGCCGGGTGGCCGTCGCCAGTTTCATCGGCAACACCATCGAGCTCTACGACTTCTTCATCTACGGCATGGCGGCGGCGCTCGTCCTCGACGACGCCTTCTTCCCCAACCTCTCCCCCCTCAACGCCACGCTCGCCTCCTTCTCCACGTACGCGGTCGCCTTTCTGGCCCGCCCGATCGGCTCAATCGTCTTCGGCCATTTCGGCGACCGGGTCGGCCGCAAGACCGTGCTGGTGGCCTCGCTGCTGCTGATGGGGCTGTCGACCGCGCTGGTGGGGCTGCTGCCCGGCTACGCCACCCTGGGGGTCTGGGCGCCCCTGCTGCTGGTCCTGCTCCGCTTCCTCCAGGGCATCGGGATCGGCGGGGAATGGGGCGGCGCCGTACTGCTCGCCGTGGAGCACGCGCCGCACGGCCGGCGCGGGATGTACGCGGCGTTCCCCCAACTCGGCCCGCCCGTCGGCTTCGCCGCCGCCACCGGTGTCTTCTGGCTGGTGTCCGCGACGCTCGACGAGGCGGCCTTCGCGAGCTGGGGCTGGCGCATTCCGTTCCTGCTGTCCTTCGCGCTGGTCGCGGTCGGGCTGGTGGTACGGCTGAAGATCAGCGAAACCCCGGTGTTCACCCGGGCCGTGGCCCGTCAGGAGGCGAGCCGGGCGCCCATGGTGGAGCTGCTGCGGCGCCACACCCGGGACCTGCTGCTCGGGGCGGGTGCGATGGCCGTGGTGTACGCCCTCTTCTACACGTCGATGACGTACAGCCTGTCGTACGCGACGACGATCCTGGGAGTGCCGCGCGACACCATGCTCGGCCTCTCCCTGATCACCTGCCTCTTCCTCGCGGCCGGCATCTGGCTCGCCGCCACCCGCTCCGACACGGCGGGCCGGCGCCGCCCGGCGCTCCTGGGCTGCGGACTCGCCGCGGTCTGGGGGCAGTTGCTGTTCCCGCTGCTCGACACGGGGCGGCCGGTGCTGATGGCGCTGGGCCTCGGGGTCGCCATGCTCTGCGTGGGCGTGGCCTCCGGGTCGATGGGCGCGTATCTGTCCGAGCTGTTCCCCGCCCGCGTCCGCTACTCGGGCGCGTCCCTCGCGTACAACCTGGGCGGTGTCCTGGGCGGCGCGGTCTCCCCGCTGGTCGTCCCGCGCCTCCAGCCCGCCTTCGGTTCGGCGTCGGTGGGCTGGTACGTCAGTGCGATGGCCGTGGTGTCGCTGCTGTGCGTACGGGCGCTGCCGGAGACGCGGGAGCGGGAGCTGGGCTGAGACGTGAGAGCTGAGAGCTGAGAGCTGAGACCGGACAGGCCTCAGGTCCCGTAACCCCCGGTGCTCGCGAAGGGTTACGGGGCCTCGGAAGGCTCCTCCGGTGGCGCGTCAGTGCCGCTTGCGCCGGGAGATCTCCAGGTTGGCGAGGTACTTGCGGCCGGTCCAGGCCGTGTTGGCCGAGCCCGCGGGGTTGAGCGGACGGGGCGAGTTCTCGTCGGCGGTCTCGTCGTTGCCCGCGTCGTCGTGCTCGACCAGGAAGTGGTGGTGGGCGGGGTTCTTCAGCGCCGAGAAGATCCTCGGATAGTCGACGTCGCCCTTGCCGGGGTCGGTGAAGAAGAACCGCTTTCCGGCGTTGGCGGTGCCGGGCTGCGCCTCGCGGTTGCCGTTGGGGTCCCAGCGGATGTCCTTGACGTGGAAGAGCGGGAAGCGCTCCGGGTCGCGGCTGATGTACTCGTACGCGCTCTGGCCCGAGATCTCGATCCATCCGAGGTCCAGCTCGAACTTCACGTACCGCGGGTCGGTCTCCTCCAGCAGGATGTCGTACAGCGGCACGCCGTCGACCAGCGTGAACTCCACGTCGTGGTTGTGGAAGTAGAAGTAGTCGAAGCCGTTGCGGACGGCTTCCCTGCCCCACACGTTGAAGGCCGCGGCCATCCTCTTGTAGCCGTCGACCGTGCGCGGCGCGGTGTACGAGTGGCCGGTACCGACCGCCTTGAGCCCGAGCGCGTGCGCCTCCTCGTAGATGCGGGCGCGCTCCTTGGGGTCGTACCAGATGTTCTCGACCATGCCCCGGGGGCCGAAGTGGTTGCCCGCGACCTTGAGGCCGTGGGCGTCGGCCAGCTTGCGGAGCTGGGCCGGGGTGCGTCCGTCGTAGTCGCCGCCGATCTCGAACTCGGCGTAGCCGGCGTCGGCGAGCATCTCGAACGTACGGGACAGGTCGAGTTCGTTGTCGGCGAGCAGGTCGCGGACGGTGAAGAGCTGGATGCCGATGCGGTCGAGCGGGAGGTCACCGCCCTTGCCGAAGCCGTAGTCCTCGTTCCGGCCGCCCTGGGGGTGCCGGGCGGAGTCGGCCGCCGCGACGCCGGAGAGCGGGCCGAGGGCGCCGGCCACCGCGGCGCCGCCGGCCGCGCCGAGGAGTCCCCGCCGGGAGGTCATCAGGGGACTGCGGGCCGCCGGGGACTCCGGGGGCGTCTGAGGTGTGTGGGAGGTCTGAGGGCTCTGGGGGATCTGGGGGTTCGTGTGTCTGCCGTTCATGTCAGTGTCCTCCTTGCCCAGGGGGCATCGCGATGCCCGGCTCGCCTGGGCCCGTGCTCGGTGCCAAGGGGTGCTGAATGTCCGGCTGGAGCCTAAGTCTCGTCAGCACCGATGGAAAGACTGAGTTCGACAGAACTTTTATCGTTATCGACAAAACTTTGTCTTCACCTGAGCAGTTGGGCGACGATCGTGAGCACATCCAGGCGCCCGCACGGCCGTGGGCCGGACCCGATGTCGGGTCCGGCCCACGGATCGCTCCTGAGCGGCAGGTGTTCCCGCCTCAGCGGTGCGAGGGGAACTCCACCACCTGCTGGTACGTCGGCCTGTTCTGCCAGTTGACCTTCGGGTGGGTGATGCCGCCCAGCGCCCGGTGGATGATCGTGTCCGTGCACCACTGGTCGCCCGCCGAGCAGTTGTCGTCCCCGGGGTAGACCGTGTTCGCCGGGACCGCCGCCGCCGTCTTCAGGGTCGTCAGCAGGACGTCACGGCAGGCGGTGAGCGAGCCGCCGCCGCAGTAGGTCTTCGGCGAGGCGCTCTCGACCGGCTCGCCGAGGACCTGCCTGAGATCCTTGTCGACATAGCCCCACCAGCCGTACTGGAACGACGAACCGCTGTGCGCGCCGGTCGGGCCGTGGCTGGAGGCCGGGGACTCGTCGATCGGCAGCGAGGCGGTGAGCGCGGTGTAGAGACCCTCGCCGAGGCCGGGCTTGAACTGCGCCTCCACCAGCCGCGGCCACCACGCGTCCATGGTGCGGACCGCCGCGGCGTCGGCGTACGTGTGCGAGCCCCGCGCGGTCTCCTTACGGAGCGCGCCGGCCGTCTGCCAGGTCTCCAGTTGCTGGACGACCGTGTTCAGCGCGGAGTCGGTGACCGGCGCCGAGCGGATCACCTTCAGCAGCCCGGGCAGAACCTGTTCGCCCCTGAGGTCCGCGAGGGCCGCGTTGGCCATCGCGCGGGTGAGCGAGGCGCGGGTGACGCCGCCCGCCCGGACCAGTTTCTTCACCCGGTCGTCGAGCAGATCGCCCCGGTGCACGGCGCCGTAGCCGAATCCGGCCGCGTCGTAGTCCTTGGCCTGCCGGTTGTTCCAGGAGATGTAGTAGTCCTGCCCGACGGACTGCGGGTGCTGGGCGAAGGGGGTGTACGCGGACTCGTTGTACACCGGGTCGAAGCCCTGCCACTCGTACGCGCGCTCCGCCTTCACCGGCAGCGACGCGTCCACGCCGGACGCCCGCACCGGGTTGAGGCCGCTGTTGTAGTAGGCGGCGGTGCGCGCGTCCGCGTAGAACCAGTTGAAGGCGTAGCCGACCTTGTGCGCGGCCTGCTGGAAGGCCGCCGCGCCCGTCATGAACGCCGGGTCGTTGAACATCTGGAAGCCGATGATCGAATCGGCCTCGTGGCGGTACGTGGTGCGCAGCGAGGTGTACGCGACCGGCTTGCCGCCGACCGTCGCGCGGTGCGTGACCATCCCGTACTTGGTGCGCCAGACCTGGAGCCGGTACGAGCCCTCGGCGGTGGAGTCGGCGGTGGTGGGCTTCCAGGCGTTCTTGCGCTCCATCTTCTCCATCGGGGTGCACACGGAGCGGAAGAGGTACGAGGTGGACGCCTTGGTCGGGGCCGAGCCGTTCGGCTCGCAGAGCTCGACGGCGTAGGTGTCGGTGATGTCCTGCTGCGAGGAGGTCGCGCTCCACGCGTAGTCCTGGCCGCGCCCCATCTGCACGTACATGCCGACGCCCGCGAAGGAGACGCCCCGGGCGCTGATGCCGGGACCCTGGAGCTCCTGGAGCATCATCAGCTGTGGCGCGAAGTAGCCGGTCTGCGGGCCGAAGACCGCGATCGGGTTCCCGCTCTTCGTGTGCGCGCCGGAGACGAGCAGGGCGTTGGACATGCCGCGCTTGGCGGAGAGGGACCCGGCCGGGACGACGCCGTCGTCGAAGATGCCCTGGAGCGGCTTGAGTTCCTCAGGTGTGTCGACGGGAGCCGTGGCGCGGGTGACGGCCGAGCCGGTCCTGTCGTACACGAGGGGTTCGGCGGTGACGGAGCCCGCGTCGGGCAGGGCGGTGCCGCGCGGCTGGTCGGGCTTCTGGGCGTACGGGAAGCTGGTGCCGTCGTGGACGGTGAGGACGGCCTCGGGGTCGTTGCGCTGCCGGAAGGCCTCCCAGACGGCCGTGCCCTCGGCCACGCCGTACTTCTGCTGGGCCGCGAGGAGGGAGAGCGCGGCCTGCACCTCGCCGCCGCCTCCGCCGCCGAACTGGCCGCCGACGACCGAGGCGATGGAGATCAGGTCGGTGAGCTTGAAGGGCTGGATCTCCCCGACGTTGGTGATCGAGTCGATCTTCCCGGTGAGGACGTACTCGCCGGGGAAGTAGCGGCCGTCCTTGGCCTTCTGGCGGTAGGCGTTGATGCCGTCGACATACGCCTGCGCGTCCGCCATGGCCTGCTCGCCGCGCGCGCCCTCGGTGGCCCTGATCCGCTCGATCTGGGCCTCGTACTCGGCCTCGGTGTACGGGGCCGAGGGCCAGAACTGCTGCTCAAGCCCCTGGTTGGCGAGGGCGCCGCCGGCGAAGGAGGTCAGCTCGCCACGGCCGATGTGGCGGAAGAGGTCCATCATCCAGAGCCGGTCCTGGCCCGCGGCGTAGCCGGCGCCGAACTCGGTCCCGTAGCGGGTGGTGCCCTTGATGTGCGGGACGCCGGTCTTCTTGTCGCGGGTGATCGTGACGTCGGAGCGGGGTGAGGTGACGGACTCGACCTGGTCGGACGGTACGCCGAAGGAGGCGTCGTTGAAGAAGTCGGTGACCTTGGCGTCGGTGAGACCGTCCTGTCCGGCGACCAGGGAGTCGTAGCGGCTCAACTGGTCGGAGGCGTGGGCGGGGAACGTCCCGAACAGCCGGTTGCCGAGGATGTCGGCGAGGGTGGCGTTGCCGTTCTGGCCCGGCGGCAGGATGTCGGCGCACTGGCCCTGGCAGTAGTCGGGGTCGGCCGCGGCGGCGGCCGGTGCGGGGGGCGCGGCGGGGGCGGCGGCCTGCGCATGGGGGGTCAGCAGGGCCGCGCCCAGCGCGAACACCGCGGCGGCGGTGAGGGTGGCGCGGTGGGGTCTTCCGGTGCGTCGTCGCATGGGGTGCTCCTCGGGGAGGCCGGTGCGCCGGAGGTTACCGGCGGTATGACTCGCCGGTAAGGTGAACATCAGTCACCTTTTCCGGATCCCCACACCCGAAATCCGCGCGGTTCCTGTGAATCGGGTTCGAAAACTGCTCGATATGAACCGGAATGCCAGGATCCATGGCTGCCATCTGTTTTTTGATGGAGCCGAACGGGGCAGGCGTACGTCCATTCCTCAACGCCGAACAGCGACGGAGGTGGCAGGCGATGGCCGGATTCCGGAGTCTCGCGAGACAGGTGCGCGATCCGCGGTGCGACCTGGCCTTGCGACGGTATTCCCTGCGCAAGTGCCTGGAGCGGTTCGCTCCTTACGGACACCGGGCTACCTGGGACCATCTGTGCGCGAGGCACAGCATGGAGCCGGAGGACAGGGCGCCCGACCCGGCGCGGCTGACGGCCGCGCTGGAAGAACTGGAAGAGGCGCGGGCCGTCTGGCTCGCGTACGAGTCGGAGTTCGCCGAGCGGCGCAGGCGCGAGAAGCACGACGGGCTGAGGCAGCCCGGGAGCTGCGACGACTGGCACCGGCGGGCCTGGGGAGGCAACGGCGTCGCGCGGTGCGACGATCCGGCGGTCCATCCGTCGGAGTCGCTCGCCGAGGTACTGCGCCGGCTGGTCTCGGGGCTGAAGAGCGGCCCCGGCGCCGCCTGTCCCGTCTGCGCGGAGCGCGGGTTCGTCTGGCGGCCCGACCTGTCGGGCGAGCCGTGGTCGGGACCGGTCTGCACGGGCTGCGGCATCGTCGTACCGCCGCCCCTCCTCACGTCCGAGGCGCTGGCCCGGGCCAAGCGGATGCGGATGAAGGATCTGGCGTCGGTGGCGTAGGACCTGTGGGGGCGAGTCCGGAGGACGGCACGCCCCCACGGAGTCAGGGCCGCGGGCCGGGGTCCGGGCCGGGGCGGCGCACTCAGGACGCCCGGGGCGCCCGGAGCACCAGGAGCGCCCGGAGCGCCAGGATCAACGCGGGCCCGGGGCGGGGTTCTTCGCGGACGGCCGCTCCTGGGGAGCACGGCGCTCCGGCAGCAGGCGCGAACCCGTCAGGCGGTCGCCGAAGATGTCGTCGGGGTTGGACAGGACACAGGTCTCCAGGGAGAGACAGCCGCAGCCGATGCAGTCCGTGAGATGGTCGCGCAGCCGACCGAGCTGCTTGATGCGCTCGTCCAGCTCCGCGCGCCACGCCTCGGACAGCCTGGCCCAGTCGTCCCGCGTCGGCGTGCGCTCCTCGGGAAGTTCCGCCAGGGCGTCCCTGATCGTCGCCAGCGGGATGCCGACCCGCTGCGCCGCCCGTACGAAGGCCACCCGGCGCAGCGCGTCACGGGAGTAGCGGCGCTGGTTGCCACTCGTCCTGCGGCTGGAGATCAGCCCTTTGGACTCGTAGAAGTGCAGGGCCGAGACGGCGGCGCCGCTGCGCGCCGACAACTGTCCGACCGTGAGTTCGCTGATGGTCTCCGGAATCTGTGGCACCCCCCGGAGCCTACTTCCCTCGTTGACATCCGAGCGCTCGCGCAACATGCTCGTGCTGAGCAAGCGCTTGGACAGGCGCGGGCGGACGGACAGCACAGACAGACGCGGGCGGACAACGGAGAGGCGGCACCAGGAACATGGCCGAGCCGAGGATCTTCACCTCAGCCGAGGAGCTGCGCGCCGGGATCGGCGAACAGCTGGGACACAGCGACTGGCTGGAGGTCGACCAGAAACGGATCGACCTCTTCGCCGAGGCCACCGGCGATCACCAGTGGATCCACGTGGATCCCGAGCGCGCCGCGCGGGGCCCGTTCGGGACGACGATCGCGCACGGCTATCTGACGCTGTCGCTGCTGCCCGCGCTGGTACCGGAGGTCGTGCGCGTCGAGAACGTGAAGATGGGCATCAACTACGGCACGAACAAGGTCCGTTTCCCCTCCCCCGTGCCGGTCGGCTCGCGGCTGCGCGCGACGGCCGTCCTGAAGGACGTCACGGAGGCGGGCGGCGGCGTCCAGATCACCACCCTCGTCACGATCGAGCGCGAGGGCGGCGACAAGCCGGCCTGCGTGGCGGAGTCGGTGTCGCGCTACTTCTTCTGACCGGCGGGGCCTTCGGTCCCCGGCGCGGCCACCATGCGCAGGACGAGGTCGGCGTAGAGCGCGCCGACCTCGTCGGGCGTCCGGGGGCCCGCCGCGTTGAACCAGCGCGCCACGTCGATGCAGAGGGAGAGCACCGCGAGCGTCGTCCCCGGCACGTCGGGGACGTCGAACTCCCCGTCCCGTACGCCGTCGACGAGGATCCGGCGGATCGCCGCGCTGCAGCCGCGCCGCAGCTCGACGATCTCCGCGCGGTGCTCGGCGGCGAGCGCGTCCAGTTCGTACTGGACGACCCGCGCCGTGGTGTGCCGCTCCGCGTGCCAGCGGACGAAGCCGCGCACGGCGTCGGAGAGCCGCTCCGCCGCCGTGCCCCCGCCGTCCGCGGCGGCCGTCAGCAGCGCCAGGGCGCTGTCGTGGCCGATCCGGCTGATGCGGTGGAGCAGCTCTTCCTTCGTCTTGTAGTGGATGTAGAGCGCCGCCGGGCTCATCCCCGCGCGTCCCGCGATGTCCCGGGTGGTGGTGGCGTGGTAGCCGCGCTCGGCGAACGCCTCGACGGCGGCGACCAGCAGCTTCCTGGCCGCCTCCGGGGTGACCTCACCCCACGGCGTGTGCTCGCCGTCGGCCGCCTGCTCCGCCGTGCGCATCGCGCGCCCCTTCCGTTCGGTCGTCCATTCGACAGGACGCACACCATACCCCGGCGGTGAGCAAGCGCTTAGAGCTTCTGGAAGGGGTCGTGCTCGGCCAGGATCTTCTCCAGCCTGGCCTGGTCCACCCGGCTGGTGATCTGCCCGGCCTCCTGGCGGTCCCTGATCACCTTGGCGAGGGTGAACGCCGAGGTCGTGAGGTAGAGCACGGCGATACCGAGGAAGCCCCGCACCCAGGCGTCGGCGTCGAGCCTGACGATGCCGACGGTCATCGCCACGAGGGCGAGCCCGAAGGAGGCGACGGCCTGCGCGTAGTAGGCCGGGCTGATCTGCTGCTTGACGGGTGTGTCGGTCATGCGGGACAGCTTCCGCCGGTGTGGCGGGTGCCACATCCGTACGCGTACTCAGAGCCGGTACTCAGAGCCGGTACTCGGAGCCGGTGTGCTCGAAGCGGCCCGGAGCCGGTGTGCGGAGCCGGTCCGCGCGGGGCCGTGCGTGGGGGCACCGGGCGGAGGATACGTGTCCGCGTCCGTCCCCCGATATTGCGGTGAGAGCGGACCTGCTGTCGGCGTACGTTGCCCGCATGACGTCTGCGACCGGCTCCGCCGGCTCACCTTCCTCGCCCCCGTCCCGGCTGCCCTGGCTGCCGCCGGCCGCGGCGGGGGTGACGGTCGTCCTCTGGGCCTCCGCCTTCGTCTCGATCCGCAGCGCGGGCGCGGCGTACGCGCCGGGGTCACTGGCGCTCGGCCGGCTGCTGGCCGGAGCGCTCGTGCTCGGCCTGGTCTGTCTCGTACGGCGCGAGGGCCTGCCGCCTCGGGCCGCCTGGCCCGGGATCGCCGTCTCGGGGCTGCTCTGGTTCGGCATCTACATGGTGGCGCTCAACTGGGGCGAACAGCAGGTCGACGCGGGCACGGCCGCGATGGTGGTGAACATCGGCCCGCTCCTCGTCGCGCTGCTCGGCGGCCGGCTGCTCGGCGAGCGCCTGCCGCCCCGGCTGCTGGCCGGCATGGCCGTGTCCTTCTCTGGCGCGGTGGCCGTGGGCCTGTCGATGTCCGGCGGGGGCCGTGCGTCGGTGCTCGGGGTGGCGCTGTGTGTGCTGGCGGCGGTCGCGTACGCGGGCGGGGTGGTGGCCCAGAAGCCGGCGCTGGCGCACGGGAGCGCGCTCCAGGTGACCACCTTCGGCTGTCTGACGGGAGCGGTCGCCTGTCTGCCGTTCGCGGGGCAGCTCGTCCGCGACGCGGCGGACGCGCCGCTCACGGCGACGCTCAACATGCTCTACCTGGGCGTGTTCCCGACCGCCCTGGCGTTCACGACCTGGGCATACGCGCTGGCCCGTACGACGGCCGGGCGGATGGGCGCGACGACGTACGCCGTGCCCGCGCTGGTCGTGCTGATGGCGTGGCTCGCCCTGGGCGAGATACCGGGACCGCTCACGCTGGGCGGCGGCGCACTCTGTCTCGCCGGGGTGGCGGTGTCGCGCTCGCGACCGCGCCCTCGTACCACCGTCGTCGCGGGGAGCGCGGGAGCGCCGGAGGAACGGAGCGCCGGAACACCGGAGGAGCGGAGGTCGGCCTGAGCGCGCCTGTCGTCCTCCCTTCTCCTCCAGCTCTCCCCTCCTCCGTCCCGCGCCGGGCGGAACGCGTCAGGCGTCGAGCCCCGGCTGGTCCCTCGGTGCGGGGCAGATCCGACGGCCGAAGTCGTCGAAGACGTAGAGGTGGGCCAGATCGACCAGGAGCGGCACCTGCGCGCCCGTCCGCAGCCGCATGTCGGGGCCGGTGCGGACCACCAGGTCGCTCGCGGCGATGACGGCGCGTTCGGGGCTGCGGGCGGCCGGCTCCTGGCGCGTCAGCGGCTCGTCGACGGCGACACCGGGTGCGGAGCCGTTGCCGCCCGGTGCGGAGCCGTTGCCGCCGGAAGCGGAGCCGTTGCGCGCGGCCGGTCGGCCGCGCAGCCGGTCCAGGAGACCTGGGCCGTTCTTGCGGCGGCGTACGGCGGACTTCGGGCGGGGCGATTCGAGATCGGCCACCACCGCGGGCCGGGAGCCGATGTTCAGATGGACGAGCGCCTCGTGTCCCTGGTACTCCATGTGCTCGACGATGCCGCTCAGCGCCACCTCGCCCGCACGGGCCTGGCTGGGCGGGGCGATCCTGGCCGCCTCCGAGCGCAGGCCGACGATGATCTGCCGGCCCTGCTGGATCCGGAGCAACTGGTGGTCGGAGCTGAGGGGTTCGGGCAGCCGCAGCCGCTGGCGGCCGAGGTCGATCGACATCCGGCCGTCGAGCGGCGCGTGGACGACGGCCTGGAGCAGGTTGATGCGCGGGGTGCCGATGAACGCGGCGACGAACACGTTCTCCGGCAGGGCGTAGACCTCGCGCGGCGCGCTGACCTGCTGGAGGACCCCGCCGCGCATCACCGCGACCCGGTCGCCCAGGGACATCGCCTCCGCCTGGTCGTGCGTCACATAGATGGTGGTGACGCCGAGTTCGGCGGTGAGATGGGCGATCTCGGCGCGCAGATGGCTGCGGAGCTTGGCGTCGAGGTTGGAGAGCGGTTCGTCCATCAGGAAGGCCGAGGGGCGCCGGGAGATGGCGCGTCCCATCGCGACGCGCTGGCGCTCGCCACCGGAGAGCTGGTTCGGATAGCGGTCGAGGACGCTCTCGATGCCGAGCATCCTCGCGGTGGCCTCGACGCGCTCGGTGCGGTCCTCGCGCGGGTTCTCCAGCTTGAGCGGAAAACCGATGTTCTCGCGGTTGGTCATGGACGGATAGAGCGCGAAGTTCTGGAACACCATGGCCATTCCGCGTTCCCGCGGCGGCATGTTGTTGGCATATTCACCGTCGAGGAACAGATCTCCCTCGGTGATGTCCTCCAGACCCGCGATCATGCGGAGTACGGTCGATTTCCCGCACCCCGACGGGCCGAGGAGCACCAGGAATTCACCGGGTGCGATATCGAGCGAGAACCGGTCGACCGCGCGGGCCGACCGTCCGTATGCCTTGCTGACGCTGTGCAGGGATATGGCGCGAGTCATGAATGGTTCCGCCCGGAAGAGGAAGATGGAGCGGGTGCGAAGGTGGAGCGGCCGCGGACGCCTGAAGTTAGCCGACTACGCGCGGTCAGGGAATGATTCGCGCGAAGGTTCCACTCCGCCCGCACCACCCCTGCCCGTACCCCCGCTCGCGCCCGCGCCTGTACCCCCGCCCGTACCCTCGCTCGCGCTCGCGCCCGTACTCCCGCCCGTACTCCCGCTCGCGCGCCCGCTCTTGCCGCCGCCTGTGTTCCCGTCGGGTGTCTCGCCCGGCCTGCGCGGCCCGAGGGCGGCCGCGCCCACCAGCAGCGCGCCGAGCATCAGGAACGGCGCGCCCGTGCCCGCGACGCCCGCGACCAGACCGGCGGAGGCCGGGGCGGCGACCTGCCCGAGGCGGTTGCCGGTGAGGCGCAGCGCGAGCGCGGTGGAGCGCGCCCCGTCGGGGGCGGCCCGTACGACGGTCGTCATCGACAGCGGCTGGCCGACGCCGAGGCAGAAGCCGAGCGCGGCGAGCATCAGCGCGAGCCCCCAGACCGGTACGGGCAGGGCGATGCCCGCGCACAGCAGCCCGCCGAGCAGACAGGTCGCGGTGAGCAGGACCGTACGGCCGACCAGGCGGAGCATCGGGGTCATCACCAGGCGGCAGGCGATGGTGGCGGCGGCGCGCAGGCTGAGCAGGGCGCCGATCACGGCGGGGGCGATGCCCCGTTCCTCGCCGACGACCGGCAGATACGCGGTGAGGATGTCGGTGGTGGAGAGCACGGCCAGGCTGATGAGGATCCCGGCGGGCACGCCCCGGGTGCGCAGGATGCGGTGGACGGGAACCCGTCCCGCGCCACGGTCCCGGGCGGCGACGGGGGTACGGGGCTCGACGCGCCACAGCGCGGTGAAGGAGACCGCGGCGACGGTGGCGGCGACGAGCAGGGCGAGCGCGCTCGTACGGGCCATCGCGCCGCCCTGACCGGAGACGACCAGACCGGCCGCGGCGGGGCCCGCGAGCTGGCCGAGGGAGGCGCCGATGGTGAAGTGGCCGAAGTTGCGGTCCTGTTCGGCCGGTGCGCTGCGGCGGGCCACGATCGACTGGGCGCCGATGACGAAGCAGAGGTGGCCGAGTCCCATCACCCCGCTCCAGGCGGCGAGTTCGACGAGGGAGCCGGCGAGGCCGCTGAGGGCGCAGCCCGCGGAGATGAGGACGACGCCCGTGACGAGCAGGGGGACACAGCGTCCGTGGTCGGTCCTGCGGCCGAGCGGTACGGCCGCGAAGAGCGGCAGCAGCGCGTACACGGCGGTGATCACGCCGATGGCACGCTCGTCGGCGCCGACCGAGAGCGCCCGGTAGGAGACCGCCGGCCGCGCCATCGACACCGCGCCCTGGGCGAATCCGAAGGCGATGACGAGGCGCAGGAGCCAGCTTCTCCCACCGGGCGGCACATCGTGTCCTGGGGTCTCGTTCATCAGATGATGCCGAAGAGTACCCCGGCCGCGAGAACGACGAGCGCGGTGAGCGCGGCCCATTTGACGGTGAAGCGGGTGTGGTCGCCGAACTCGACCTTCGCCATGCCGACGAGGACGTAGACGGCGGGGACGAGCGGGGACGACATGTGGAGCGGCTGGCCGACGAGGGAGGCGCGGGCGATCTCCAGCGGGGAGACTCCGTGCGCGGCGCCGGCCTCGGCGAGGACGGGCAGGACGCCGAAGTAGAAGCCGTCGTTGGACATGAAGTACGTGAGCGGCACGCTCAGCAGACCGGTGACGATCGCCATGTGCGGGCCCATGCCCTCCGGAATGGCGCCCACGAGCCAGTCGGCCATGTGCTGGACCATTCCGGTGCCGGTGAGGACCCCGGTGAAGACGGCGGCGGCGAAGACCATGCCGGAGACGTTGAGGACGTTGTCGGCGTGGGCGGCGATACGGGCCTTCTGCTCGGCCATGTTGGGGTAGTTGACGGTGAGGGCGAGGGCCGCGCCGAGGAGGAAGAGCACCGGGATCGGCATCAGTTCCATGATCATGGCGGTGAGGAGCGCGACGGTCAGCCCGGCGTTGAACCAGTAGAGGCGGGGGCGCAGGGTGGCGCGGTTGGGGTCGAGCCCCTGGAAGCCCTCGTCGTCGGCGTCGTCGGCGTCGTCATGGGCGGAGTTGCCCGCGTGGCCGGGGCCGTCCGCCGTGGCGGTCGCCGTACCGGCACCGGAGCCGCCGGCGCCCGTACCGGAGCCGGTGCCCTTGCCGCCACCGGTCTTCACGAGAAGCTGCTCGACCTTCGTCGCGGACGATCCGGACGCCCCGGACGACCCGGACGCTCCCGACTCCGTCTCGGTGACCGTGTCCGTCTTCAGCGCCTCGTCCAGCGTCAGCACGCCGAGCCGCTTGCGCTCCCGGATGCCGAGCACGTACGCGAGGATCAGCACGCAGAGCAGTCCGACGGCGAGCGCCGGGATCATCGGGACGAACACCTCGCCCGCGTCCACCTTGAGCGCGGTGGCGGCCCGGGCGGTCGGGCCGCCCCACGGCAGGGTGTTCATCACGCCGTTGGCGGTAGCGGCGACGCCGGTCATGACGACCCGGCTCATCCCGAGCCGCTTGTACAGCGGGTACATCGCGGAGACAGTGATCATGAAGGTGGTGGAGCCGTCGCCGTCCAGCGAGACGATCGAGGCGAGCACCGCGGTTCCGACCACGATCCGCATGGGGTCCGCCTTGCAGAAGCGCAGGATGCCCCGGACGATCGGGTCGAAGAGTCCGACATCGATCATGACGCCGAAGTAGACGATGGCGAACATCAGCATCGCGGCGGTGGGCGCGAGGTCGCCGACGCCCTTGATGACGTAGTCGCCCAACTGCGCGCCCTGTCCGACAATGACGCAGAAGAGTGCTGGTATGAGCACCAGTGCCGCGATCGGCGACATCTTCTTCATCATGATCAGCACCAGGAAGGTGGCGATCATGACGAAGCCGAGGATGGTCAGCATGGGAAAGGCCCCTCACGTTCACCTTTGAACTGCCGCCGGGGGCGGCGGTGCGGATGACGTTAAGGCGGCGTTCCACGCGTTAACAAGATGTTGACATGCGAGCAATACGAGCAAAACCCCAGGTCACAGCGGTACCGGGGCGGACAGGGCGGTGCATCGGGCCGGGTGGGACGGTGCATCGGGCCGGGTGGGACGGCGCGTCGGCGCGGGCCGGCGGTTCAGTCGAGCGACTTCGCGAGATAGCCGCGCAGCAGCTCCCGGGTCTCCGCGACGATCCCCGGCTCACCCGCGGCGTCCGCACGGAAGGCGAGCTGGAGGAGCGCGTCGGTGGCCTCGACGGCGACCAGCACCGTACGGTGCAGCGCCGCGTCCGGGGTCCGGCCGAGGTGTCCGGCGAGCAGTCCGGTGAGGCGGCGCGCGACGCGGTGGTTGGGATCGTCGTCCGGGGCGGAATCCGCGGCGGCGTCCCGGGCGGGCGCGCGGCGGCCGGCGCCGAGCGGGAGCTGGGCGCCGAAGTCGACGAGGGAGAAGCCGGGCACCGTGCGCTTCATGGCCAGGTACTCGTCCAGCAGCGCGTCGACCGCGCCACGCCAGTCCCGCGCGTCGAGCCGGGCGAGCCGGTCCGTGACCTGCGCGGCGTAGCGGTCCAGGTTCCGGACGGCGAGGGCGTCCGCCATGGCGCGCTTGTTGCCGAAGAAGCGGTAGACGGAGCCGATGGGGACGCCCGCGCGGGCGGCGACGGCGCGGGTGGTGAGCTCTTCGTACCCCGTCTCGTCGAGGAGTACGGCGCAGGCGTCGAGGATCCGGGCGAGCCGTTCCGTGCTGCGGCGCTGGACGGGGACCCTGCGCAGGGGCTGGGCGGGGCCCCGCCGCGGCGGAGCGGCGGGCGGCGCGGCGCCCGGGACGCTCGCGGCTCCAGGGGCGCCCGGGACTCCCGGGATGCCTGCGGCTCCAGGGGCGCCCGCTAAGGCGGAGGGGACGGCGGACTGTTCGTTCGTACGGTCGTGTGACACGGGGTCCATGATGCCGCGCGGCCCCGTTGACGTGCCGGGCGTCCAATCCTACGGTTGTCCATAGGATTGGACCGGAGCCCCACCAGGGCCCGGTCCCGCCGGACCGACGGGAACCCCCTCGACCAGGGAGCGGACGATGAGCGGCATCGAACAGGCACGGAAGGCGGCCACGGACCTCGGCCACTCCCCCGGCTTCGGCAACGAGCACAGTTCGGAGGCGGTGCCGGGCGCGCTGCCGCTCGGCCGCAACTCACCGCAGCGCGCGCCGCTCGGGCTCTACGCGGAGCAGCTCAGCGGCAGCGCCTTCACCGAGCCCCGGAGCCACAACCGCCGCTCGTGGCTGTACCGCATCCGCCCCTCGGCGGCCCATCCGCCGTTCGTACGGATCGACAACGGCGCGGTGCGCGGCGCCCCGTTCACCGAATCCGTCCCCGACCCCAACCGGCTGCGCTGGAACCCGCTGCCGGAGCCGCCGCCCGGCACCGATTTCCTGGCCGGCCTCTGGACGCTGGGCGGCAACGGGGACGCGGGGCAGCGCTCGGGCATGGCGGTGCACCTGTACCACGCCAACGCGCCCATGACGGACCGGGTGTTCAGCGACGCGGACGGCGAACTGCTGATCGTCCCCGAGCACGGCGGGCTGCTGATCCGTACGGAACTGGGCCTGCTCGCCGCCCGCCCCGGCGAGGTGGCGCTGATCCCGCGCGGGGTGCGGTTCCGGGTCGAGCCGCTGGACGACGCGGTGCGCGGGTACGTCTGCGAGAACTACGGGCGGCCGTTCGTCCTGCCCGACCTCGGCCCGATCGGGGCCAACGGCCTGGCCAACGCCCGGGACTTCCACGCCCCCGTCGCCGCGTACGAGGACATCGAGCGGCCGACGCAGGTGATCAGCAAGTACTGCGGAAACCTGTGGTCCGCCACCTACGGCCACTCGCCGCTCGATGTCGTCGCCTGGCACGGCAACCATGCGCCGTACGTCTACGACCTGCGGCGCTTCAACGTGATCGGCTCCATCAGCTACGACCACCCCGACCCCTCGATCTTCACCGTGCTGACCTCGCCGTCCGACACCCCGGGGCTCGCGGGCGTCGACTTCGTGGTCTTCGCGCCGCGCTGGCTGGTCGGGGAGGACACGTTCCGGCCGCCGTACTTCCACCGCAACGTGATGAGCGAGTACATGGGCCTGATCCAGGGCGCGTACGACGCGAAGACCGCCGGCGAGGGCGGGTTCGTGCCGGGTGGCGGCTCGCTGCACAACATGATGTCGGCGCACGGCCCGGACCGGGAGACCTTCGACCGGGCGAGCGCCGCCGAGCTGCGGCCGCAGAAGATCGACGACGGACTGGCGTTCATGTTCGAGACGCGCTGGCCGGTGACGCTGGCCGGGCAGGCGGCGCGGGCCGGGCATCTCCAGCGGGGTTACGACGAGGTGTGGCAGGGTCTTGAGCGCCACTTCAGGCCCTGACCCGCTGGGAGTTCACCGGTGACCGCCTTCGCCCCCGACTCGCTGGTCCTGAACCGCAAGCTGCCGCTGTGGTACCAGGTCTCGCAGTCCCTGCGCGCCTCGATACTGGGCCGCCGTCCGCACGATCCGCTGCGGCTGCCCACGGAGGAGCAGCTCGCCGCGCACTACGGGGTCAGTGTGCTGACGATGCGCCAGGCGCTGAAGGAGCTGGAGGAGGAGGGGCTGATCAGCCGGCACCGGCGGCGTGGCACCTTCATCGAGCCGGGCGCGCGGCGGGGCGCCCCGCGCCGGCTCCTCGGGTCGGTCGACGCGATCGTGGCGCAGCAGTCGGGCGAGCTGACCACGGTCCTGGACCACGGCCCGGTCCCGGTGCCGGGTGAACTCGCCGAGTACTTCCCCGGGCTGGACGAGGTGGTCGCGTACCGCAGGCTGCGCCGTGACGGCGAGAGCGGGGAGCCGGTCAACTGGGCGGAGAACGCGGTGCGTCCGGAGGTCGCGGCGGGGCTCGACGTCGCGGACCTGGAGCGCTGGCCGATGACGAAGGTGCTGCGCGACACCCGGGGGATACGGATCAGCCGGATCACCGACACGGTCGAGGCCCGGCTGGCGGATCCGGTCACGGCGGAGCTGCTGGGGGTGCCGCTGCTGAGCCCGATCCTGCACTACACGGGGGTGACGTACGACGAGGGCGGCCGGGTGGTGGACGTCGCCAGGATCCGCTACCGGGGCGACCGGTTCTCCTTCTCGGTCACCGTGGAGACGGACACCGGTCCTACGGGTGAACCTCCGGCGCGCTGATCCGGTCGTCACGGGCGGCGGTTACGCTTTCGCGGACGGCACACGGGAGAGAGGCGACGGGGAGGGTCCGGGGATGGCTGCGACGCGGGCCGACGCGGCGTTCGGGGATGCCCCGCTGCTCGGCGAGCTGATGCCGTGGTCGACGCCGCCGTTGCGGCTGGGGCGGCCGTGGGTGCTCGCGCCGGACTCCGGTTCGCTGACGGCCCGCTGGGACCGGCTCGTACGGGCCGAGGGCGCCGAACGGGAGGCGCTGTTCGGGGTGACCCGGGCCCGTACACCGCTGAGCGCGGTGGCCGCGCTGCCCGGGCAGGTCAACGGCACCGGGCGGTTCGCGCGGGAGACGGGGCGCTGCCCGGAGCCGCTGCGGGTGGCGCACGGACCGTTCGACGAGCAGTGGCTGATCCCCGACCACCGGCTGATCGACGCGGCGCGCCCCGAGCTGTGGCGCGTCGCCGACGCCCGGCAGCTCTTCGCCGTGGAGCAGGGGTACGTCCCCCAGGGCGACCCGGGACCGGCGCTGCTGGTCAGCGCGGTCCTCCCGGACGGCCACTCCCCCGCCGGGCGGCCGGGCCGGATCCGGCCGCTCTACCGGCGCCCCGGCGGCGGGGAGCCCAATCTCGCCCCCGGGCTGACGGAGCTGCTGGCGGCGCGTCTCGGCCGGGAGGCCGGTGCCGAGGACGTGCTGGCGTGGGCCGTGGCCACCGCCGTCCCCTCGTCCGCCGGGTGCGTGGTGCCGCTGACGGCCGACCCCGGCGTCTGGGCCTCCGGGGTGGAGCTGGGGCGGCGGATGACCGGGATCCAGCTCCGCGGGGCGCGCGGCGGCGAACGGCCCCGGCTGCCCGGCGGGCGCCGCCCGTACGTACGCGCCGCGGTGCCGGACCGGCCCGACTCGCTGACGTACGACGCGGCGGACGAGGCGCTCTGTGTCGGCGCCACCGGCCGTATCTCGCCCGTACCGGCCGGGGCCTGGGACTTCACGGTCGGCGGGGTGCGGGTGCTGGAGCTGTGGTTCGAGCGCCGCGCCCGCCGCGCCGATCCGCCGGAGCCCGGCACGCTGGAGGCAATCCGGCCGGCGGGCTGGCCCCGGGAGTGGACCTCGGAGCTGCTGGAGCTGATCACGGTCCTGGCGCTGCTCGCGGAAGTCCGGCCGCTCCGGCGGAGGTTGCTCGCCGAGGCCGAGGCCGGAGCCCGAGCCGGAGCGGCCATCGGGCGGGCCGAGCTGCGGACGGCCGGTGTCCTGCCGGTCCGGGCGGCGGCCCGCCGCCCGGCGTCGGTGCTCGACCACCACGAGGAGGGCCCGGAGGGGCAGTTCGCCCTCGTCTAGGGTCCCTCGTCTGGACCTCAACCCCTCAAGCCGTCAAGCTCTCCAGACCTCAGGACCGTCGGCCACCCCTCCGCTCCGCCGCCGGCGCGAAGGAGTCGAGCACCCGGCTCAGCGCCCGGTCGAAGACCGCGTCCAGATCGATGGGGCCCGAGTCCTCGGCGAGCGCCGCCGACAGCCGCGGATAGCGGCCCGAGGACAGCTCGCTCACCATGTACGCGATCCGGATCTCGTGTTCGCGCTCCGCGGACCACGGCAGTGCCCGCACCCGCTCCGCGGTGTGGAGTTCGTTGGCCACGTACGTGGTCACCACCCCGTTGACCATCGCGACCAGCTCCATCTTCTCGCCGTACGAGAGGTCGAGCCCGTCCAGGCAGCGCAGGCTGTACTCCAGGAAGCCGATCACGTTCGGGCTGAATCCGTAGGCGCTCGACATCAGCCCCGCCATCCAGGGGTGGTCCCTCATCATCGTGCGCGCGCGGTACGCGAGGTGGGTCAGGTCGGCGCGCCAGTCGCCGGACGGCTCCTCGGGCAGGGGGTACGCGCCCGCGACCGCGTCGACCATCAGCTCGTGCAGGTCCTCCTTGCGCGGGATGTAGTTGTAGAGCGACATCGTGCCGCAGCCCAGCTCGGCCGCCACATGCCGCATGGTCACGGCACCGATGCCGCCGGCGTCGGCGATCCGGACGGCGGCGGACGCGATGTCGGCGCGGCTGTAGGCCGCCTTCGGCCCGCGCCCGGCCCGCTCGGGGCGGGCCCAGATCACTTCGGGTTCAGCAGGTCGCCCCGCCATGGATCATCACCTCGCCCACCATCCTAGTTACGTACACCGTACGTAGTGCGCTATGGTGGGCCGCATGACAACTACGTACGCTGTACTTAGTGAGGGTCTGGAGAAGCGCTACGGCGGCGCCGGTGGCGTGCCCGCCCTGCGCGGGCTGGATCTGGCGGTCGCCGAGGGCACCGTCTGCGGGGTGCTCGGGCCGAACGGCGCGGGCAAGACGACCGCCGTGCGGGTGCTGACCACACTCACCGCGCCCGACGCGGGGACCGCACGGGTGGCGGGGCACGACGTCGCGCGTGAGCCGGGCGCGGTGCGCCGCGTGATCGGGGTCACCGGTCAGTACGCAGGCGTGGACGGTGAGTTGACGGGCCGGGAGAACCTCCGGCTCTTCGCCAAACTTCTCGGCATCAGGGGCGCGGCGGGCCGGGCGCGCGCCGACGAGCTGCTGGAGCGCTTCGAGCTGACGGACGCCGCCGCCCGGGTCGCACGGACCTACTCCGGCGGAATGCGGCGCCGCCTCGACCTGGCGGTGAGCCTGCTGACCCGCCCCCGGGTGCTCTTCCTCGACGAACCGACCACCGGACTCGACCCGCACAGCCGCAACCAGATCTGGGCCGCCGTGCGCGCGCTCGCCGCCGAGGGCACCACCGTCCTGCTGACCACGCAGTATCTGGAGGAGGCCGACCAGCTCGCCGACCGCGTCGTGCTGATCGACCGGGGCAGGGCCGCCCACCACGGCACACCCGCCGAACTGAAGGCGAGCATCGGCTCGTACGCGGAGGTCGTCCTCGCAAAGCCGACGGCGACGGCGACGGCGACGGCCACCGGGGACACGACGGACGCGGGAGGCGCGGGCGACACCGCGGACGCGGCGCTGGTCGCCGCGGCGAGGGTGCTCGACCAGCTCACCGGCGCCGAGCCCGTCCTCGACCGCGAGCTCCGTACGGTCGGCGCCGTGGCCATGAACCCCGCGCTGACCGTGCCCCGGATCGTCCGGGAACTGGACGCGGCGGGCGTGCCGGTGGTCGACGTGAGCCTGCGGCCGCCCACGCTGGACCAGGTCTTCCTCCGCCTGACCGACCGCACCCGCGATCCCGTCACGCCCTCCACGCGCCCCGCGTCCGACGCGTCCGGCACGTCCACCCCGAAGGAGCACGCCGCATGAGCACGCTCGCCTACGACAGCGGCGCCGTCCTGGGCCGCCACCTCCAGCGGATCAGGCACGCCCCGGGCATCGTGATCCTCACCCAGACCATGCCCATCAACATGCTGCTCTTCTTCGGCTACGTCTTCGGCAGCGCGCTGGCGATGCCGGGCGAGGAGTACCGCGCGTACCTCGTGCCCGGACTGCTCGCGGCGACGGCCGCGGGCGGCCTGATGACGGGCATGTTCCAGGCGTCGCACGACGCCCAGCGCGGCGTCATGGACCGGTTCCTGACGCTGCCGATGAGCCGGGTCGCGGTGCCGCTGGGCCAGACCCTGGCGGATCTGCTGACCACGCTCGCCGGGATGGTGCCGCTGCTGCTGGTGGGGCTGGCGGTGGGATGGCGGATCGAGGGCGGCGTGCCGGGCGCGCTCGGCGCGGTGGGGCTGCTGCTGCTCTTCCGGTTCGCGACCGCGTGGATCGGCACGTACATCGGGCTGCTCGTCCGCAACGAGGAGATCGCGGGGCAGCTCGGCGCCGCGACGTTCGTGCTGCCGCTGCTGTCGAACGCGTACATCCCGGCGGAGGGGCTGCCCGGCTGGCTGCGTACGGTCGCCGAGTGGAACCCGATCAGCGCGGTCGCCGCGGCGGTCAGGGATCTGTGCGGCAACGCCGCCCCGGTGGCGGACGCCGCCTGGCCCGCCGCGCATCCGGTGGCCGGATCGTTGCTGTGGTCACTGGCGCTGCTGGCCCTGTTCGTACCGCTGGTGGTACGGCGGTACGCGAGGGGCGGGGAGTGAGGCGGCGGCACGAGCGGCCTTCAGGACCGCGGCCGGCCAGGGCCGGTGTCGGGGAGTGGACTCACCGGCCGGGCCGCCGCGGAGGGGACGGAGGAGGAGACAGGAAGGCGGCAGCCTGCACTCGGCCGGCCCGCCGAACGGTCGCGGGTGGTCCGAGCGCGGGGGTACCGCGAGCAGTCTGAACCGTGAAGGTCAGCGGCGGCTGCCGAAGAGCGTGCGGCGCAGCCGCCGCAGCGGCGCGAAGAGCGAGACCCGCGCGCCCTTCCTCGTGTGCGTCTCCGACCTGTCCCGTGCGGTCAGCTCACGCATCAGCAGCGTCGCCTCGACCGTCTCCCGCTGCGGCACGGCGGGACCGCCGAGCACCGCGAGATGGCGGTCGAGGCGCGAACTGCTCGCGCTGCTCCCGCAGGTGATCGCAGGGATTCGTGCCCTGCTGTGCACCGTTATCTGTTTCATTCCACTCCCCACCCGTACGAGGGCACCCGGTCCGGGCAGGTTAACCCTATCGCCCCTTCAGGACACCCGTGTATCCCGCCTTCGGGCAGAACCACACTCGTACGGGGAGGAATGGACACGGCCCGATCCGTCTTAATTCAGGGCGAGTTGGACAGTTCACCCGGTCGCGGGAGACCCGTGTGAGGGACCTGCGCGAGGGCCTTTCCGAGGGCCTCCGCGAGGGCCTTACGGAAGAGGCTCACGCGGCCGAGGTGAAGGCCGGCAGGTAACCCATGGACTGGCCGGCGGCCGTGGGGTGATAGGACTCGCCGATGTCCAGCACGTTCAGGCTGTTGAGCCACGAGGCGCTGGAGCAGATCTCGTGGCCGGTGAAGGCCGCGGAGACGCCGGCGAAGGAGAAGCCGTGGTCGGCGGCGCGCTTCTCGGTCGCGGCGTTCAGGTAGTCGGCCGCGCTGTTGATCGCGGCCCGCTTCGCCTCGCTCAGCCCCGCGATACAGGTCCCCTTGAGCTGGTAGAAGCGGGGATACCCGAGGACCACGACTCTCGCCGACGGGGCCTTGGATCTGATCGCCGTGTAGACCGCGTCGAGGTTGCCCGGGAGCGTGGAGTCGACGAACGCGCGGGCCTGCGCGATCCGGTTGAGGCAGGCGCTCTCCGACTGGAGGACGCAGACCGTCATGACGTCGGAGAATCCGGCGTCGTTGCCGCCCGCGCTGATGCTGACGAGGTCGGTGGAGGAGTTGAGCGGCCCGAGCTGACTGGCGGTCACATCGCCCGTACGGGCGCCCGAGCACGCGGTGAACGCGAACGAGGCGGGTGAGTTCGCGGCGGCCCAGAGGGCCGGATAGGCCCTGGGGGTGCGCTTGCAGGCACCACTGGCGCTGTCGTACCCGCCGGAGCCGACTCCCGAGGAGTACGAGTCGCCGAGCGCCACGTAGTCGACGGCGGCGGCCGACTCGGCGGCCGAGGCCGCCGATGCCCCGGTGAGGGCGAGGA
Source organism: Streptomyces sp. NPDC059255 (assembly GCF_042752355.1). Taxonomy (NCBI): domain Bacteria; kingdom Bacillati; phylum Actinomycetota; class Actinomycetes; order Kitasatosporales; family Streptomycetaceae; genus Streptomyces; species Streptomyces sp. NPDC059255. The sequence continues at coordinate 175,474 of NZ_JBHYZP010000018.1, forward strand.
CGGCGCCGAGGAGGAGCGAGGATGAGAATGCCGTGATTCGGGCCAGTTTCATAGAACCTCTCCTTAGCAGGATTTCTGCCACAACTGTCGTACCAGCAGCGACACTTCACTGGAAGTGTCCATGCCAAGAACGCACGGTGAGAGTTTCCCTCGGACCGTTATGAGTACACGGAACGTGAAGAATTGAGCGGAACCGATCAGGGATGTTCCGGATGTGACCGGCGAAGTACGGCCAAAAAAGCAAAAAACCGCTCTGAGGTTCCAGCTCTTGCCATACAGTCCCAATCATCAATACCGTCGTACATCCACCCGCATCGGTCCATCATGCAAGCGGCTCCTGGGGAGGGCTTCAAGCGTCGCGATGGCTCCCGGTGCGGGGCGCGGTAGGGGGGTGCCGCGCTCGGTGACCGCGCTCCGCGCTGCCGAGTCGCGGGCCGCGCGACCAGTTCCACAGCTCACCCGTCCAGCACGGAGTGCCATGTGCCATGCCGTCATGGCGGAGTGAGAACCCCCCTTTCGAACCGGAACCACAGCGGGACCGCCCGGGGGTGGGCGGTCCACCGGACGAGAGGGAAAGTCTTGTGAGCGCGTTTCTGCGCCCGGCGATTCCGGGTGATGATCCGTTGGACATTCCGGCCCGGCTCCCGATCGAAGAGCGGAGCCAGGCCGAGGGGCATATCCAGATCGAACAGCAGGGCGAGCGGAAGGACCGGCTCGCGTACCGGCCGATCTCCTCGCATCTCGCGATCACTCCGCCGGTGAGCGTCGTGATACCGGCCATGAACGAGGCGGAGAACCTTCCGTACGTCTTCAAGACCCTGCCCGAGTGGATCCACGAAGTCGTCCTGGTGGACGGTGACTCCACCGACGGCACGATCGAGGTGGCCCGCGCGTTACGGCCCGACGTCAAGGTCGTCGCCCAGCGCGGCAAGGGCAAGGGGGACGCCCTGATCAGCGGCTTCGCCGCATGCACGGGCGACATCATCGTGATGGTCGACGCGGACGGGTCGGCCGACGGCCAGGAGATCGTCTCCTACGTCTCGGCGCTGGTCTCCGGCGCCGACTTCGCCAAGGGTTCGCGGTTCGCCAACGGCGGCGGCACGGACGACATGACGGCGATCCGCAAGCTCGGCAACCGGGTGCTCTGCGCCGTCGTCAACGCCAAGTTCGGCGCCCGCTACACCGATCTCTGCTACGGCTACAACGCCTTCTGGCGCCACTGCCTGGACGAGATCACCCTGGACTGCACCGGCTTCGAGGTCGAGACCCTGATGAACATCCGGGTCGTCAAGGCCGGGCTGAAGGTGCAGGAGATCCCGAGCCACGAGTACGACCGGATCCACGGGGTCAGCAATCTGAGAGCCGTCCGGGACGGCCTGCGCGTCCTGAAGGTGATACTCCGCGAGCGGGGCGTGCCCCGCTCGAACCGCCGCCGCCCGGTCGCCCTGCGGATCAGCGTCCCCGCGGCGCCGCGCGGGGAGGCGTCGTGAGCGTCGTGACCGGAGGTCCGGCGCACGGGGGCGGCGCGGCCGCCTCGCGGCACCGGCCGTTCACGGTCGTCGTCTGCGTCTACACCGAGGACCGCTGGCAGGACATCCTCGCGGCGGTCGACTCGGTGGCGGGGCAGTCGCTGCCGGCCCTGGAGACGCTGCTCGTCGTCGACCACAACCCGGCCCTGCTGGCACGGCTCACCGCGCACTACGCGGAGCGGGCCGCGCGCGGCGAGGTGCGGGTGCTCGCCAACGCGGGGCCGCGCGGCCTCTCGGCGGGCCGCAACACCGGGATCGCCGTGGCCCGCGGCGCGTTCGTGGCGTTCCTCGACGACGACGCCGTGGCCGAGCGGGACTGGCTGCGCCGCTTCGACGAGGCGTACGGGGACGATCCGCGGATCCTCGCCGTGGGCGGGCGGACGATGCCCGCGTGGGCCTCGGGGCGCAGGCCCGCCTGGTTCCCCGAGGAGTTCGACTGGGTCGTCGGCTGTACCTACCGGGGGCTGCCGGAGGGTGTGGTCCGGGTACGCAACGTCCTCGGCGGCAACGCGTCGTTCCGGCGTACCGCGTTCGACACGGCGGGCGGCTTCGCCACGGGCATCGGACGCGACGGCGACCGGCGACCGCTCGGCTGCGAGGAGACGGAGCTGTGCATCCGGCTCACCGAGGCCGTACCGGACGCGGTGCTGCTGATCGACGACCGTGCCGTCATCCACCACCGGGTCCCCGCGGCCCGCGAGCGGTTCGGCTACTTCCGTACGCGGACGTACGCCGAAGGACTCTCCAAGGCGCTGGTCGCCAGGAGCGTGGGGGCGGACAAGGGGCTCGCGTCGGAGCGCCGTTACACCACCCGCGTGCTTCCGGCGGGCATCGCGCGCGGTCTGCGCGACGCGGTGCGGGGGCGGCCCGGCGGTCTGGGCCGCGCCGGGGCGATCGTGGCGGGGGTGGCCACCACGGCGGCCGGCTATCTGGTGGGCCGCTACCGTACCCGGGGCGGGTCCGTGGCGTTCACGTCGGGGCCCATCGAACGGAGGGCGCCCGGCGCCGCCGAGGAACTGCGCGGCCGGTGGGAGGCAGCCGTATGACCACGGGGAGGAGGGGCCCCGCGCCGCGCCGCGCGCCGGGCCCCTCCGGCCC
>NZ_JBHYZP010000019.1:0-172639 GCF_042752355.1 Streptomyces sp. NPDC059255
ACCAGGCCAACGACTGGAGCAGGTGACCCCGAGAGGGGGCGGGGCCGGCGCGGGCCCCCCCCCCGCACCCGTTGAGGTCAGGGGGGCCCGTGCGCCCGCGTTCGCGCCCCCCCCCCGGCCTCCCCGCCCGGCGCCCCCCCCCCCCCAGCCCTCGGACTGCGTATAGGAGGGTGTGCGAACCCTGTCAGTCCTGCTTCTTACGACGGGTGCCGAAGACGATCTCGTCCCAGCTCGGCACCGCGGCCCGCCGTCCCGGGCGGACGCCGTCCGCCTCCGCCTGGCGGTCCGTCGTACCGGTGAGCCGGTCGCGGTGACCGGCCACGGAGCGCGGCATCAGCACGTCCGCGTAGGCCGATCCGGCCCCGGCGGAGGCGGCGGGCGCCACCGGCTCCTCCGCGTCCGGCTCGTCCTCCGGGTCCACGCCCCCGGGCTCCGGCGGCGCGGGGCGTTCGGGTACGACCATGTCGCCCCGGAAGCTCGGCACGGCCTCCAGCAGGCTGGTGAGCGAGTCGCGTTCGTCGGCGTCGTCCGGCTCCGGGGCGACGGGGCGCTCCAACTGCCGGTCGAGGGAACGGTCCAGCGGCCGGTCGCGCGGCAGCCGCGCGATCCGCGGTACGAACGGGAAGCTCGGCTCCTTGGCGACGGTGTCGTCCGTGTCGCCGATCAGCGCGCGCGCCTCGTCGTCGACGGCCTGGACGAGACGCCGCGGCGGGTCGTACGTCCAGCTCGCCGAGTGCGGCTCGCCCGCGACCAGATAGACCAGCAGGACTTCCCAGGTGCCGTCGTCACGGCGCCACGAGTCCCACTGCACGGTCTCCTTGTCGGCGCCGCGCAGCGTCAGCCGCTCCTGTACGGCTTCACCGAGCTGGGGTCCGGTGTTCTCGCCGGGGCGGCGCACGGGGGTCTTCCTGGCGCGCTCGGCCATGAAGGCGCGCTCCGCGAGCACGGGGCCCTCGAAGCGGCGCACCCGGTCCACCGGGATCCCGGCGTGCTGCGCGACCTCCTCGGCGGAGGCACCGGCTCGTATCCGCGCCTGGATGTCACGCGGTCTGAGGTGGCTCTCCACCTCGATCTCGATCTGGCCCAGACGCGCACGGTCGTTGCGGACGGCGGCGCGCAGCCGCTCATCGATGGGGAGCGTGTACTCCGTGCTGTCGGCAGCCTTGAGCACCAGTCGTGTGCCGTCGTTGGAGACGGCCACGACACGCAGTTCGGGCATGGGAACCTCCCGGGTGGTGCCTGCCGACGTCACGTGCGTCGCTGCTTCCGCTAGTCGAGTGTGGCCTGCCCGGGTGCAGCCTGCCACAACCTTTCCGTGCTGCCCGGCGTGTCGGGCATGGGCCCTGGATCGCCGATGGCACGGTTACCCTTTGCGACGCGGAGTGACGAACCTGGTCACTCCGTGCAGCAGGCGCCCGTGCGGTGCCGCGGCTCCGCCGGATCGAGTGCCACGTTCGGCCCCCTTCCCGTTAGTCCCGGACCCCCATGAGGGAGTCCGGCCCCAGGGCTCGCCACAGTACTCCATTCGGGCCATCCGGGTGGACCGGCGCGCCGCCCGAGTTCTCGCAGGACCGGGGCGTTGATCCCTCCGTACCGTCCACGAGCGGCCGGACGCGGGTGTCTTGCTTCACAGAACCCACCTAAGCGGAACTATTCACTTCGCTCAGAGGTCACTCCCTGGTGCAAGGTGGGACAGATGTGCAGGCAGGGGCCGCAGATGGAGCAGAGGCTGACGACCGGTACGCGAACGGACGAGAGGGCGGGAAGCGGCACGGCGGGTGAACGGGAGGAACGGCGCCGTAAGAGGCAGCGGATCGAACTCAGCCTGCCGCAGGTCGCGGGCAGCGCGCTCGCCGCGGTCGCCGCCGCGGTGCTCGCCTCCCAGCTCGGCGTGTACGGCACGATCATCGGCGCGGGCGTCGTCAGCGTCGTGGCCACCTGCGGTGGTTCGGTCTTCCAGCACTTCTTCCACCGTACGGGGGAACAGATCCGCGTCGCGGCGGTCCAGGCGAGGCCCGGCGGCCGGCAGGTGCCGGTACCGCCGGACCGGGGCGATCCGGGTCGAGAGGGCGATGGCCTCGGCTCCGCGCCGCCCGTGAACGAGGAGTTCAGCCGGGCCACGACCCACGGCACCCGCCTCCGCGGCTGGAAGCGGCCGGTCCTGGCGGCCGGGGTGGTCTTCGGCGTCGCGATGGCCGGCGTCACCGGATACGAGCTGATCGCCGGTCAGGGCCTGAGCGGCGGCACGGGAACGACCGTCGGATCCGTGGTGAGCGGCGGTGGCCACCGGTCCGCCCCCGCCCCGGAGACCGAGCCCGCGTCCACTCCCTCCGGCGACACCGGGAGCGGCACGGGCGCCGGCGGCGACCAGGGCGGCACCCCGGGGAGCGGGACCTCGCCCGCCCCGTCCGGCGGCGCCGCGCAGGACGGGACGACCAAGGACAGCGGGACCGGGACCGGCACAGGCACGGGCAACGGCACCGACCCGACGGGCACCCCGTCCTCGCCGGCCCCGACGGACTCCTCGGGGCCCGCCCGGGATTCCGGCGGCGGCTCCGGCGCCTCGTCCACCCCGGCCCCGGCACCCTCCGGTACGGCGGACACCGGCGCCGGCGGCGACAGCGGTCCCACCGGCGGGTAGCGGGTGCGGGAGGAGGCGTACGGCGCGCATCAGGTCTTGTCAGTCCCCGAGAACCCGGCGCAGATAGTCGTTCCCGAACAGCCGGTCCGGGTCGAGCCGGTCCCGTACCACCGTGAACTCCGCGAAGCGCGGGTACGCCGCGGCGAGATACCCCGCGTCCCGCGTGTGGATCTTGCCCCAGTGCGGCCGGCCGCCGTGCGCGGTCATGATCCGCTCCACCGCCGTGAAGTACGAGCGGTGCGGCGTGCCCCGGTACAGGTGCACGGCGATGTACGCGGTCTCCCGCCCCGAGGCCGTGGAGAGCGCGATGTCGTCGGCGGGCGCCGTCCGTATCTCCACCGGGAAACTCACCTTCAGCGGTGAGCGTTCGAGCATCGCCCTGACCTCGCGCAGCGCGCCGACCGCGGCCTCCCTCGGCAGCGCGTACTCCATCTCCACGAAGCGCACCCGGCGCGGGGAGGTGAAGACCTTGTAGGGGATGTCCGTGTACGTGCGGGCCGAGAGCGCGCGGCTGGAGACGCGGGCGAGGGCGGGGATCGTCGCGGGCACCGCGCGGCCGAGCGCGCACGCCACCCGGAAGGCGCCGTTGGAGAGGAGTTCGTCCTCGACCCACCCGGCGACCCGGCCGGGCGGCGCTGCGGGACCGGCGCTGCGGTTGTTGCGCTTGGTGTTGCAGTTGCCGGTGTGCGGGAACCAGTAGAACTCGAAGTGCTCGTTCTCGGCCACGTGTTGATCGAATTCCGCCGTGACCCGGTCGAAGGTCATCGGCTCCTCACGGGCCGTCAGCAGGAAGACCGGCTCCACCGCGAAGGTGACCGCGGTGATCACGCCCAGCGCGCCGAGCCCGATCCGCGCGACGGCGAAGATCTCCGGGTTCTCCTCGGCCGAGCAGCGCAGCACCGTCCCGTCCGCCGTGACCAGTTCGAGCGCGCGGATCTGGGCGGCGATCGAAGCCGAGTCGCGGCCGGTGCCATGGGTGCCGGTGGAGGTCGCGCCCGCGACGGTCTGCTCCATGATGTCGCCCATGTTCGTCAGCGACAGGCCCTCCCGGGCGAGCGCCGTGTTCAGGCGCTTGAGCGGGGTGCCGGCCGCGACCGTCACCGTGCCCGCGGTCCGGTCGATCTCCCGGATGCCGGTGAGCAGGTCGGGCCGTACGAACACCCCGTCCGTGGCGGCGACGGAGGTGAAGGAGTGCCCCGAGCCGACCGCCTTGACCCGCAGCCCGTCGGCCGCCGCCGCGCGGACCACCCCGACCAGCTCCTCGACCGAGGAGGGGGACACCGTGCGGGCGGGCCGGGCGGTCACGGTTCCCGCCCAGTTACGCCACGCGCTCATGGTCGTCGTGCTCCTCAGGACTGCCCGGTCCCCGGTCATCCGCCCCATGCCCTCCCCGCCTCCGTACCGGCTCACGCAGCCGGCGATACCCCAGGAACGCCACCGCGGCCGCGACGGCGCCCGCCACGACGGGCACCCTGTACCCCGCTCGTGCCCCGGCGGCGTCGACCACCCAGCCGGCGGCCGACGAGCCGAGCGCCACACCGACCGCGAGCCCGGTACTGGTCCAGGTCATGCCCTCGGTCAGCTTGGTGCGCGGTACATGCGCTTCGACGAGGGCCATCGTGGTCACCATCGTCGGTGCGATGGACAGGCCCGCGACAAAGAGCGCCACGGCCAAGAGCGGGAGACTCCCGGCCAGTTGGAGGGGGATCATACTCACGGCCATCGCGCAGACACCCACCAGCCACCTCCGGGCCGGGGGACCGGCGAGATGCAGCAGCCCGAACACCATGCCCGCGCAGCAGGACCCCAGCGCGTAGACCGACAGGACCAGGCTCGCCGCGGCCTTGTGCCCCCGCTCCTCGGCGAAGGCGACCGTGACCACGTCCACCGCGCCGAAGATCGCCCCGGTCGCCACGAAGGTCGCCACCAGCACCCGCAGCCCGGCCGAGCCGAGCGCCGAACCCCCGGTGTGCTCCGCACGCGGCCGCGGTACGGGCTCGGTGGCGCGCTGCGCCGTCAGCCACAGGACGCCGACCACCAGGAAGACCCCGGCGACGAGCGGGCCCGCCTCGGGGAACCAGGCCGTCGACAGCCCGATCGAGATGATCGGGCCGAAGATGAAGCAGATCTCGTCGACCACCGACTCCCAGGAGTACGCGGTGTGCAGCGCGCGCGGGGAGTCCCGGTGGACCGCCGCCCACCGCGCCCGCACCATCGCCCCGACGCTCGGCATGCACCCCGTCCCGGCCGCGAAGACGAACAGGGTCCAGTCGGGCGCGCCCCGCTGGGCACAGAGCAGCAGCCCCGCGATCGCCGTCACCGAGACCAGCGTCGCCGGGCGCAGCACCCGCCGCTGGCCGTGCCGGTCCACCAGCCGGGAGATCTGCGGGCCGAACACCGCGGCCGACATGGCCATCGTCGCGGAGACGGCGCCCGCGAGGCCGTACCTGCCGGTGAGCTGGGAGATCATCGTGACGGCGCCGATGCTCAGCATGGCGAGCGGCATCCGGCCGATCAGTCCGGCCGCACTGAATCCCCGTGTACCGGGAACGTCGAACAGCGCGTGGTAGGAACGGGGCAACGCAGGCAACGGACGCTCCGGTAAGCGATGAATCTGGCCGCGGCAGCTTACGGCAGTCCGCCCGCCGCGCGCCCCCGGTTTTCCGGCGGGCTCCGTGCCCGGCGTACCGGGGCGGATGGCAGGATCGGAGCATGTCCGAACAGTCGGCGACTTCGCCCTACGACGCCCTGCTCCTGCTGTCCTTCGGCGGCCCGGAAGGCCCGGACGACGTGGTTCCGTTCCTGGAGAACGTCACCCGTGGCCGGGGCATCCCGAAGGAACGGCTCAAGGAGGTCGGCCGGCACTACTTCCTGTTCGGCGGGGTCAGCCCGATCAACGAACAGAACCGGGTGCTGCTGGACGCGCTGCGCAAGGACTTCGCCGGGCACGGCCTCGACCTGCCGGTCTACTGGGGCAACCGCAACTGGGCGCCGTATCTCACCGACACCCTCCGGGAGATGGCCGCCGACGGACGGCGCCGCGTCGCGGTCCTCGCCACCAGCGCGTACGCCTCGTACTCGGGCTGCCGGCAGTACCGCGAGGACCTGGCCGCCGCCCTCGCCACCCTGGCCGGCGAGGGGATCGAGCCGCCGCGCGTGGACAAGCTGCGCCACTACTTCAACCACCCGGGCTTCCTGGAACCCATGATCGACGGCGTGCTCGCCTCGCTCGCCGATCTGCCCGAGGACGTACGGGCGGGGGCGCATCTCGCCTTCACCACCCACTCCATCCCGACCGCGTCGGCCGACACCTCGGGCCCGGCCGAGGGGCACGGCGAGGGCGGTGCCTATGTCGCCCAGCACCTCGACGTCGCCCGGCTGGTGGTGGCCGCCGTCCAGGCGGAGACCGGGATCGCGTACCCCTGGCGGCTCGTCTACCAGTCGCGCAGCGGCGCCCCGCACATCCCCTGGCTGGAGCCGGACATCTGCGACCACCTGGAGACGCTGAGCGCCGAGGGCGTCCCCGCCGTCGTGATGGCTCCCATCGGCTTCGTCTCCGACCACATGGAAGTCCTGTACGACCTCGACACGGAGGCCACCGCCAAGGCCGCCGAGCTGGGGCTGCCCGTACGCCGCTCGGCCACCGTCGGCGCGGATCCGCGGTTCGCCGCCGCCGTACGCGATCTCCTCCTGGAGCGGGCCGCGACCGAGCGCGGCCGCGCCGTGGAGCGGTGCGCCCTCGGCGCGCTGGGCCCGAGCCACGACCTCTGCCCGGCGGGCTGCTGCCCGGCCCGCGCCCCCAAGCCCGCCGCCGCGGGCGCCGACAGCCCGTACGCCTGAAGGAGCCCGCTGTGACCGACGCCCTCACCGGTGAACTGCTCGCGCTCGCCCTGGAGGCGGCCCGCCGGGCCGGCGCGCTGCTGCGCGACGGCCGCCCCGACGATCTGACCGTCGCCGCCACGAAGTCCAGCCCCATCGATGTCGTCACCGAGATGGACATCGCCGCCGAGAAGCTGATCACCGGCTATCTCGCGGAGCACCGCCCCGACGACGGCTTCCTCGGCGAGGAGGGCGCCAGCACGGCGGGCAGCAGCGGTGTCCGCTGGGTCATCGACCCGCTGGACGGCACCGTCAACTACCTCTACGGGCTGCCCACCTGGGCCGTCTCCATCGCCGCCGAGCGCGACGGGGAGCCGCTGGTGGGCGTCGTGGAGGCCCCGATGCGCCGTGAGACCTTCCGCGCCGTGCGCGGCGGCGGCGCCTTCCTGGGCGACCGTCCGCTGCGCTGCAGCGCAGCCCCGCCGCTGGAGCGGGCGCTGGTCTCCACCGGCTTCAACTACGTCACCACCGTCCGCGCCCACCAGGCGGAGATCGCCCAGCGGCTGATCCCGCAATTGCGGGACATCCGGCGCAGCGGCTCGGCGGCCATCGACCTCTGCGACGTGGCAGCCGGCCGGCTGGACGGCTACTACGAGCGGGGGCTGCACCCCTGGGACCTCGCGGCCGGTGATCTCATCGCCCGGGAAGCGGGCGCCCGTACGGGTGGCCGCCCCGGTACCCGGCCGGGATTCGAGCTCACCGTGGCGGCCACGCCGGGCGTCTTCGAGCCCCTCCAGGAGCTGCTGGAGGAGTACGGGGCCTGGCACGACTGACCGGGGCCCGCGGGCCCCGGAACACGGAAGGGCCCTGGCACCGTCCCCTCGGTGCCGGGGCCCTTCTCTGCAGATCGTTTACGGCTCTGATATTTCGTAAATCTGTGCGAGTAGTGTCGGAGCGGCGGTGTCCGGGGTGTCCGGTACGACGCGGTGCATCGGGTCAGACGCTGGCGGCGCCGACCTCCACACCGTGCTCGGCGGCGAGCCGGCGCAGGTCGTCCAGCTCTTCCTGTTCGACATCCGCGAGGAAGTCGTCACCCGTCTCACGTGCACGGGTGAGGTCTGTTTCCGTGGCCTTTATACGCTGGAGAAGCCCGGCGGTGAACGCGTCCATTGCGCCCCCTCGTCGTGGGTCAGTGGCACGGGGGTGTGCCGACGGCGGGAAGATCAGGCGCCCACTGTCTTCTGGAGTGACAGTTATCCGGTGGGCAGATAAGGGTGTGGCATGCCACAAACAGGGCGTGATCTCGGGTGTGAAGTCGTCTTCCCCAGGGTCCGTCCCCGAGAAACCTCCCTGACTCCATCAATCCGGCACCGGCCCGGACGTGCCTGGTCACCCGGCATCGTCTTACCGCCGGTTTATGGCCGATACGGGCAGGATGGGCCCGCACAACGAGTGCTGGAACCTGCCCTGATCACGGGAGACGGGCCAAGAGGAAGGAAGATCGACGTGCGCGTACTCGTCGTCGAGGACGAGCAACTGCTCGCCGATGCGGTGGCCACCGGACTGCGCCGGGAGGCCATGGCCGTCGACGTCGTGTACGACGGTGCGGCGGCCCTGGAGCGGATCGGGGTCAACGACTACGACGTGGTGGTGCTCGACCGCGATCTTCCCGTCGTGCACGGCGACGACGTCTGCCGCAAGATCGTCGAGCTGGGGATGCCCACCCGGGTCCTGATGCTGACCGCCTCGGGCGACGTCAGCGACCGGGTCGAGGGCCTGGAGCTGGGCGCGGACGACTATCTGCCCAAGCCCTTCGCGTTCACCGAGCTGACCGCCCGGGTCAGGGCCCTGGGACGGCGCACGACGGTGCCGCTGCCGCCCGTCCTGGAGCGCTCGGGGATCAAGCTCGACCCCAACCGCCGCGAGGTCTTCCGCGACGGCAGGGAGATCCAGCTCGCGCCCAAGGAGTTCGCGGTCCTGGAGGTCCTGATGCGCAGCGAGGGCGCGGTCGTCTCGGCCGAGCAGCTGCTGGAGAAGGCGTGGGACGAGAACACCGACCCGTTCACCAATGTCGTCCGCGTGACGGTCATGACCCTGCGGCGCAAGCTCGGTGAGCCGCCCGTGATCGTCACGGTGCCCGGCTCCGGCTACCGGATCTGATGCCGGTGGCCACTACTCCGGCGCCGCCCGCGGCGCCTCCGAAGCCGACCTGGGACCCGAGAAAGCCCGACCAGTCGCTCCCCTGGGTCCGGCCCACCATCCGTATACGGCTGACGCTGCTCTACGGCGGGATGTTCCTGATCGCGGGCATCCTGCTGCTCTCGATCATCTACCTGCTGGCCGCCCAGGCCCTGCACGTGGGCAGTGAACTGCCCTTCCAGATCGTGAGCGGCAAGGTACGGAGCGACACCTGCAACTTCCCGGACCAGGCGCCGCCCGACCAGTTCAACACGGCCATGAACGCCTGCGTCAACCACCAGCGCCAGCAGGCGCTCGACGACCTGCTGAGCCGCTCGCTCTTCGCGCTGGTCGGGCTGAGTGTCATCGCGTTCGCCTTCGGCTACGCGATGGCCGGGCGGGTGCTGTCGCCGCTGGGCCGGATCACCCGCACCGCGCGCCGCGTGGTCGGCACCGACCTGGCCCGCCGGATCGAGCTGGACGGCCCGGACGACGAGCTGAAGGAGCTCGCCGACACCTTCGACGAGATGCTGGAGCGGCTGGAGCGCGCCTTCACCGCGCAGCAGCGCTTCGTCGCCAACGCGTCGCACGAGCTCCGTACGCCGCTCGCGATCAACCGGACCCTCCTGGAGGTCCACCTCTCCGATCCGGGGGCCCCTGTGGAGCTCCAGCAGCTCGGAAAGACCCTTCTGGCGACCAACGAGCGCAGCGAACAGCTGGTGGAGGGGCTGCTGCTGCTCGCCCGCAGCGACAACCAGCTCGTGGAGCGCAAACCGGTCGACCTCGCGGAGGTCGCCACCCGCGCCGTCGACCAGGCGCTCGCCGAGGCGGAGGCGAAGGGCGTGGAGATCCGCTCGGAGTGCGTCCCCGCGGTCGTCCAGGGCAACGGCGTCCTGCTGGAGCGGATCGCCCTGAACCTGGTGCAGAACGCCGTGCGGTACAACATCCAGGAGGACGGCTGGGTGGAGGTCAGCACCGAGCTGCAGCAGGGCCAGGCGGTCCTGGTGGTGTCGAACACGGGGCCCGTGGTGCCCGCGTACGAGATCGACAACCTCTTCGAGCCGTTCCGGCGTCTGCGTACGGAGCGGACCGGCAGCGACAAGGGCGTGGGACTCGGTCTGTCGATCGCCCGTTCGGTCGCCCGTGCCCACGGCGGGCGGATCGCCGCGGAGCCGCGTGAGGGAGGTGGACTGGTGATGCGTGTCACTCTCCCGGTCTGAGAGACTGCGCTCGGTATTCACGCGCCGGAGAACTTTGTTCGCTTTGCGCGGAATATTCGGCGTCGATTTCCGGCGGGTCCCTGTGTGATCGATCACAGGGGCGAATTCCCGCCCGTCGACTCTGTGTGATCAAGCCTTCGTCGGATGGCCGGTAAAGTCCGGGTTTCCGGGGGCCGGGATCACGGGAAGTACACGGGGTGGCGCCCGTGCGAGGGGAACGAGGGACCGTGTACGGTCCCCTTCGCCACCCGACGCCGATCACTCCTCAGGAGTCCGGTTGGGTGTCGATTGAGTAACAGACCTTGATGTGAGGCAAAATCTCCGCCTCAGGTCGGGCACAAGTCCGGCCTCTCACGCGTTACGTGCGCTGAGACACTACAGAACCCAGAGGGGGAGAGCGACGACATGGCAACGGATTACGACACCCCACGCAAGACCGATGACGACGTCGACCAGGACAGCCTTGAGGAACTGAAGGCCCGTCGGAACGACAAGTCGACCTCGGCGGTCGACGTCGACGAGTTCGAGCAGGCCGAGGGCCTGGAACTGCCCGGCGCGGACCTCTCCAACGAGGAGCTGTCCGTCCGGGTCCTGCCCCGGCAGGCCGACGAGTTCACGTGCATGAGCTGCTTCCTCGTGCACCACCGCTCCCAGCTCGCCAGGGAGAAGAACGGTCAGCCCATCTGCCGCGACTGCGACTGAGGTCTGACAGGCCGTGGCAGGCGACACACCGTTCCGGAAACGGCGCTTCCGGCGCAAGAACGCTCCGGAGGCAACGGATACGTATCAGGGCGGCTCAGGCCCGGCGGAAGGCGTTCAGCCCGCTGCCGAGCACTCCGCCCTGCTGCCCCAGCACGGCGCGCACGAGGACGAGCGAGGCCGGCCGGCCTCGCTCGAAGCCGTCCGGGACGACCACGGCGGCCCCACGACCGGGGGCCGGCGCCTGGACGGCGTGAAACGGGGCGTGCGCAAGGGGAGTGACGGAGCCAAGGCGGCCCTCGCGTTCGTCGCCGACCGGATCATCGAGAACGCACCCCGGATCCCGGTCCGCGACCTCGCGACCCTGCGCGGCCAGTTCCCGGGCCTCGGCCCCGAGGAACTGGCGGACAAGCTGATCGCGGGCGCCGCGAACAGCAGCTCGACCGTCGGGGCGGGCGTCGGCGCCGCCGCGATGATGCCCGTACCGCCCGCGATGCCGGCCGAGCTGGCCGCCGAGATCACCGCCGTCGCCGCGATCGAGTTCAAGCTCATCGCGGAGCTGCACGAGGTCTACGGACAGCGCCCGCCCGGCACGCTCAGGCAGCGCAGCGCCGCCTATCTGACGTCCTGGACCCAGGAGCGCGGCGTCGACATCACCAAACCGTCGACGTTCAACGGCGCGCTCAGCGGCCCCATGAAGCGCGAGCTGCGCCACCAGATCACCAAGCGCATGGTCCGCAGCCTGCCGAACCTGGTCCCCTTCATGATCGGGGCCGCCGTCGGCGCCCTGATGAACCGGCGGGACACCAAGAAGGTCGCCGAACACGTCCGCAAGGACCTGCGGGCCCGCCAGGTGCCCTGGGACGCGCTGCCCGCCCAGCCGCCCCTGGAACGGCCGGACGAGCTGCCCCCGGGCCTGCCCAGGGAACTGGGCCAGTAGGGCCGGGCAGGGCGCCGTCCGCCGGGTCTCAGCCCGTACGCACCGCGTCCAGCGCCGCGGCCAGCGCCTGCGGGGTCCTGGTCGACAGGTAGACGTACGGCGTCGGGTCGTCCGGATCCGTGACCTCCACCCGCAGCGCCGTCGGCACATAGCTGCGCAGCAGCATGAAGGCGCGCGGGTCGGCCTTCTCCAGCCGCCAGGCCCGCGCCTCCTCGGGATCCAGCACCTCGGCCGTGCCGAGCGCCGACACGGGGATCCGCGCGTCCCCCGCGACCAGCGAGTCCGCCACCACGCGGATCCGGGCGGATCCGTAGGCGCTCACCCCGGCCGCCGCCAGTGCGCCCGCGACGATCACCCCGCCGAGCATCGGCAGCGCGCCCAGTGGCAGTGTCATCAGGCCGCCCGCGACGGCGAGCAGGGCGGCGATGCCCCACCAGGCAGGGGGTGCGGTGAGGCGTTCGTCGTAACGCGCGGGGGAAGGCTCCATGGAGCCAAGCTTGGCACGGTGCCTCCTCGCGGCGACCGCGCGGGTAAGGTCTGCGCCTGTGAGTAACGTGCCATCCCAGGGGACGCCCCCCGGACTCCGAGCGGCGCCGGGGTCCCTTGCGCCCCCCGCCGACGCCGTACCGCCGGTACGGCACCCCGACGCGCCCGCCCCCGGTGAGCGGCTCGGGGCGCACAACGACCAGTGTTTCGGCTGCGGCGAGGGACAGCGGCACGGACTCCGGCTCGTCGTGCGCGCCGGTGAGGGCGTGCGGGTCACCGCCGAGTTCTCCGTCGGACCCGCCCACCAGGGCGCTCCGGGCCTCGCCCACGGCGGCGTGCTCGCCACGGCGCTGGACGAGACGCTGGGCGCGCTGAACTGGCTGCTGGGGACCGACTCCGTCACCGGCCGGCTCCAGACCGAGTACGTACGGCCCGTGCCCGTCGGGGCGCTGCTGCACCTGGAGGCCGAGGTCATCGCGGTGCACCGGCGGAAGATCTACTCCACCGCCGCGGGCCGGCTCGGCGGCCCCGACGGGCCCGTCGCCGTCCGGGCGGACGCGTTGTTCGCAGAGGTCGGGCGCGCCCGCGCCGTAGTAGAGGTGAACCCATGAGCCCTGTGCCCGGTGGCCCCGTTGACGTACTGATTCGCCGCGTCGACCCCGACGTACCGCTGCCCGCGTACGCGCACCCCGGGGACGCGGGGGCCGATCTGGTCACCACCGAGGCCGCCGAGCTGGCCCCCGGTGAGCGCGCCGTCCTGCCGACGGGCATCTCCCTCGCCCTGCCCGACGGCTACGCCGCCTTCGTGCACCCGCGCTCCGGGCTCGCCGCCCGCTGCGGGGTCGCGATGGTGAATGCCCCCGGGACGGTGGATGCCGGGTACCGTGGGGAGATCAAAGTGATCGTGGTCAATCTGGACCCCCGCGAGAGCGTGCGGTTCGAGCGGTTCGACCGGATTGCCCAACTCATCGTTCAGCAGGTCGAGAAGGTGCGCTTCCACGAGGTGGCGGAGCTTCCCGGTTCCGCGCGGGCCGAGGGGGGCTTCGGGTCCACCGGCGGCCATGCCGCCGTGGGCGGGGTACAGGGTGGGAATCGATACGCTTCGGTCGTATCCGACCGGGAAGGACAGTGACGTGTTCGGACGTCGCAAGAAAAGTGGTTCCGCCAAGGACGAGGCGGAGGCAGCGGGCGAGACCGAGCAGTTCGAAGGTGTCGACGGCGCAGACGCCGCGGCCGCCGCGGACGCGGCCGACGCCGACGACAGCGCGGAGCCCGCGCCCCGTCGTACGAACCTTCCGCCGGCGCCCCGGCCCGACGGCCCCTGGGACATCTCCGAGGTCTCCAGGCCCGACGAGGGCCGGGTCGGCCTCGGGGGCATCTTCGTCCCTGCCGTCGAGGGCATGGAACTGCGCGTAGAGGTCGCCGGTGACGCGATCGTCGCCGCCACGGTCGTCGTACGGGACAGCGCCGTACAGCTCCAGGCCTTCGCCGCGCCCAAGAAGGAGGGCATCTGGGGCGAGGTCCGCGAGGAGATCGCCACGGGCATCACCCAGCAGGGCGGCATCATCGACGAGGTCGAGGGTCCGCTGGGCTGGGAGCTGCGCGCCCAGGTTCCCGTACAGCTCCCCGACGGCACCGGAGGCGTGCAGCTCGTGCGCTTCATCGGGGTCGACGGACCGCGCTGGTTCCTGCGCGGGGTGATCTCCGGCCAGGGCGCGGTGCAGCCCGAGGCCGCCGGGCTGCTGGAGCAGATCTTCCGGGACACCGTCGTCGTGCGCGGGGAGGGCCCGATGGCCCCCCGCGACCCGATCGTCCTCAAGCTCCCGGACGACGCGCAGATGGTCGCCGAGGGCGTCCAGCAGGAGGACCAGGAGAGCTCACGCTTCTCCGGCGGCATGGGACAGCTCCAGCGCGGTCCCGAGATCACCGAGGTGCGCTGAACCACCGAGGTGCGCTGAACCACCGAGGCGCGCTGAACCCGCCGAGGTGCGCCGCCGGCCCGGGCGCCCCGGCACCCGCACGGACCCGAGGAGGGCCGTCTCCCGCACAGGGGGCGGCCCTCCTCGCGTGCCCGGCCGGGCGGCGGGCGGTGATGGCGGGCGGCGGGCGCCGGTGGTGCCGGGAGTGCTGGGAACGCGGCCGGAGCGGACGCGGCCCCGGGCCCGCCCCGCCGGGGCCTCGCCGGGCGCCGTCAGAATCGTGTCAAAACCGGCCTCGGGCCCCCTCGCGGAGCCCGCGCACGTCGTCACCGGCGGTAGTTTCTACCGGACAGCCGGACGCCGGGCGCGCCGGCTCTTCTGGAAGACAATGGGGCCATGGGACGCGGCAAGCTTCGGATCTACCTGGGCGCGGCACCGGGCGTCGGCAAGACGTACGCGATGCTCTCCGAGGCCCACCGCCGGGTGGAGCGGGGCACGGACTGTGTCGTCGCGTTCGTCGAGCACCACGACCGGCCGCGTACGGAAGTGATGCTGCACGGCCTGGAGGCGGTCGAGCGGCGCGCGCTGGAGTACCGCGGGACCGTCTTCACCGAGATGGACGTCGACGCCGTCCTGGAGCGCCGCCCCACCGTCGCACTGGTCGACGAGCTGGCGCACACCAATGTGCCCGGTTCCCGCAACGCCAAGCGCTGGCAGGACGTCGAGGAACTGCTCAAGGCCGGCATAGAGGTCGTCTCCACCGTCAACATCCAGCACCTGGAATCGCTCGGTGACGTCGTCGAGTCGATAACCGGGGTACGGCAGCGCGAGACCGTCCCCGACGAGATGGTCCGGCGGGCCGACCAGATCGAACTGGTCGACATGTCGCCCCAGGCGCTGCGCCGCCGGATGGCCCACGGCAACGTCTACAAGCCCGACAAGGTCGACGCCGCGCTCTCCCACTACTTCCGGCCCGGCAACCTCACCGCGCTGCGTGAGCTGGCGCTGCTGTGGGTCGCCGACCGGGTGGACGAATACCTCCAGCAGTACCGCGGCGAGCACAACATCCGTACCACCTGGCAGGCCCGCGAGCGCATCGTCGTCGGCCTGACCGGCGGCCCCGAGGGCCGTACGCTGATCCGCCGCGCGGCCCGGATGGCGGCCAAGGGGTCGGGCAGCGAGATCCTCGCCGTCTACATCGCCCGCAGCGACGGACTCACGGCCGGTTCGCCCAAGGAACTTGCGGTCCAGCGCACCCTGGTCGAGGACCTCGGCGGCACCTTCCACCATGTGATCGGCGACGACATCCCCTCCGCGCTGCTGGAGTTCGCGCGCGGCGTCAACGCCACCCAGATCGTGCTGGGCTCCAGCCGCCGCAAGACCTGGCAGTACATCTTCGGCCCCGGCGTGGGCGCGACCGTGGCGCGGGAGTCGGGGCCCGACCTGGACGTGCACATCGTCACGCACGAGGAGGCCGCCAAGGGTCGCGGACTGCCCGTCGCGCGCGGCGCCCGCCTCGGCCGCTCCCGGATCATCTGGGGCTGGCTGGCCGGGGTCGTGGCGCCCGTCCTGCTCTCGGTGCTGCTGACAGCGATGAACAACACCCTGGGGCTCGCCAACGACGTCCTGCTCTTCCTCTTCCTGACCGTGCTGGCCGCCCTGCTGGGCGGGCTGCGGCCGGCGCTCGCATCGGCGGCCGTGGGGTCGATGCTGCTCAACTTCTACTTCACGCCGCCCACCCACAACCTGACCGTCGCCGACCCCAAGAACCTCGTCGCCATCGTGATCTTCTTCGCGGTGGCCGTGGCGGTGGCCTCCGTGGTGGACCTGGCGGCCCGCCGTACCCATACGGCCTCCCGGCTGCGGGCCGAGTCCGAGATCCTCTCCTTCCTCGCGGGCAGCGTGCTGCGCGGGGAGACGGCGCTGGACGCGCTGCTGGCGCGGGTCCGCGAGACCTTCGCCATGGAGTCCGTGGCGCTGCTCGAACGCAAGAGCGATGTCGACCCGTGGACCTGCGCGGGCAGCGTGGGCCCCCAGCCCGTCGGCCGGCCCGAGGACGCCGATGTCGACATGCCGGTCGGCGACCACATGGCGCTGGCGCTCTCCGGGCGGGTGCTGCCGGCCGAGGACCGCCGGGTGCTCGCCGCGTTCGCCACGCAGGCCGCCGTCGTGCTCGACCGCCAGCGGCTGGTCGGCGAGGCCGAACAGGCCCGCGCGCTCGCCGAGGGCAACCGCATCCGTACCGCGCTGCTCGCGGCCGTCAGCCACGATCTGCGCACCCCGCTGGCCGGCATCAAGGCCGCGGTCTCCTCGCTCCGCTCCGACGACGTCGAATGGTCCGAGGAGGACCAGGCGGAACTGCTGGAGGGCATCGAGCACGGCGCCGACCGGCTCGACCACCTCGTGGGCAACCTCCTCGACATGTCCCGGCTCCAGACCGGCACCGTCACCCCGCTGATGCGCGAGATCGACCTGGACGAGGTCGTCCCGATGGCGCTCGGCGGCGTACCGGAGAACAGCGTGGAACTGGACATCCCCGAATCGCTGCCCATGGTGGCCGTCGACCCCGGGCTGCTGGAGCGCGCGGTCGCCAACATCGTCGAGAACGCCGTCAAGTACAGCCCCGAGGGGCGGCGCGTCACCGTCGCCGCCAGCGCCCTCGGCGCCCGGGTCGAGGTACGGGTGGTGGACCGGGGCCCCGGCGTCCCCGAGGACGCCAAGGAACGCATCTTCGAACCCTTCCAGCGCCACGGCGACGCCCCGCGCGGGGCCGGCGTCGGCCTCGGGCTCGCCGTCGCCCGCGGCTTCGTGGACGCGATGGGCGGCACCCTCGCCGCCGAGGACACCCCCGGCGGCGGCCTGACCATGGTGCTCACCCTCTCCGCGGCGGCCGGCCCCGTGCCGGCCCGCCCCGAATCTCCCGCCCGGGTCGGCTCATGACCGGGACAGCAGAAAGGCGGACCTCTATGACCCGGGTGCTCGTGGTCGACGACGAGCCACAGATCGTACGGGCCCTCGTGATCAATCTGAGGGCGCGCAAGTACGAGGTGGACGCGGCCTCGGACGGCACGACCGCGCTGGAACTCGCGGCGGCCCGCCACCCCGACGTGGTCGTCCTCGACCTCGGGCTGCCGGACATGGACGGCGTCGAGGTGATCAAGGGCCTGCGCGGCTGGACGCGCGTCCCGATCCTGGTGCTCTCCGCGCGCCACACGTCCGACGAGAAGGTCGAGGCGCTCGACGCGGGCGCCGACGACTACGTCACCAAGCCGTTCGGCATGGACGAACTGCTGGCCCGGCTGCGCGCCGCGGTCCGCCGGGCCGAACCGCTCGGCGGGGACGGCGACGAGACCGTCGCGGTGGTCGAGACGGCGGGGTTCACCGTCGATCTCGCGGCCAAGAAGGTGCACCGCGAGGGCCGTGACGTACGGCTCACCCCGACCGAATGGCACCTGCTGGAGGTCCTGGTACGGAACTCGGGCCGGCTGGTCAGCCAGAAACAGCTCCTCCAGGAGGTCTGGGGTCCCTCGTACGGCACCGAGACCAACTACCTGCGGGTCTACATGGCCCAGCTCAGGCGGAAGCTGGAGACGGACCCCTCGCACCCCCGGCACTTCGTCACGGAGCCGGGCATGGGCTACCGCTTCGAACGCTGATCCGGTACCGATACGGAACTGATCCGGTACGGGGGGCCGGATCCCCCCCGGTACCGGAGAGCGGGCCGGGTGATCCGTGGCCTCCGTACGTCCTTCTGTCGCACCCGTCCCCCGGTACCCTTCAGACATGAGTGCTGAGAAGCCGACCGGCCGCTTCCGCCGGATGCTCGACCGGCTCTCCAGCTCCCAGGAGGACCTGGAGTCCGAGGAGCTGAGGGAGGACGCACAGGCGTCCGGGTGCACCCGGATCGCCGAGTGCGACGACCGCCAGATCGTCCGGGTGACTGGTACGTTGCGGACGGTCACCTTGCGACCCCGGGCCGGTGTGCCCGCGCTGGAGGCGGAGCTGTTCGACGGCACCGCGCCGCTGGACGTGGTGTGGCTGGGCCGGCGTTCCATCATGGGCATAGAGCCGGGCCGCAAGCTGATCGCCTCCGGCCGGATCTCCCTGAGCCACGGCCGCCGCGTGCTGTTCAACCCCAAATACGAACTCCGACCGCTCGGACAGGAGTAGCCGGTGACGTCACCCGACAAGCCCACCGCCCCGACCGTTTCCCCCGCATCGTCCGCACCCCCCTCGCCCGACCAGGACGGTGATGTGAAAGCCGTCACGGAGGCGGCGCTCTTCGAGGCGTTCGGCGGCGTACGCGGCATGGTGGAGACGGTCCTTCCCGGCCTGCTCTTCGTCACGATCTACACCGTCAACAAGGACCTGCACACCTCGGCGATCGCGGCGCTCGCCGTCTCGCTGCTGCTGGTGGTGGTCCGGCTGGTCCGCCGGGACACCGTCAAGCACGCCTTCAGCGGGGTCTTCGGCGTCGCCTTCGGTGTCGTCTTCGCGATGATGACGGGCAACGCCAAGGACTTCTACCTCCCCGGCATGCTCTACACACTGGGGCTCGCGCTCGCCTACATCATCACCACGCTGGCGGGCGTGCCGCTGATCGGGCTGATCCTGGGCCCGGTCTTCAAGGAGAACCTCTCCTGGCGCACCCGTAACCCCGGCCGCAAGAAGGCGTACGCCAAGGCCAGTTGGGCGTGGGGGCTGATCCTGCTCACCAAGTGCGCGATCCTCTTCCCGCTCTACTGGTGGGCGGACACGGCGCAGCTCGGCTGGGTGCTGATCTCGCTCAAGATCCCCCCGTTCCTGCTGGCGGTCTATCTGACCTGGGTCTTCCTGGCGAAGGCGCCCCCGCCGATCGATGTCTTCGCCGAGATGGAGGCGGAGGAACAGGCCGAGAAGGAGCGCGCTGCGGCGGCGGCGGCGGTGACCGGCGAGCGGGGCCCGGCCCGGCACCGGCGGTAGGGACCCTCCGTACGGACGTACGGTGCCGCGGTCTCGTACCTGCTCGCTGCTCCCGATACCTGACGTACCCACGAAGGCATGTGCCTTCGTGGGTACGTTTGCGCGCGGGCGCCTTCGTGCGTACGGGAGGGGCCGTCAGTCCGCGGTGTCCTCGCGGCGTACGGACAGCAGGTCCTCCAACTGCTCCTCGCGCGCCTGCGCCGCCACGAACAGCAGCTCGTCGCCGGCCTCCAGCGTCTCCTCCGGATGGGGCGTCAGCACCCGCGTACCCCGGATGATCGTCACCAGCGAGGTGTCCTCCGGCCAGCTCACCGAGCCGACCTGAGTCCCGGTCACCGCCGACTCCGGCGGCAGCGTCAGCTCGACCAGGTTGGCGTCGCCGTGGCTGAAGCGGAGCAGCCGTACGAGATCGCCGACGCTCACCGCCTCCTCCACCAGCGCGGACATCAGCCGCGGCGTCGAGACCGCGACATCGACGCCCCACGCCTCGTTGAACAGCCACTCGTTCTTGGGGTTGTTGACGCGGGCGACCACCCGCGGCACGCCGTACTCCGTCTTGGCGAGCAGCGACACGACCAGGTTGACCTTGTCGTCCCCGGTCGCGGCGATCACCACGTTGCAGCGCTGGAGCGCCGCCTCGTCCAGCGAGGTGATCTCGCAGGCGTCCGCCAGCAGCCACTCGGCGAGCGGCACCCGCTCCACCGAGATGGCGGTCGGCGCCTTGTCGATCAGCAGCACCTCGTGCCCGTTCTCCAGCAGCTCGCCCGCGATGGAGCGGCCCACCGCTCCTGCCCCGGCAATCGCGACACGCATCAGATCCCGCCTCCGTCCGGGCCCTCGGCGAATGCCGCCTCGACCTTCCCGATGTCGTCCGTACGCATCATCACGTGGACGAGGTCGCCCTCCTGGAGCACCGTCTGCGACGTCGGCAGCATCGCCTCACCCAGCCGGGTGAGGAAGGCCACGCGGACGCCCGTCTCCTCCTGGAGCCTGCTGATCTTGTGACCGATCCAGCTCTCCGACGTGTGGACCTCGGCGAGCTGTACGCCACCGCTCGGATCGCGCCACAGCGGCTCCGCGCCGGACGGCAGCAGACGGCGCATCATCTGGTCGGCGGTCCAGCGGACCGTCGCCACCGTCGGGATCCCGAGCCGCTGATAGACCTCGGCCCGGCGCGGGTCGTAGATACGGGCCGCGACGTTCTCGATGCCGAACATCTCGCGGGCCACCCGGGCGGCGATGATGTTGGAGTTGTCGCCGCTGCTCACCGCGGCGAACGCGCCGGCGTCCTCGATGCCCGCCTCGCGCAGGGTGTCCTGGTCGAAGCCGACACCGCTGACGCGACGGCCGCCGAAGCCGGAGCCGAGCCGGCGGAACGCGGTGGGGTCCTGGTCGATGACGGCGACCGTGTGCCCTTGCTGCTCCAGGTTCTGCGCGAGTGCGGCGCCCACCCGGCCGCAGCCCATGATGACGATATGCACGGCCCTACACCACACTCCCCGCAGGTGCTCTGACCTGCGTAAATGTCTTGCTCATGTCTCTCTTTCGGCTTGCCGGGCAACGGCGGCGGCCGGTTGGTGAGCCGCCGGGCACCATCATGCCGGGGATCCCGGCCCGGTCCCTTCCCGGGGACCGGGTGGCGGCGCCCGCCCTTGCCCGGGACCAACGTATCGGTAATGACCGAGGGACCTACGGCGGGCCGGTGCCCGGTCAATCCGGGCCCGCGGCGGCCCGCACAGTGTTCCGGGCGCTGCTCGACCGGTTCCCCGGGGCTCCGCCCGGCGGTGCCCGAGCAGAGCCTGACCAGGGCACCGTCCATGGTCATGAACGGCCTTGCCGCGCTCCCCGTCCACCTCCGCCGACACCGCGGGGCGGCGCCCCGGGGCGTGGTGGAGCACACCGCGTCAAGATGAGGGTGGTGCCCGCACACGTCACTGTTCGAACGCATACGATCCCTTCCGTGTCCAAACTGACCGACGTGCCCAAACGGATCCTGATCGGGCGGGCGCTGCGCAGCGACAAGCTCGGGGAGACCCTCCTCCCCAAGCGCATCGCCCTGCCCGTCTTCGCCTCCGACCCGCTGTCCTCGGTGGCGTACGCGCCCGGAGAGGTGCTCCTGGTCCTCTCCATCGCGGGGGTCTCGGCGTACCACTTCAGCCCGTGGATCGCCCTGGCCGTCGTCGTCCTGATGTTCACCGTCGTGGCCTCGTACCGGCAGAACGTGCACGCGTACCCGAGCGGTGGCGGCGACTACGAGGTCGCCACCACCAACCTCGGCCCCAAGGCCGGCCTCACCGTCGCGAGCGCGCTGCTCGTCGACTACGTGCTGACCGTCGCCGTGTCGATCGCCTCCGGCATCGAGAACCTCGGCTCCGCGATCCCCTTCGTCGTCGAGCACAAGGTGCTCTGCGCCGTCGCCGTCATCGTGCTGCTCACCCTGATGAACCTGCGCGGCGTACGCGAGTCGGGCAAGCTCTTCGCGATCCCCACCTACGTCTTCGTCGGCGGCGTCTTCATCATGATCGCCTGGGGGGCCTTCCGCGGGCTCGTCCTCGGCGAGTCCATGCGGGCGCCCACCGCCGACTTCCAGATCAAGCCCGAGCATCAGGGGCTCGCCGGATTCGCCCTGGTCTTCCTGCTGCTGCGGGCCTTCTCCTCCGGCTGCGCGGCGCTGACCGGCGTCGAGGCCATCAGCAACGGCGTCCCCGCCTTCCGCAAGCCCAAGAGCAGGAACGCGGCGACCACGCTCGCCCTGATGGGCGGCCTCGCCGTCACCATGTTCTGCGGCATCATCGGGCTGGCCATGGCCACCGACGTGAAGATGGCCGAGAACCCGGCCACCGACCTGCTGAACGGCGGAGTTCCGGTCGGTTCCGGCTATGTCCAGAACCCGGTGATCTCCCAGGTCGCCGCCGCCGTCTTCGGCAGCGGGACGTTCTTCTTCGTCCTCCTGGCCGCGGCCACCGCGCTCGTCCTCTTCCTGGCCGCGAACACCGCGTACAACGGCTTCCCGCTGCTCGGCTCGATCCTCGCGCAGGACCGCTATCTCCCCCGCCAGCTCCACACCCGCGGCGACCGGCTCGCCTTCTCCAACGGCATCGTGCTGCTGGCCGGGGCCGCCGCGCTGCTCGTCGTCGTGTACGGGGCCGACTCGACGCGGCTGATCCAGCTGTACATCGTCGGGGTGTTCGTGTCGTTCACGCTCAGCCAGACCGGCATGGTCCGGCACTGGAACCGCCATCTGCGGACCGAGCGGAACGCCGCCAAGCGCCGCCACATGGTGCGCTCCCGGGCCATCAACACCTTCGGCGCCTTCTTCACCGGGCTGGTGCTGATCGTCGTCCTCGCCACCAAGTTCACCCACGGGGCGTGGGTCGCCCTGCTCGGGATGGTGATCTTCTACGGCACGATGACCGCGATCCGCCGGCACTACGACCGGGTCTCCGCGGAGATCGCCGCCGACGAGGACTCGGCCGCCGACACCGTACGGCCCTCGCGCGTGCACTCCATCGTGCTGGTCTCCAAGCTCCACAAGCCCACGCTGCGCGCCCTCGGCTACGCCAAGCTGATGCGCTCGGACACCCTGGAGGCGCTCTCCATCAACGTCGACACGGCGGAGACGAAGGCGCTGAGGGAGGAGTGGGAGCGGCGCGGCATCAACGTGCCGCTGAAGATCCTCGACTCCCCGTACCGGGAGATCACCCGGCCGGTCATCGAGTACGTCCGCGGACTGCGCACCGAGAATCCGCGCGACGCGATCAGCATCTACATCCCGGAGTACGTCGTCGGGCGCTGGTACGAGCACCTCCTGCACAACCAGAGCGCCCTGCGGCTCAAGGGGAGGCTGCTCTTCACGCCGGGCGTGATGGTCACCTCGGTGCCCTACCAGCTCGAATCCTCGGAGCTGGCGAAGCAGCGGGCGAAGCGGCGCGGAATGTACAACGCGCCGGGCGCCGTCCGCCGCGGCCCGGTCGACACGCGGGTGAAGGACCACGGCGCGGGGGAGTGACGGGGCGCGTGCGGCCGGAGGGCCGGGGCGTCCCAGTCCTCCGGCGGGCGGTCCCGGCCGTCCGATGCGTGGTCCCGGCCGTCCGGCGGGCGTGGTCCCGGCCGTCCGGCGGCGCCGGGCCCGGCACGTAGACTGGTGGGCTGCCGCCCGGCCGTCCACGCGCCGGCTCATCCCCTCGGATCTTTTGGAGCCACCCCGTCATGAGCACAGAACCGCAGGCTTCGCTGATCGGGGAGGAGTACGAGGTCGAGGTGGGCCCCGTCGCCCACGGCGGTCACTGCATCGCCCGTACCGACGAGGGCCGGGTGCTCTTCGTACGGCACGCCCTGCCGGGCGAGCGGATCCGCGCCCGGGTGACGGAGGGCGAGGCGGACTCGCGCTACCTGCGCGCCGACGCCGTGGAGATCCTCGGCGCGTCCAAGGACCGGGTCGAGGCGCCCTGCCCGTACGCGGGCCCGGGCCGGTGCGGCGGCTGCGACTGGCAGCATGCCAAGCCGGGCGCGCAGCGCCGCTTCAAGGGGGAGGTCATCGCGGAGCAGCTCCAGCGGCTCGCCGGACTCACCCCGGAGGAGGCCGGCTGGGACGGTACGGTCATGCCCGCGCCCGGCGACAAACTCCCGGCGGGCGAGGTGCCGGCGTGGCGCTCGCGCGTGCAGTACGCGGTCGACGAGAAGGGCCGCGCCGGGCTGCGCAAGCATCGCTCGCACGACGTGGAGCCCGTCGACCACTGCATGATCGCCACGGAGGGCGTCAGCGAACTCGGTGTCGAGCGGCGGGAATGGCCCCAGATCGCCTCGGTGGAAGCCATCGCGGCCTCCGGCTCCGGCGACCGCCAGGTCATCCTCACCCCGCGTGAGGGCGGCCGGCTCCCGCTGGTGGAGCTGGACAAGCCCGTCTCCGTCCTGCGGGTGGAGGAGCACGACGGCGGGGTGCACCGCGTCCACGGCCGCGCCTTCGTCCGCGAGCGCGCCGACGGCCGTACGTACCGGGTCGGCATGGGCGGCTTCTGGCAGGTGCACCCGCAGGCCCCCCAACTCCTGGTCGAGGCCGTGATGCAGGGCCTGATGCCGAGGAAGGGCGAGACCGCGCTCGATCTCTACTGCGGGGTCGGCCTGTTCGCCGGGGCGATCGCGGAGCGCGTGGGCGAGAGCGGCGCGGTGCTCGGCATCGAGTCCGGCAAGCGCGCGGTCGAGGACGCCCGCCACAACCTGAAGGACCTGCCGCGGGTCCGCATCGAACAGGGCAAGGTCGACCAGGTCCTCCCGCGCACCCGCATCACGGAAACCGACCTGATCGTCCTGGACCCGCCCCGCGCGGGCGCGGGCAAGCAGACCGTCAAACACCTGGCGGGGCTGGGCGCCCGCCGCATCGCCTACGTCGCCTGCGACCCGGCGGCCCTCGCGCGCGACCTGGCGTACTTCCGGGAGGGCGGGTACCGGCCGCGCACGCTGCGGGCGTTCGACCTGTTTCCGATGACGCACCACGTGGAGTGCGTGGCGATTCTGGAGCCTGCCGAAAAGGCTCGCTGACCTGCATTTACTCCGATGGCGACACGTTGTTCGACCTGTTTCCGGATGGTCATCAGGTGTAGCGCGCTTGGGCTCCCTTGCCTGCTGGGCGATGTTGCTGACCTGCGGGTTTGTTGAGGATCAACGCGGAGCGCCTGTCTGGTGTGTTGCGGCTGCGTGAGTACCTGGTGATTCGTGACGCTCGTTCGACGCTACTCCTGATGGAACGTCAGGTGGGCCAATGCTTACACGGGTGCTGGTTCGCTCACTCATGCGTAGCGCATTCGGTCCGACCTCGACACGCGTCGTGTCGCTGTGAGCCACTGGCTGGCGTCGCAATGTGACCAAAGTGCTTCCGGAATGTTCCAGGTCGGCATACGCTGCGGGAATTACCGCACGTCAGACCGCACCGGCCTGAAGCGCGGCGGAGGTGTCATGGGTGGGGACCCGTATGTATCAGCAACGGTTGACGAACTTGGGGGGCCGGACGCGGCATCGACGCCTGGCGACAGGGCGCAGGTGCCTGATCCTTACGGTGACGGGGCCCTGCTGACCTCTGCCATGACGAAAGGCTATGACGCCGTACCCGACGAAGAACGGGATCGGCTGATGCGCTATCTCGAAGCGGTTGTCGCGGCCCGGCCGGCACCCGTGCACACCGCCGTGGCCTTCAACGCCGTGTACTTCGGGTACGACCTCGGCGGTGACGGCTACGGCGGGAGCCCGCTCTGCCTCGACGACTTCCCCGTGATCACCTTCGGTGAGTGTGCCCTCGCGCTCCCAGTCGGTGCAATGGTGTGTGTTGCCACCGGGTCGGAACCGTTGTATGCCGAGATCGTCTATCGGGAGGGGGCGCACCAAGAGCTGGGCTCCCTCGGTGAAGTGCCGGCCTGGGTGTCGGGGGCGCCTGCAGGCGCCGAGGGCCCCGGGAGGCCGGGAGACAGCCCCGCGCCGCGGCGAAGGGAGCTCCTGGTTCCGGATCTGCATGCCTTCGGCCCAGCTCTGAGCCTGTCATCGGCTCAGCTCCACCGCTTACGCACGCGTCGGCGCTGGATCAACGAGGATGGACATGTCGTCGTCGACGTCTGCTATTCGTCCCCAGATGCGGCCCGGCGCGATGACCTGACGGCATATGCGGACCATCTTCTGACGACGGCACGAGAACAGCTGCTCAGCCCCTTCGTCCCCGTGTCCCTCGCCGCACTGGTGGGTGGCACGCATGACGACGACCTGCGGGCGGGGCTGCTCGGCCTCCTCGGCACGGTGCGGGGCGTGCTCAACTCCAGTGTCGCCTTGCGTAGATGGGGTCACTACGCCATGACCCGGGCCTCCCTCGCGGACTGCTGGCGGGACACCGGGCCACTGGGCGGCGATGACCTCAAGTCCCTCGCGGCAGCGGTGGAACGCGCGGCGACCCCGGCGAGGCGGCGCTACGGCCTCACCGCTCCGGTCACCGTGTACACAGCGGTCGGACCCCAGCTCCGTGGGTTCCCGGGGGCCACGGAACTGCTCAAGGGAGTGGGGTACGCCGCGGCGGTGTGCAGGGCGAACGTGGCGCTCGCCGATGTCGTCCAAGGCGACAGCGACCAGGGTCTGTTCGAGAACGGCTCCCGGATCACGCTCGACGATGCCTTCGAGGGCGGCGGCGTGTGGCGCTCCCATCATCCCGGGGCTGCGGAACCCGGGGATCCCCTGGTTCCGGCCGGACGCGGATGGACATCCGCTTTGCCCACCCAGTCGGAGCCGGAAGAGGAGCTGGTTCCGGTCGATCTGCCCCTCGCCGACGAGGCGTCCCTCGGCACCGGCGAACTCCTGCGGAACGACACGAAAGAGACGGTCTGGCGAGCTCCTCTGCGACTGGCCCATCTCATCGACGGCTGGTTTCCCTTGCCTCCGAACATAGGAGAGGAACTCCGCCTGTCCTGCGGCGCGCACTGCACGGTTCGCCTCGAACTCGACCACGCAGGCGAGGTGTTGGACGAGAAGGAGGCGGTGCAGGATGTCTCCGCCGAACTCGGCGACGACTCGGGTCGGTTGACCGGTATCACCTGGCCCCGCGACTTTTTCCCTGGCCTGATGCTTGAGCTGCGCCGGCCCAGCGGCAGCACGATGATCCACCTGTCCACCACGCGGCTCGAGGAACCGGTGCAGGTCGGCGACCGTGAGACCGGGCACTATTACGACCCTCGCGTGCTCACCAGGGAGGATGTCCCGGGCAGTAACCGCCATGGCGACAGCGCTGTCGGGCTCAGCCCCCGTCAGCTCGTGATGCGCACCGTGCGCCGCTGCGGTCTGCTCACCCTGGACGGCCATGCCTTGATGGACCGTTCCGTCCTGCCGAACGCGGTCTACGGGCGTCGGCCCGCCCGGTCACAGGTTGCCGCCCTGGAATCAGCGGTCGGGGAACTACTCATGGAGCGGCTCCTGGAGTCGGCCCTCGGCAGCCGAGACGCCTGGGGCCAACCGCACTTCCCGCCGCGCGACGGGCAGCGGACCATCTCCCTCATCGGCTATCGCCCCGCCTGGCCCCGGATGATACGTCCGTGGGGCGGTGGCGAACCGGTTGGTGACGGACTGCGCAGCACCCAGTCCGTCCCCGGCCATTTGCGACGCCTGCGGCCGGGGTGCTCGCCGAGCGAAGTTCAGCGAGCTGCCTTTCGGCAGCATTGCCGCCGACTCGGCAAGGCGGACGGCTGGGAACTGCCGTACGGCTACACGTTCGTGACCGCGCACACGCGCGGCCGCTGACCCTTCGCGGCTTTCGCAAATCCAAGTCTCGGCCAGGCTCCCTTCTTCTCGTCGTCCACGGAAAACCAGGCCCACAGAAACGGAGTACGTGTACATGCAGGATCGCTACCACGTCGTCACAGGGCTGCCGTGGTCCCCGTCGAGCGTCTCGGTCAAGGACCTTGAAGGCTTGGCCGCCACGCTCAACACCTTGGAGCCCCCAGCTGTCGCCGCCCTGAACGACTTCACGGCCGACATGGTGGAACTTGCCTTCAACTCCCTGCGGCCGAGGGACCGGCAGGAGCTGCTCGGCAGCCTGGGCATCCGCATGGCGGCCCCCCGCCGGGTGAGCAGTGCTCTGTGCCGGGACGTTCTCGCCAGGCTGCAACGCGAGTCGCGGCAGCACAGCTGCACCTGCCGGATCAAGGAACTCACGGTCAACGTGATGAATCAGGTGGGCAATTTCGTCTTCGCGCAGGACGGTGAGACGGTTCCCGACCCCGTTGCCCGGTGGGGTGCGACGCTGGTCCGGGCCACTGTGTTCGCGTGGTGCAACGCCTCCGTCACCGACGCCCACGTTCTTGCCTGGGCGGCGGACCATGACTGGTTCGGGATGAAGGCCGACGACAAGGAGTCGGCTCAGCTCGCCGCTGTCGGTGCCGCGGCGCGCTCCGTGGTACAGGCCAACCCGGACTTCGTCCCCGGAACAACGGAAGACGAGGAGTCACCGCTTGCGGGTAACGGAAAGAGGGGGCGCGCTGCCGCCGCCGACCGGCCAGGCATGAACGATCCCGCCACGAAGACCGCTGTACCGGGCCCTGGTACCTCCCCCAAGGCGACCGTTACGGCGTCCGAAAGTGCCCGGATCGAGCAGGGGACGGATCCGGAGGCGGCTTGTCGGCAGTTGGAGTCAGCTCTCGCGGGGGCTCGGCAAGCAGCGGAAAGGATGACCGGTGCGGTCGTGGACGGCCGCCCTCCGCAGGACGAGGACTTGGCACCGCTGGCCGCGCTCGGTGCCGTCTTCGACAACGCGGACGCCGTGCTCCGCGCCGCCGGGATCGAGGGGGCGCCTCGCCGTCTGGAGGACATGACGCGTGCTGCACGCGCGTACCGGGTGGCGCACGAACATGACCTCCAGGCACGGGAGTCGCTGCGGGAACTGCTCGATGTGGCCTGCCGCCCGGACAGCTCTCCCACTGCCGCCGCGGCAGCCGAGGCAGTGCGCGGCGCGGCCCGCAGCCTGCTGGAGACACCGGTGTGGGAAGAATCGCAACGGGAGGAAGGCATCGCGCTCGCCTCCTTGGCCCGGATCATCAGACTGGGGCGACAGGAGGATGCCGCGGCGGAGATCCTGGCGCTACAGGGGCAGATCGTACGAGTGCTGCCTGCGTGTGCCATGGCGGTGCTCATCGCCCCCGAACTGACGTTGGCCCAGCCGGAGGACGCTTGCCGCGAACCCGCCGGGGCCGAGACGATTGTGGCGGACAGGGCCGTGCCGGCGGCCGAGCAGGCCGAGGAGACGGTCTGCCACGCCACCGAGGAGACCGCGCCCCAGCACGCCTCCGAGCCGGAAGCCACGAGGGTGTCCGAGCCGGTTCACTTCCCCGACGCACAGGCCGTGTCTCCCGCTGGCAGCGGCTCGGCACTCCTCACGCAACCGGACGCGCCTGGCCCGGCGTCCGCCGCACCGCCGGTCTGTCCCACCGAGGACGCGCCCGTCAGCGAACTGGCCCAAGCCGCAGATGGTGATTCTGACGAGGCTGCGGCCGAGCGGGCCTTGGCGCGGCTGGTCGTGGAGCGGCGCTTCGGACTCGCCCACCATCTGGCGAGGGCCGCTGGCCACCCCGAGCCCCAGGCGGCGGCGCTCCGCCTGGCCGGTGCCGCCGCGCTACTCACGTCCGGCGACAGCCAGGCCGCCCGGTTGACGGAGGACCTGCTCCAGGAGTACGGCGGATACGCGGGCCAGGACACTGAGGGCAGCGAGCTCCTCCTGCTACCCGCCCTGCTGCGTACTGCACTGATCACCGGAGACCACTCGGCCGGCGCCCAGCTCAAAGCGCTGGTCCCCCGGCTCCCCGACCGGCTCGCGGAGGCGGCGGCCGCTGTCGCCGACCGTGCCCTCAGCGGAGCCCTGATGATCGCTTCCCCGCTGGTCGCCGACGTCTCCGAGACGGGGGTCCGGTTGAGGGACCTGCGCGATGGCAGCTGTGGCCTCCTCGCGCCACAGAGACTGCGGTTCGCAAGGGCGACAGAGATCGCCAAGCGCTGGCTGGACCCCGACGACGGGATGCTCGGATCGCTGCTCATGACCGTCGCAGACGACAACCGCGACGCGATACAGCAGGTGAGGGAGCAGGCTGAGCGGCTGTCGAAACTGGCCGAGGTCAACAACGAGATCGACCGCATGGACCGCAAGTACCGCTCGTCGAGCGGCAAGCCACTGCAGGGCTCCGGACGGCAGGATCTCGTGCATCTCGTGGAGCGAGCCGTCGGCCTGGTCAAGGAATGGTGCCTGGCGGTCGACTGCACCCGCCGCGGCGACCGGTCCGACGGCAACCGCGCGGCCAAGGAGATCTCCTCCCTGCGCCAGTCCCTGCTGGACGGCAGGGACGCAGCGCTGGGCGAGTTGGAGCAGCCAGGGCGACGCTCGGACGCCTTCGCCGCCGCGACGGCTTGTGCGGCGCGCGCCTCGATGGAGGAGCTGTTCGCGATGCTGGCCGATGACACCGTGACCAGGCGCTCCGGAGGGCCGAGCGGCTCTGAACTCGTGCTGGACGTGGAACTGCTGAAGGTATGCGACTCCCGTGACGAGCGGCCGTCGCTCGACGAGCTGCTGACCGCGGTTGACCGGAACTGGCAGGACGCCCTCGACGAGCGACTCTCCCACGATGCCTTCACCGCGGCCCGTAGCATCGTCGAGCTGGCCGGACGAGGACTGCTGCCCGCCCTGCAGATCCAGAAGTTCACCCTGCCCACGGGCACGGAGATCGACGACCGGGAAGCCCTCCGGCGCACGGAGCTGCGGACGGCCCACGGCGAACTCGTTGCCGAGCTGCGCCGTGCGCAGGCAGACGGTGCTGTGACCGAGGACCAGGACCTGCGCCTTCAGGAGCTGCTGGCGGACGCCCATGACCGCCTCGAAAACGCTGAGCGGCACGATCTGCTGGGCGTGCGGCGGGCGCTCGACAGCGTACGGAGCGACCTGCCCGACTTCCGACAGCAGGCGGGTGACCGGATCCGGGCCCGGCTCGACGCCTTGGACCCCACCGCGGAAGAGCGGGCCCAGGTGCTGCGACGCCTGGAGACGAACGACCTGGCCACCGCCGCTGACCTCGTCTACTTCCTGGAGATCGGTGAGCCCGTCCCGGAGATCGAGGGAGGCGAGTCCCATCTGACCGACTTCTTCCCGGTCGTGCCCGACGGCCTGCCGGGAGGCATCGACCCGGACCTCGTCGACCTGGTCCGGTCCGGCGGCAAGCATCCGACGCTTCCTGTCTTGGACTACGGCAGCCTCTCCACCGACGAGGCAGCACTCGCGGCCGACGCCCTTGAAGAGTGGCGCGTGCTGGCCGCCGCCGAGCCGAAGGAGCGGCTCCAGGTGGCTCCGACACGACAGGTGCCGCCGCTTCTCAAGCTCCTTGGCTACGACGCCAAGAGCGCCCGGCCGCTCGACGACCGGTCTCAGCACCGGCGGGAATACCGTCTCTTCGAAGCGACCGGGGTGGAGATCAACGGCAGGGCGAAGGCACCCGCGTTCGGCTCGCAGATCAGGGAGCAGGGCGGCAACCTGCGGGTAATGATGGTCTGGGGCAGGCCGCCCGCCAAGGTCGTCATGAGCTGGGCGGAGCGCGACACCAGCGGTGCGAGCCTCCTCGTTGTCTACTTCGGCACACTGAGCCGCGAGGCCCGCGTCGAACTCGCCGTCGGCTCCGGCCGGTTGCAGCCGCTGCTGGTCGTGGACGACGCGGCCCTCGCCTATCTCGCGGCCCACGGCAACCGCCAGGTGAGCACTGCCACACAGACCCTGCTGCCCTTCTCAGGCGTCAATCCGTACATCAGGGAGAAGCGCGGCCGGATCGGCGGTGAGATGTTCTACGGCCGTGACGCCGAACGCAAGAGCATCCTTGACCCGCGCGGCACCCAAGTTATCTACGGCGGCCGGGGCCTGGGTAAGTCGGCGCTGCTTGCCGACGCCGGGGAATGGTTCATGGAGCAACGCCCGGGCTACGACCAGACGGTGTATGTCAACCTCGACCAGGAGAACATCGGCAAGGGCAGCTCGTTCGGGCCGGAGACGCTCTGGAGCGTCCTGGAGCGGGAGCTGACCGAGGCACAGGTACTCGACGGCCGACCGCAGGGGGGCAGGAAACGGCAGGAAATCTCCGAGCGGGTGCGTGTCGGCATCCGGACCTGGCTGGACGGGGACATGCCTCGCCGTCTACTGATCCTGCTTGACGAATGCGACCAGTTCTTCGAGGCGGACGCCCCGCGCTTCGACCAGACCAAGAAGCTCAAGGGCCTCGGGTCCGACACCAAGGACCGCGCCAAGGTCGTCTTCGCCGGGCTGCACTCCGTGCAGCGCTTTTCCAAGCTCGCGAGTAACGGCCCCTTCGGCCACCTTGCGCAGACCCCGAAGGTGATCGGCCCGCTGGCTCCCCAGTCCGCGGCCGAGCTGTTGGTCGAGCCGATGCGGGCGCTCGGGTTTGAGTTCAAGGACCTGGATCTTGTCAACCGGGTGCTCGGCTACTGCTCCTACCAGCCCTTCCTGCTCCAGATGTTCGGGCACCGGCTGGTGGAGCTGATGCAGCGCAAGCGGGCGCGGCGCGGAGCCGAGGGACCCCCTTACAAGGTGGAGGTGACCGACATCGAGGTCGTGGAGGCGGACGCTGCCCTCAGGGACGGCATCTCGGCGGCCTTCAAGGACACGCTCAGCCTCGACCACCGGTACGACGTGATCGCCAACGTGCTGGCGTACCACGCTCGTCACCGCGGTTTGGAGGTGCGGTTGAGCGACACCGAGCTGCGCGAGGAGTGCGAGACGTACTGGCGCAAGGGGTTCGAACAGCTCGACACAGAGGGTTTCCGTGCCTACCTCTCGGAGATGGTCGGCCTCGGCATCCTCGCGCCCAACCACGACGGCCTGGGCTGGCACCTGCGCGGCCCTAACGCTCTGCGGATGATCGGCACCTCCCACGAGGTGGAGGCCCGCCTGCTTAGGGCCGAACAGGACTGTGAACTCCAGGACAGCATCGTGCAAGAGGGCCGTCCCGAGCTCCCCGACGGCCGGCCGGCACCGCTTACCAACACCCAGCTCGACGACCTTCTGGGCGAGCGGTCCAACCGGACCAGGGTGGTCCTCGGCGCACCCGCCACCGGAGTCAAGGACATCGCCCGCACCTTGCGCACGATCGCCGGACCGATCGAGGGCTGGACGCTGCCGCCCGTCGGCAGGCCCAGCGTCTACAAGCAGCAACTCACCGGCGGACGCCCCCGCGAACGACGCGTCGTCATCAGTGACTTCGTCAACTACCGGGAACCGGTACGGCCCGAGACCTGCCGGGAGGCCGTCGACTTGGCCGAGACACTGCTGCCCGCTGTCCCGGGTGTCACCCGCGCGGTCGTCCTCGTCACCGACCCCACACAGTTGGCCCTGTGGCGCACTCTGCTGACGGGTACCGAACCCACCTCGGCCGCCCCGGTGGTGCTGCGCCGCCACGACCGCCGCAGCCTGCGCGGCTGGGCCCAGCGCGTCAACATGTTCCACACGGAGGACCGCTTGGATCGTCTCCACGAACTGACCGGCGGTTGGCCGCTCCTGGTCGACCGGGCCCACCGCCTGCACGGCGAACTTGGCAACCCCGACGAGGTGCTGCGCCGCCTGGCTGGCCTCTGCTCGGACCGGGCCGAGGCTCGATCCTTCGCCGAGGGGACAGGCGTGTACGCGGATCCGCTGCTTGCCGCTGGGTACCGGGCCCTCGACGACGAGTTCAAGGACAGCCCGTTCGATCTGGAGGGCGCGGTGACCGCTGTGGCGCTGAAGATCGAGGACGAGGACGAGGACGAGGCGCGGTGGATCGTCAACTGCCTTGATGCTCTGCAGGTTCTTGACCACGACAACGCCCAGTTGCGCCTGGAACCGCTGCTGCACAAGTGCGTGATGCTCAGCCTGTGACAGTGAGTGGTACCAGTCCGGCCGCCCGTATGTCTGGGCGGCCGGTCGCCTTGCAGTGGTCGCCTTGCCGATAGCTGATCAACTACGGCGAGTTACATTCTGGGTCAGACGTATCGAGGGCAGCCAGATACGGCTCTGTGCTGGGGCCCGCCTATGACGTGCTGCGCCCGGCTGACCGCCGTCCAGGCGTACGTATCCGGCGCGCGCAGCCTCGTTCACGCCGACTTCCCTCGGGCCGCGGCCCTGGAAGCTGGATTCGCGGGGACGTATGAGGAAGGACCTCAGTGCTCGAATCATTTGAGTCTGTGGTCTCGTCAGGACGTGATCAGTCGATGTGCGGATCGTCGGACTCGTCGAGGAGACGGGCCGCTAGATCGTCGGCCCACTCCACAGCCCAAGCACGGAGCGTGGTGATGGTGGCGTAATCGAGCCCGTAGGCGGCGAATGCTTCGTCGTCGGTCCACTCGGCGCCCGTCAGGTTCGCCTGCAGGTCCTCGCGCTCGAAGCGGCCGCGGGCGTGGCGGCGGCCGAACTCCTCGAGCTCGGCATTGGTCCAGCGGCGGGAGGCCGCGAACACATCGATCAGGTCGCGGGGCGCTCCGCGGTCGGCAAGGGCGCGGACCTTGGTCCCGATCACGTCCTCCTCTGCGAGGACGGGCCCGTACGGGCTCTGGGCGACCGGCCGCCAGAAGATTTCCTTGAGGATGTCGACCTCGCATTCATGCCCGGTGACCGGGTCAGTCACGGTGAAGCGGGCGGACAGCGGGGCAGTCTCCAGCGCGTGCACCTTCCAGCCGCGGGCTTCCAGGCCGACGCGGAGCGTGGCCGCGATGTCTGCCATGGGCGCCGGGTTCTCGGTGGCGACATCAAGGTCCTGGCTGGGGCGGCTCACGAGGCGATGCGCCCGCACGGCGTATCCGCCAGTAAGGACCAGGGGATATGGGGAGCCGAGCGCGATCACATCGGCCAGGAGCCGCATGTGCAGCTCGGGCATGTCCGTCACGCGGCAGCCCTGGTGTGGGAGGCGAGCTGGGGGAAGGCGTCTTCCCATACAGTGCGCACTGTACGGCCTACGAGTTTGCGCAGCACCGGCCACAGCTGAAGGAGCAAGTCTTTGTTGAGGTAGCGGGGCAGGTCGTCGCGCAGGCCCTCGTGCAGGACGGTGCGATACAGGCCCATGCGCTGGCGCGGCTTGCCCAGATCGTACGAGGCCATCCCGGACCAGGCCATGTGCAGGGGCAGTTCCACGACACCGAGGGTCGGCCCGTGCAGCTCGTCCAGCGACTCCGGCAGACGGCGGCGGAACTTCTCCCGGTACAGCGCGAGGTCCTCGGCGTCCGCGCCTGAGATGTCCCTCGGTGTGGATGCGGGGTGGTGCTGTGAGCTGGAGGGCATGAGTCCATTATGACGGCCGGCGAAGTGGCGCGGTAATGATGGGCGAGCCTGCGTCTGGAGTGAGTCGGAGAGGGCTCGCGGAGGGGAACTGGTCGTGGGCGGCCTGTTCTGCCCGAAGAGGAGGGATGGATGTTGGTGACGCTCGTTTGACGCTCTGGGTGCCCGCACGCGGGGCCGCGAGCCGAGAAACAGGTCCTGACCTGGTCTTTTCCGGGAATCGTTCAGGCCGACATCCTTCCGATGACGCACCACGTGGAGTGTGTCGCGATCCTCGAACCGGCCGCGAAGGGCTCTTGACCTGCGGTTTTCCGCTTGCATTGTGTTGCTCGACCTGTTTCGTGGCACACGAACAGGTGAAGGGGCCGAACTCGCCTCGTCCGCGCTTTCGTCCGGGTGCCGGGTGCCGGGTGCCGGGTGTCGACTGCTGGGTGCCGGGTCGCCCGGCGGTGACAGGTCCCGTGCACTCGGCGGCGTGACGCACGAATGACGCACGTGGCGAAGTCCTGACCATCCCGGCCGCCGCCCCCAGCCTCGGCGAGATGAAGCTGATGGACCGGACCCCAGGCGCGGGGCACGTGGGCTTCTCCCCGATCCCCGCCCTGACCCGGCTGCTCATCGACGAGGCCGGTGGGGTCCCGCCGACGTGTGATCAAACCGGGTGCGGAGGGCTGCTCGGATGCCACGAGTTGATCCCGCTCGACCACCACGACGACATCGTCGGCCGACGGCGTACTTGCTCAAGCAATTGGAATATGCCTGACAATGTTCAAGGGGTAGGGAAATTCCAAGGAAAAGAAGTTGATATAAGACATAAAGGGACGCAACTGGCGGGTAATATATTACAAAATTCAAGTGGGCGTGTTAGGATCTTCAGGGTCGGAGTGGCTCGCCACAAGCTCCGATGTGCCCTCGTGGACATGGACGGAGAGTGCCGTGCCGAAAACCCACACTGCTCCGGCGGGAGAATTTTCTCCGGCGTTATTGTCAATGGCTTTGATCGGCCCTCGCGGTGTCGGATCGATTTGCCTTTCCTGGCCGGAAGCCCGGCTGATACGCGAACCCCACGAGGTGGACCTGGCATCGCCCTGTCCCTCGACGAGATGTTGCTCTACACGGCCCGTGGGGGCAGTTGTCCCGCCCCCGTGATCGTCGCCGAGTCGTCCGAGCCGTCTGATTCGTCGTGCGGGCCCGGGAACAAGCGGATTATGCGCTGCTCGCCTCCACTTGGTGGCCCGTGAAGTGGCCCTCGATATATGCCTGCCCGAAAAGACCGTCAGGAACTGTCTGGGCGGCATCTGCAGAAAGCATCGGGTGCGGGCTTATGGGGTAACCGCACCATTCGGGAAGATGAGGTGAGAAATGATCGAAATGATAGGCACGTCGATATCTCCGGTCGAGGCGCTCCCCTCGACGCCGGAGGACGACAGGGTCGCCGACTTCAGGGCGAAGGTGCGGGCAGCAGGGCAGGAGTGGACCGGTAACGAGCCGGACGAACTGGTCGAGCTGCTGACCAAGGCGGCGGCAGGTGATCCGAGGCTGGCCGCCATCGTGCGCGCCGGGGGTGGCCTGCTGCAGGACTTTCTCGACGGATACCAGCAAAAAACCACTGCGGATGTTTCGCGTGATCTGGCAGGCGACATCGCCGACGGTCATCCGCTGCCGGCGGACGTGCTCGAAGGGCTTACTCCTCGATACCTGATCGCCGTGGTGAGGCTTGCGGAGCCCGGCCGCGAGGTGGATGCGTTACGCGCGGTGGCGGGAGAGGGCACGCTGCTGACGCACCGGGACGGCAACGTCGTTCTCTTCGTCCCGGCAGCCGGTGCGGGCAGCGGCGAACGCTCGGTGACGAGGCTGACCCAGTGTCTTGGCGGCAGGGGCTGGCTCGCGACTGCGGAACGGGACAGGGCATGCCTCGTCGACGGGTTCGACGAGGCGTCCTACGTGCTGAGGCTGGTGGTGGCGGGACTGCGCCCGAGCGGTGCCTACACGATCTCGGACGTGCTGGTCGAGTATGCGGTCACGCTGCACGAGAAGGTGCGGACCGACCTGGCCGCGGTGATCAGGCCGCTTCGGGCGCACAAGGTCCTGTGGGAGACGTTGACCGCCTTCGTCGACTCCGACTACAGCAGGAACAAGGCGGCCCGCAGCCTGTTCATCCACCGCAGCACGCTGGACTACCGCCTGAGGCGGATCGAAGAGGTCACCGGCTGCGACCCGACCAGTGGCAGGGGCGCGCAGATGCTGACGGCGGCGATGATCGCCGAGGCCCTGCAGGGGTAACAGGGCCCCAGCGGCGTTCCCGTACCCGACCGCACACTCACACACCGTGGACAGGTCCGCCCCGACAGCACTACCGCTCGGTCAGGGATTCCGCCGCGCCTGCCCGCTCGCCCGCCGACCTTGAGCGTTGCGGCGATCTCGGTGTTGGTTCTCCCGGCGAAATGCTGGGCCACTTCGCGCAGGATGTCCTACTCGGTCGCCGGAGAAGAGACGTCCGCGGAGCCGGTGCGGCTGGTGGCCGAAATCAATGAGTTCTCGGGTGGTTCTCCGCGAATTGCGGAAAATCGGAGCTGAGGCGCGATGAACCCTGCGCGGGCGCCTAGCATTCGTTCTCCCGAGCGGAGAAACTTGAGAACTGAATGGACTGGTTCGATTGAGTGGATCTTACAGATGGGTTGTGCTCATCGGCTCGTTCGTGGCCTACACGTTTGACGCGCTGGAAATCTTGCTGCTGTCGTTCACGTTGCCTGTGATCCGCGCCGATCTGGGACTCACGACGACACAGGGCGGTCTGCTCGCCACGGCGACGTTGCTCGGGATCGGGGTGAGCAGCCTGACGGTCGGCTGGCTCGCCGACAACTACGGCCGCAAACGGGCGTTGATGGTGTCGCTCGCCGTGTTCGGCGTGTTCACCGCGGCGATCTTGGTGGTGGACAGTTTCACGATGTTCCTGGTGCTGCGTTTCGTGGCAGGTCTGGGACTCGGAGGGGTCTGGGGAGCGGTGTCGACCTACGTGGTCGAGACATGGCCGGCCGCACAACGGGGACGTGCGGTTGCGTTCGTGCTCAGCTCGTTCTCGATCGGCGGGGTGGTTGCCGCGGCGCTGTCGGGTGCGTTGCTGCCGGACTGGCGGCTGGCGTTCTTCATCGGCGGGGCGGGCGTGGTGATCCCGCTGGTCGTCGTCGGACTGTTCTTCCGCGAGTCGGCCGAGTGGGTCGAGCAGAAGACCACACCGGTGAAGGTGACGGAGATCTTCGCTCCGGAACTGCGCAGGAACACGGTGCTCGGTGCGACCGTGGCATCGCTCGCGATGTTCGGGGCGTGGGGCGCGTCCACGTGGCTGCCGACTTACCTGCAGAGCGACAAGGGCATCCCGGCCGCGACCGTCGCGGTGTTCATGACGGTGCTCAATCTCGGGATGTTCGTCGGCTACAACGTCTTCGGGCTGATCAGCGACCGGATCGGCCACAAGTACGCACTGATGCTGTCACTGGCCGGTGTGGCGCTGACCTTGCCGCTGTACGTGGTCGCCGCCGACCGCACGACGTTGCTGTGGCTGGGGCCGCTGTTCGCCTTCTTCGCCGCTTATGCGGGCGTCTTCGGGGTGTACATGGGCGAGTTGTTCCCGACCAGGGTGCGGATGACCGGTGCCGGATTCTGCTACAACATCGGGCGCGGGGTGTCCGCCTTCGCTCCGCTCACGCTGGGTGTGTTGGCTGCCCACGCGGGGTTCGGTGCCGGTCTGCTGGTGTGCGCGGGCTTCATGGCGTGCGCGGCGATCGCCATGACCTTCCTGCCTGACCTGCGGGGCGCGACCCAACTGCGAGCCTCAGCCTCAGCCTCGGCGGCCCGCAGCTGACAGCCGGCCGTGAGCCCAGCCGGAAGCCGGTGGCGGGACCGGCGTTCGTCGATCTGCCGAACGCCGGTCCCGCGCACGTACCACCGGCACCGGCGCCTCGTCGGTCAATCGTTTCCACCAGCTGAGCCGCCACTTCTTGTGGCGGCTCCGGCATGTCACTTCCGGTCCACCGGATCGTTGTCACCGGTCCGCCACAGGTAGCTGCGCACCGAGAGCGACGCGGCGCGCATGGCTGCCCGGATGTCGTCGAGGTCTTCGCCGGCGAGCTCGCCACGCGCCGGGGTGAGCGTGGGCAGAATCAGCCTGGCCGCCTCCAGCAGGCACAGCATCGCGTCCAGCTGTGCGCTGGCCGGCAGCCTGCTCAGGTCCTCGTACAGGGTCCGCATCAGGGCGTCCGGTTCTGCCGGCGCCACGGTCCTGGTATCGCGCGCGAAGTCCGTCACGGCCGTTCCTCGAAACTGCTCCGCCGTGGACACAAGGCTGGGTCTCCTTCCCGGGGTTGGATGCGCGGGAACTGATGATCTCCATGTCGTAGCTCGCCGCCCAGTGCCGTTCCCCGACACACGTCAATACAAACAAGGCCGGAACTCCGCAAAATTTGGAGGGAGTTCCGAGGCGGACGGAAACTGACGGGTTGCGAAGGTGCGTCAGTGACAAGAGTGGGTGGCCCACCTAGGATCTTGTTCCAGTACTTCTCGCTCTGCATTTCTCCGTTTGCGGTCCTGGCCTAGTCGGCTGTACGGAATGGATGGGTGCCATGGTTAATGATCAGAACGGCTGCGACGTGTCCCAGCCGGTCGATGGCTGGGTTCTCAGCTCGATGCAGGCCAGGATCCTGGAGGGTGTTGCGGCCGGCTCCTCCAGCGGGCGACTTTCGAGAGAGTTGCACCTCAGTTCGAAGACCATCGACTATCACGTCCGCGTCATGTCCGACAAGCTGCAGACGCCGAATCGTGTCTCGTTGGTTTCAAGAGCGTTCGTCCTCCAGATTCTGCGAACCGATTCGTGGCCCCCGCGCATTGCGTGTGAAACGGTGGATTAACGCCCGGTGGTTCGCGAGATCATAATCCATACGTTCATGCGTGAACTGTATTTCGCGTCATGTTTCCCGGGCGTTTACTTTAATCTCGCTCCTTCGATGCCTGCCGACGCCGGTGCGGCGCCGAGGCCGCCCGAGGTGTCCCCCGGCCGCGGAGACCCGCTCGGTCAGTTCGGCCGACTGTCCGGCGGTTCGTCGCCCGGCCGCGTCGGAACGCCTGGCTCGCGTTGCCGGACAGGGCGTCCGCGCCGGTCGGCAGAAACCGAGGCTTTCTTAGGAAGTCTTGCTCCGCCGTCGGTTGCCGGCTCAATAGCCGGGCTCGAATACGGACCTGGTGCCGCCCCGGCAGCTACTATTCCGCAGGGGTGGTCCAATCCAGGCCCTACGCCGTCTTCTTTGGGGTTTTTCCTAAAGTCGAGGATGCTCACGCTGCGTCGTTGACACGACCACAGTTGTCCTCCAGGATGGAATCCAATAGCTGCCACTCAATTTCAGGGCGACTCAAGATTCCGGATCATGAGGGCGGCTCTGCAATTCGAACGAGGTGCCGGCACCGTTGATGCATATGGAATCCGGTCCGGTGATCCTCGCCAAACCCGTATCCTCGCCATAATTATGACGAGCACAGCGTAACGACCAAAGCAGGCCATTCGCCAACGTCGTCGGCATCCGCGCTCTGGAGGAGTGACCGTGTCAAATCTGGATGAAGTTTCGAGTTCATCTCAAACAGCGCTGGATCCTCAGGACGAGGTAAGAATAGTTGGCCAGTACTACGACGACAAAACGGCCAGGCTTGTTCGCAAATACGGGCCCGGACCCAGGATTCACTACCATGTAGGTTATTACCCTTCCTCCGGAGCGCCGCTGCATCCTGAGGATGTGACGCCGGACGACATCCGCCGCAGCATACGGCTCCATCAAGAGGGTCTGCTGCGGTATGCGGCCAAGATCTGGGGCGCTGAACACCGGCTCTCGGGGAGGATCCTGGATGTCGGCTGCGGTCTCGGCGGGGGCTCGCTCTTCTGGGCGCAGGAATACGGCGCCGACGTCACGGCGGTCACCAACGCTCCGGAACACGCGCCGATAGTTGAGGGGTTCGCCCAGGAATGCGGTGTGGGCGAG
This sequence comes from Streptomyces sp. NPDC059255, assembly GCF_042752355.1. NCBI lineage: Bacteria > Bacillati > Actinomycetota > Actinomycetes > Kitasatosporales > Streptomycetaceae > Streptomyces > Streptomyces sp. NPDC059255. The sequence continues at coordinate 40,696 of NZ_JBHYZP010000019.1, forward strand.
AGGGTCCGAACGCTGGTCTGTGATGCGATGCATCTCCCCTTGGACGGCCCCTACGACGCGGCAGTGGCCATCGAGAGCAGCGGATATTTCAACCGTCCTCAGTGGTTCGAGCGTCTGTCGCGCGTGCTTCGTCCCGGCGCGAGTGTGTGCATCGAGGAAGTGTTCACCACGCGCCCCCACGGGGCCGATGTGTGGGCCGAGTACTTCTACACGAAACCGGCTACGGTGCTCGACTACGTGGAAGCCGCGAAGTCCGCGGGTTTCGAACTGGTCGACGAAGTCGACGCCACGTCGGAGACCGCGCCGTTCTGGGAGGAGAGTGCCGCCTGGACGAAGGCGGTACTGGACAGTGACAACAGCCTCTCAGCGGTTGATCGCAGGCAGCTGAGGATATCCCTGATGGCGAACCAGGCGCAGGGCGCCGAATGGAAAGCGGGGGGCTTGCGGCTGGGTTTCCTGCGCTTCGAGCTGAAGTGAGCGAAGAATGGCAGGCGGCCGGTGTTCCGACCTGGCGGCACTGACGTATTCAACGCCTGATGGCTCACGTGGTCGTCAGTGGATCACGCAGGCGCTCGGCTGGGGTTGCCCAGCCGAGCGCAGCGGGTTTCAGCCGTACCCACGCCGCCGGCCATTTCCTCGACGCGTTCCCCGGCACAGGGCTCGCGGCCGAACCGCCGCCGACTTCCCGTTACCTTGACAACAATACGGAGTTCCTCATGACGCTTGAGCAGTTTCCCGCTCCCAGCGACGTCGCCGGCATGTACGACGGGATCGGTCAGATCTACGGTTCCGCGTGGGGCCCCAACAAGCACTACGGCTACTGGGAGAACGACGCCGACGACAGCTCCGTCGAGGTGGCCACCGACCGCCTGACCGACATGATGATCTCGGGCATCGCCGCGCAGGCCGGCCAGCGGGTCCTGGACATCGGCTGCGGCATCGGCCACCCCGCGCTGCGGCTCGTCCGCGCCCGCGACGTGAACGTGCTGGGCATCTCCGTCAGCCACGTCCAGGTGGCGCGGGCCACGGAACTCGCGGCCGAGGCCGGGCTCGCCGACCGGGCCACGTTCCAGTTCACGGACGCGATGGACATGCCCTTCCCCGACGGCTCGTTCGACGCGGCCTGGGCGTTCGAGTCGATGTGGCACATGCCCGACCGCGGCCAGGTGCTCGCCGAGACCGCCCGTGTCCTGCGCCCCGGCGGCCGGCTCGCCATCGCCGACGTCATCGAGCGCGGCCCGGTCAGCCCCGAGGGACGCGCGGTCCTGGACCACATCTGCGAGAACTACGCCGTGCGCTCCCTGGGCACGATGGACGAATACCGGAAGGCGTTGGCCGCCAACGGTTTCGTCGACGTCGAGATCCGTGACATCAGCGACAACGTCGACCGTACGCTCGCGCTCATGGCCGACGCCGTGGAGACGGTCCGCGACAAGCTGGTCGCGCTGGTCGGCGAGGAACAGGCCACCTCGCTCATCGACTTCATGCGTCTGTCCGCGGCCACCCCGGAGAGCGGCTACGTCTTCCTGACCGCGGTCCGCGGCGCATGACCGCGGGCGCCGTCCCCGGTCTGCGGCCCGGCGCGGGCGGGGCGCGCTGAGCGGTTTCTCCCCGCATGCCGGAACGGCCCGCCAGTCGAACTGGCGGGCCGTTCCGACATGCCGGTGGGTCACGTGAGTTCCGCGGGAGCCCACGTGTCGTCCAGATCTCCCGACGACGGCCCGGATGCCCCTCCCCGCTGCCGCACCCGCAACTCGGTCAACGCCCGAAGCGGGAACACCGGCCGGTGACGTGGCGGCAGCCCGGGGGCCAGCGTCAGATCCGGCATCCTGGCGGCGAGGGCCTGTATCGCGATCTCCAGTTCCATGCGGGCGAATCCGGCTCCGAGGCAGAAATGGATGCCGTGCCCGAACGCGAGATGTGTGGCGGACCCACTGCCCGGACTGAACCCGGCCGGACACGCTTGGGACCGACTGTCCCGGCCGGCCGCTCCGTACAGCAGAAGCAGTCGGCTCCCCGCGGCCAGGTGGACGTCGCCGACCACTACGTCATGGACCGCGGTCCGGTACATGCCCGCCAGCGGACTGTCGAACCGCAACCCCTCCTCGACAAGGTCCCGTGTGGCGATCGTCCCGTCGACCACCTCGGCCCAGCCGCCGGGTGATTGAAGCTGCTGGAAGAGGATCGTGCCGAGCGCCTCGGCACAGGTCATGTGTCCCGCGAAGATCAGTGTGGGGATCTGGACAGCGGCATCGTCGGGGGTGAGCGTGTGGCCCGCCTTGCCGTCGTGGAGCAGTTCACTGATCAGGTCGTCCTGCGGTGAGGCGAGCCGCTCCTGCACGAGTGATCGGGCGAACTCTCCGAAGTCCATCAGCCCGCGGGCGTATGCACGCAGCTGGTCGGGATCGGCGGAGCGCTGCAGCATCATGAGTTCGATGCGTTGCTCGGACCACAGGCGGCAGCGGTCGAGGTATTCGTCCGGGATCCCGAGGCGCCGGCAGATCACCTCCAGCGAGTACGGAACGGCGAACGCCGTGATGAAGTCGAACTCCGCCGCGGCCGCGGCCCGCTCGGCGAAGTCGGTGGCGATCGCACGGACCGTGGGTTCGAACGCTCTGACCCTGGCCGGCGTGAACCCGACGTTGAGTACTTCCCTGATCTTCGCGTGCTCGGGAGGGTCGAGTGAGCCGACGGCCAGCGCACCGGCACCGCGCCACGTGCGGAGCATCCGGCGCACGTCCTCGGGCACCTCGACCGTGGAACGGGGGTTGTGGTCGCGCGCCGAGAAGTTTCGGTCGTCCCGAAGCACGGCAACCATGTCCTCGCGCCGGGTGACGCACCAGGCGTCGAGCAAAGGGGCGTAGAACACCGGCTCCGTCTCTCCGATGTCGGCCAGAAATGAATACGGGTCGTCGCGATGTGCGCCGTACGGGTCGAACGATCCGTCTCCATGCAATTGCCCAGAATCAACTGACATAGCTGCTCTGCCTCTCAAGCCTTCAGTGAACCATTCCCGGTAATGATCAGTGACGTTGTGTGATACTGCTCGGCCTAGGAACTGTTCAGCGATCCTGGTACGGCCGGTCCGGTCGATCCGCGTGCCCGACCAGCAGCAACGTCCCGGACTCGAATACGGCCTTGGTGCCGCCCAGTGGCTACCAATCTGCAGGGTAGTTCAATCCAGGCCTTACACCGTCTTCTTTGGGGTTTTTCCTAAAGTCGAGGATGCTCACGCCGCGTCGTTGACACGGCATGGAGAAGTCGTTCAGGATGGCGGTCGGAACAGTCACGCAAATTCCGGTGCATCACTCCAGGTTCGGATTGCGCGTAGACGCGGCAGCTGCCTACGTATTAACTAGGGCTGAGAAGATATTTGCGCAACATATCCGGCACAGTGATTTTCAGTGGTGCAATTCGTGAACCCCATGCGCGTAGGTTCTGACCAGGAATTGGGAAGGCATGCGACCGGAGGAGAATCCCGATGAGCGCACTCGACACCTCGTCGACCGGGCTCCAATCCTTCCTGTCGCCGAGGACGGTGCAGTCCACGGTATGGCCCGTTATGCGGCAGCAGGCTTCCGCACTGGAGCCGACCCTGGCCCGGATCTGCTCCTACCACCTCGGCTTCATCGACGAACACGGTGACCCCAGCAGCGCGGAGGGCGGCAAACTGACCCGCGCCTCCCTCATGACGGCGGCGGCCGAGGGAGTCGGCCTGCGGCCGGAGGACGTGCGGTGCCAGGCGGCAGCGCTGGAGTTGCTGCACAACTCGACCCTGATCCACGACGACATCATCGACGCGGACGAGCTGCGCCGCGGCCGGCCGGCCGCGTGGAAGGTGTTCGGCGCCAGTCGGGCCATCCTGGCCGGGGACGCGTTGCAGGCCCTTGGACTGCGGATGGTCGTCGACGACCCCGGTCCCGGCCGTGCGGAAATCTCCAGCCTGTTCGCCGGAGCACTCGGTCTGGTTCTCGCGGGCCAGGCCCGTGAGTTCACCGTCCGGCTGGCTCCGGGAGCCGGCATCGCGGAGTACGACCGAATAGTGGAGGAGAAGACGTCCGCGCTGCTGGAGTGCGCACTGGTGACGCCCGCACTGCGGGCGGGCAAACCGGAACATGTCCTGGCCGCCCTGCGTGGCGCGGGCCGGCATCTGGGCCTCGCCTTTCAGATCTTCAACGACGTCGAGGACATCTGGGGCGACCCCGCCGTGACCGGCAAACCCGTCCGGAGCGACATCCTGCGGCGCAACCCGAGCTTTCCGGTGCTGGCGGCCATGTCCGCCGACAGCCCGGCCGGCGAACGACTGCGCCGGCTGTGGCACGCCGACGGCACCACGGCCGCGTACCTGCAGGAGATGGCCGACCTCGTCGAGGAAACCGGCGGCCGGCGCACGGCCGAGCAGCGGTCCCGGAGCCATCTGGACTCGGCTCTGGAGTACCTCGGACGAGCCGAGCTGACCCCGGCCGCGTCCACCGAACTGACCGCGTTGTTCGACCGCATCGTCCATCGCACGGCATGACCCCGTACTCCCCGCAGAGGCGGCATCCGGATCGGAGTACATGATCTTGGCCAGCACCCACGACAACCCGGCCCCGCCCGTCAAAGGCGGTCCGAATCTCGATTCCGGCGGAGGCCGCCAGTGAGTACCCCAGCTCAATTGCCTTTCGAGCAGACGAATGTGCTGCAACTCGCGCCAGGGCTGCGCACGCTCCAGTCCCAGGGCGCGGTCCATCGGGTTCGTACCGCCGAGGGCGACGAGGCGTGGCTGGTCACCGGTCACGCCTGGGTGAGGCAGCTGCTCGACGACGACCGGCTCGGCCGCTCCCATCCCGATCCGGAGGCCGCGGCCAAGGACAGCGGGTCGGCGCTTCTCGCCGGCCTGCTGGGCGACTTCGCCACCGACCACGCCCGGTTGCGTGCGCTGCTGGAGCCGCACTTCTCACCCGAGCGGATGCTGGCGCTGCGGCCGTACGTCGAGAAACTGACCGGGCAGCTCCTGGACGGACTGGCCGGGCAGAAGCCACCGGTGGACCTGCGCCAGGCGTTGGCGCTGTCGCTGCCGATTCAGGTGATGTGCGAGTGGTTGGGGGTGCCCAAGGAGGACAAGGACCGGTTCGGCGGCTGGACGCAGGACGCCGCCAACGTCGGGGACCCGGTCAGGTCCAAGCAGGGAATGGGCGAGCTGTTCGGCTATTGCAGGCAACTCGTCGCCGGCAAACGGCTGAATCCGGGCGATGACGTGATCTCCAGGATCTGCGCGACCGAGGGGATCAACGACAACGAGGTCCTCGGGCTGACGGCGTTGTTGCTGTTCGGTGGCTACGAGACCACGGTGGCCCGGATCGGCACCTGTGTATCGCTGTTGCTGGCCAACCCCGAGCAGTGGCAGGCGCTGCTGCACGACCCGGGTCTCATCCCCGGCGCGGTCGAGGAAACCCTGCGGATGTCGATGCCGAATCCGCACAACGGCGGCATGCCCCGCTATGCGCTGACGGACTTCGAGGTCGACGGGGTCACCATCCGGACCGGCGACTTCGTGCTGCTGAACATCATCGCGGCCAACCACGACGAGACGGCCTTCGCCGACCCCGGCCGGGTCGATGTCACGCGCGACACCACGGGCAGCCTCATGTTCGGGCACGGTGCGCACCACTGCGTCGGCGCGATGCTGGCCCGGATGCAGCTGCAGGTGGTGCTCACCCAGCTCGTCGCGCGATTCCCGACCCTGCGTCTGGCGGTCGGTGCGGAGGAGCTGAGGCTGCGCCACAACACGCTGATCGGCGGGTTGATCCAACTTCCGGTGACCTGGTGATTGGATCCTGATGCTGTACAAGATATCTACGGGCGTCGTCACGAAGAGCCCGGATTCGATCCGCGCGTATCTCCTGCTGATGCGGCTGGACAGGCCTACGGGGTACGTGCTCTACCTGCTGCCGGGGCTGTGGGCCGTCGCCCTCGCCCCCGGGCAACGACCGGACCCGCTGACGGTGGTGGCGGTCGCTGTCGCCGCGGTGCTGGTGCGCGGCGCGGCCTGCGCGGTCAACGACGTGGTCGACAAGGACGTCGACGCCCGGGTCGCCCGCACCGTGTCGCGTCCCGTCGCGTCGGGGACGATCAGCGTCGGGAACGCACTCCTGTTCGCCGCCGCACAGGGCGTGGTCGCCCTGCTGGTCCTGGCGGTGGCGAACGTGGAGACAGCCCTGGTCGCCGCTGCCTCGTACCCGCTGATCGTCGCGTACCCCTACATGAAGCGCATCTTCTTCTGGCCCTCGGCCTTCCTGGCCCTGGTGATGAGCGTCTACGTGCTGATCGGCTGGACGGCGGTGACCGCGAGCGTCGACTATCCGCCCGCGGTGTACGGCCTGTACGCCGGCGGGGCCTTCTGGACCCTGATCCATGACGCGATCTACTCCCACCAGGACAAGGAGTACGACCGGAAGATCGGCGTCAAGTCGTCCGCCCTGCTCTTCGGCAAGGCCACCAAGGCGTGGCTGGCGATCTTCATCGTGGTCAGCGTCGGCGGCGTGCTGTGGGCCGGTTCCCAGACGTCGATGGGGTGGGCGTTCCACCTGATCGTCGTGGTCGCGGGTCTCTTTCTCTCCTATCTGCTCGTACGGGTGGACCTGGATGATCCGAAAGCGTGCTGGGACGCCTTTGTCGCCAACACCTACTTCGGCTGGATCATCCTCGCGGCCGTGGTCGCCGGGCAGTTCACATGAAGGGTGAGCTACGGGTGACAGATTCGATGTGGCAGGGGAGCGGCGTCGACCTGGACGCCTACCTGACCCGCGTGGGCTACCGGGGCGACGTGGCTCCGGACCTCGCCACGCTGCGGGGCCTGCACACCGCCCACGTCGACGCGATCGCCTTCGACAACCTCGACGCGGTGCTCGGGCGCACGGCGGTGCCGCTGGACCTGGACAGCGTCCAGGAGAAGATCGTACGGCGGGGCCGCGGCGGCTGGTGCCTGGAACAGGTCGTGCTGATGGCGGCCGTGCTGGACCGCATCGGGTTCACGTTCACGGCGTTCGCCGGCCGGACGCGGATCCGCACCGGGAACAAGTTCGGGCCGGCCCTGCACGTGGCCCTGTGCGTGGAACTCGACGGCGAACGCTGGCTCCACGACGTGAGTTTCGGTGGCTACGGGCCGCACGAGCCGATCCGGCTCGCGGAGAACGCGCGGCTGGACGGCGACTGGCCGTTCGACCTCGTGCGAGAGCCGACCGGTGAACACGTACTGCGGTTTCTGCGGCCGGAGGGACCGGCGGAGCTCTACGGCTTCACCACGGACGTGCGCTATCCGTCGGACTTCGAGCTCCTCAACCACTTCTGCCTCACCCATCCGCGCTCACCGTTCAACCACCGGATGGTCCTCCAGCGCACGCAGCCCGACGTGAGGCACGTCCTCGCCGGCAGCACACTCACGGAGATACGTCCCGCGGAGCCGGCGACGATCCGGGAACTCGATCTGGAAGAGATGCTTTCCGCTCCCGAGGAGATCTTCGGGATCACCCTGGAACCGGGCGACGTCCAGGCGCTCTGGAAAATCTTGGACGGTCCATGATGCGTACCCTGCTGCTGGACAACTACGACTCGTACACCTTCAACCTTTACCAGTTGATCGCCGACATCAACGGCCAGGAGCCGGTCGTCATGGTCAACGACGATCCCCTGTTGTCCAGCCTGCGGCTGGAGGACTTCGACAACATCGTGGTCTCACCCGGCCCCGGACGGCCGCAGCACCCCCGCGACGTCGGCCTCCTCGGCGACCTGCTGCGCCGCACCACGCTGCCCGTGCTGGGCGTCTGCTTCGGCCATCAGCTGATCGCGCACCTGGCCGGAGCGTCGGTGGCCGCCGCGCCCGAACCGAGACACGGGCACCTCGCCAAGGTCTCCCACGAGGGGGATCCGCTGTTCGCCGGAATTCCGCGCGAATTCGTGGCGGTTCGCTACCACTCGCTGTGCGTGCGGGAGCCCCTGCCCGAGGAACTCGTCGCCACCGCGTGGGCGGACGACGGTGTGGTCATGGCGCTGCGTCACCGTGATCTGCCGCAGTGGGGCGTGCAGTTCCACCCCGAGTCGATCGCTTCCCAGTACGGTCGTGAGATCCTGCGGAACTTCGCCGAACTGACCCGCCGGACGCGGCACGGACAACGGCCGTCCGCCACCGACGCCGCCACCGCCACCGACACGGACACCGTCGCCGACGCCGACGCCGTCACCGCACGGTCCGACGACACGCCCGGCGCGGTCGGGGGACTGGGAATCATCAGCACGGTCGTGTCGACCGCCGCCGATTCCGAGGCCATATTCCTCAAGCTCTTCGACCACATCCCGTACTGCTTCTGGCTGGACAGCAGCCGGGTGGAGGAAGGCCTGTCCCGGTTCTCGTTCCTCGGCGACACGTCAGGTCCGCTCAGCGAGGTCCTGACGTACCGCACCGGCAGCGGGACCGTGGAAGTGCGCGACGCGAACGGCGTCCGCCGCGTCACCGGCAGCGTGTTCGACGTCCTCGATCAGCGGCTGCGCGAACGGCGCATCCCCGACACGGACCTGCCGTTCGACCTGACCGGAGGCTACGTCGGCTACTTCGGCTACGAACTCAAGGCCGAATGCGGCGCCACGGCCGGCCACACCGCCGAAACACCGGACGCCGTCTGGATGTTCGCCGATCGCGTCATCGCGGTCGACCACCAGGAGGGACTGACCTACCTGGTGGCCGTCCACGACGAGAAGTCCCGGCGCGACGCGCAGGAGTGGGTGGAACGGACCTCCGCGCTCCTGACCGGCCTGAACCCGGCCGAAGCCGAGCCACCGCGCGAGCCCGCCGCCGGTCCGCCCCCGCATGCCGAGGAGTACCTCGGCCGCGGCCGGAGCCAGTACCTGGCGGACATCACGGAGTGCCGACGGCAGTTGAACCGGGGCGAGAGCTACGAGATCTGCCTGACCAACATGCTGCACATGCCGTTCCATGACGACGACACCTCCTTCTACCTGAGGCTGCGCCGGGCGAACCCGGCACCGTACGCCGCGCTTCTGCGCCTCGGTGACGTCACGGTCTTCAGCTCCTCGCCGGAGCGGTTCCTGCGCATCGAGAGAGACCGCACGGTCACCAGCAAGCCGATCAAGGGCACAGCCCCTCGCGACGCCGACCCGGTCCGCGACGCCGAACTGGCCGCCACCCTCGCCTCCAGCGCCAAGACCCAGGCCGAGAACCTGATGATCGTCGACCTGCTGCGCAACGACCTGGGCCGGGTGTGCGAGGTGGGCAGCATCGAGGTCGACCCGTACCTGGCCGTCGAGAGCTACGAGACCGTGCACCAACTGGTCTCCACCGTTCGTGGACGGCTCAATGACGGGGTCAGCGCGCTGGACTGCGTCCGGCAGTGCTACCCGGGCGGATCGATGACGGGGGCGCCGAAGCTGCGCACCATGGAGATCATCGACCGGTTGGAGACGGAGGCCCGGGGTGTCTACTCCGGGGCCCTCGGCTACTTCGGCCTCTCCGGAGGCACGGACCTGAACATCGTGATCCGCACCGCGGTCCGCGTCGGTGACCGGTTGACCATCGGCGCCGGCGGGGCGATCGTGCTCGACTCCGACCCGCAGGAGGAGTACGAGGAGATGCTGCTCAAGGCGGCGGCGTCGCTCCGGGCCTGGCGTGCGCCGGCGGTGTCGGACGTGGGCGGCTCCCCACGATGAACACAGCGATGAGCACAGCGGTTCGGCCCCCGACCGGTTCTCCGCATCGGGTCGGCGCCCGCCTGCTTCCCGTGGTGAACCCATGAAGGAGGTTTCCCGATGACCGCGGCACGCGAAGTGCCCGAGTACGAGCGCGACCTGCTGGCGCAGTTGACGCTCCGCTGGGGGAAGCGAGTGGCCGTCAAGAAGGACGAGCTCGACCTCGACGGTCACTTCGACGCGGCGCTGCCGGACTTTCCCGAACACCTCGTCCCGGTGCTGGGCCTGCCGGGTGCCGACCGGCTCGACCGGGACGCCCGCGAGCGCATCCTGTCCGCGGCGTGGATCTCCTACAACGCCAAGACCGCGGCCATCGAGGACGAGATCATCCTGCCGGCCTGCCGGCTGATGCTGCAGGAACGGATCCCCGTCCGCCGCGACGACGTCGCCGTCGACGCGCTGCACCAGACGATCATCGACGAGCATTACCACATCCTGATGTGCCACAACGCCGTCGGTGTCACCCGCAGGCGGCGCGGCCTGGAGGACGTGCGGTTCGCGCCGGGCGTCTGGTCCGTCGTCCAGGGACGGGACGCGGTCCGCGTCGGGCTGTCCGGTTTCGACCGCGACATCGTCGACATCGCGTTCTCCCTGGCCGCCGAGACGACGATCAGCGGGTTCCTCTCCGCACTCGCCACCGCCCAGGAGATCCAGCCGATGAACCGGATCACCACCGATCTGCACCGGCGGGACGAGAGCGGACACGCCGTGGTGTTCCGCGAGTTGTGCGGCTCGCTCTACCGGAACCTGGACGGCGCAGAGCAGCGGATGTTCCGCGAGGCGCTCGTCACCGGGCTCACCGCGTTCCGCTCCGCGGACCTGGAACCGTGGGTGACCGTGGCGGCCCAGGGCGGCTTCGAGATCGACACCGGTCAGCTGAGCGCGTGGGCCGCGTCCCGTCCGGCGCCCGCGCGGGACACCGGACCGTTGCAACTGCTCCTCGACGACCTGGGCATCAGCCACGACCTCGTCGAGATGGTCCGGCGCTGACCGCCCCGCACCGCAGGTACGAGTCGGCGTGCGCCCGCGCCTCAACGCCTCGTTCGGCGCGTGAAACCAACAATATTTTCGAGGATGCGCCCATGGATCAGGATTCCGCCCTTCTGGAACTCGACGACGCCTTCGTGCAGGACCCCTACTCGGTGTACGCGAAGCTCAGCGCCGAAGGCTCGGCGCACCGGGTGCGGATGCCCCCCGGAGTCCCCGTGTGCGGCGGACTGCCGGTCTGGCTCATCACCGGATACGAGGCGGTGCGCTCCGCACTGGCGGATCCCCGGCTGAGCACCGATCTGAACAGGATGGACCGGCTGTTCGCGCAGAACGAGCCGGACAGCAACCGACGTGCCGGTTTCTCACCGGTCATCGCCAGCCACATGCTGAACTCCGACCCGCCGGACCACACCCGGATGCGCAAGCTCGTGAGCAAGGCCTTCACCAGCCGCGCCGTCGAAGCGCTCCGGCCGGAGATCGAGCAGATCACCGGCGGACTGATCGATGCCCTCTCGGACGACGACACGGTGGACCTGCTGGACGCCTTCGCGTTTCCGCTGCCGATCCGGGTGATCTGTCTGCTGCTGGGTGTGCCGGTCGAGGAGCAGGAGAACTTCAAGGCCTGGTCCAAGGCGCTCGTCTCCGGCGACTCCCCGGAAGCGGCCGCCGCCGCCACGACCGAGGTGGTCGCGTACCTCGGCGAACTCATCGAGCGCAAACGCCGCGTGCCCACCGACGACGTGCTCGCCGCCGTGGTCTCGGCCCACGACGTCGACCACCAGCTGACCGAGATCGAACTGGTCTCGATGGCCTACCTGCTGTTCGTCGCCGGTTTCGAGACCACCCTCAACGCCCTGGGCAACGGCACGCTCCACCTGATGCGGAACCCGGACCAGTGGGAGGCACTGCGCGAGGACCGTTCCCTCCTCCCCGGCGCGGTCGAGGAGTTCCTGAGGCTGGAGAGCCCGCTGAAGCACGCCTCCTTCCGGTGCGCGACGGAGGACCTGACCATGGGTGACGTCGAGATCCGGGCCGGCGACTTCGTGCTGCTGGCGATCGCCTCCGCCAACCGTGATCCGCGGCGCTTCGACGATCCGCATGCGCTGGACGTCCGCAGGCCCACCGACGGCGGCCATCTGGCCTTCGGACACGGCATCCACCACTGCCTCGGGGCGCCGCTGGCCAGGGTGGAGCTGCGGGTGGCGTTCGGCGCCCTGCTCGACGCGTTCCCCGCCATGAGGCTCGCGGCCGACCCTGCGGAACTGCGCTGGCGTACCAGCACGATCATTCGCGGGCTCCACTCACTGCCGGTACGGCTGAACCGCCGCTAGTGGCGGGTGATGAACAGTGCGTCACCATCCTTTTGATGTGACTTCTGATGTGACTGCCGAATTCCAGGCCGCTGTGCGGCCAGAAAGGTGTGGCTGACCACATGCTCATATGCGGGATCAAGGCATCGCACGACGGCGGGGTCGCCGTCATCGCAGACGGCCGCCTTCTCTTCAGCTACGAGATCGAGAAGCTGAACAACGGCGAACGCTACAGCTCCCTCGGAGACCTGGAACGCGTGACGGAGATCCTCGCCGCGGAGGGCCTGTCACCCGCCGACATCGACCAGTTCGTGGTCGACGGCTGGTACACGAAGGACGCCGCGGGCCAGCCCGCCGTCACGGTGAACGCCGGCGGCCTGCCGGTACAGCTCCGGACCGCGCCGTACCTGGAGAGCCCCGGCGACGACGGGCCGCTGCAACGCCACACCTTCAGCGGCCATGGTTTCGACACCTACGCCGGCTACACCCATGTCGCCAACCATCTCATCGGCACGTACTGCTCAAGCCCGTTCGCCGCCAGGGGCGAAGACGCGTTCGTCGTGGTCTGGGACGGCCTCGTCACGCCGCGCCTCTACCGGGTGCGGGCCGCGACCCGTGAGGTGACCTTCGTCGAGTCCCTGCTGCCCGTCTTCGGAGGCAGTTTCGCGGCCTTCTGCTCGCGGTTCGAGCCGTATGTGCTCAACACCGACGACGTCACGTCGGACACGTACATCCGCCAACACCTCTCCGTCGCGGGGAAGGCCATGGCGTACGCGGCCAAGGGCCGGGTCGAGACCGGTGCCTTCGCCGTCTTCGACGACCTCATGGCCGAGTTCCGCGACCTTCCCGTCGACAAGGTGGGCGTGCTGGGCGACAAGGTAGCCGCGAACAGGGACGAGCTGATGCCGGGCCTGTCCAACGCGGACCTCATCGCCACCTACCAGGCCTACATCGGCCACCACCTGCTGGAGCGGCTCACCTCGGCGGTACGGAGCCGCTTCCCGGACGGCGGCCACAACCTGGTGCTCGGCGGCGGCTGCGCGCTCAACATCAAGTGGAACACCGCGATTCGGGCCAGCGGGGTCTTCCAGGAGGTCTTCGTCCCGCCCTTCCCCAACGACGCGGGGGCGGCGATCGGAACAGCGGCCTGCGAGATGTTCCGGCGCGGCCGGACGGCGCTGGAGTGGGATGTCTACAGCGGACCGCGGATCACCACGGGCACACTTCCCGACGGGTGGCGGGCCCAGCCCTGCGACGAACGGCAGCTGGCCGCCCTCCTGCACACCGAGGGCGAACCGGTGGTCGTCCTTTCCGGCCGGGCGGAGCTGGGCCCGCGCGCTCTGGGCAACCGGAGCATCCTGGCGCCCGCGACCGACAGCCGGATGAAGGACCGGCTCAACGACATCAAGAACCGGGCCCCGTACCGGCCCGTCGCCCCCATCTGCCTGGAGGAGCGCGCGCCGGAGGTCTTCGCCCCCGGCACGCCCGACCCGTACATGATCTTCGAGCACCGCATGCGGCCCGGGTGGGCCGAACGCGTCCCGGCCGTCGTGCACCTGGACGGTACCGCTCGGCTCCAGACCATCGCGTCGACCCAGGACACCGACACCGCTCGTATCCTCACCGCCTACGCGGACATCAGCGGCGTACCGGTGTTGTGCAACACGAGCGCGAACCTTGGGGGACGGGGATTCTTTCCCGACGTCGAGTCGGCGGCGAAGTGGGGCGGAACGCGCTACATCTGGTCCGAGGGGACGCTTTACACCAACCCCCGCGTGGGGTGATGTCCCCGTGCCGATCCGTGCACAGGCCCCGGCTGAAAATCGTCACCTGGAACACCGGTTTCCGTAACTCCCGCTGACTACACGGCCCTTGTAGAATGTCGCGCCCTGGAGAGACCGCCCGCCGACGCCCGGCAAAGGGACGTCGCAGGCCGACAGGCCGGCGGTATCCGGACAAGTCCGCCACCTATGCGACGCGGAGATCACAGTGCGACTCGCGCAAGTCATGGCACATGCCTTTGAGCGCTACCAGGACCGGCCCGCCGTCGGTGAGCGGGCGAGGGAGTTCGTGCGGGACCCCCGGACCGGGCGCGTTTCGGCCCGTCTGCTGCCGCACTACGAAACGACCACCTACCGGCAGCTGTGGAGCCGCATCCAGGCGGTGGCGAGCGAATGGCACCACCACCCGCGGCGCCCTCTCGTCGCGGGCGACCGGGTGGCCCTCCTCGGCTTCAGCAGCCGGGACTACGCGACGCTGAACCTGGCGTGCGCCCAACTCGGCGCCGTCATGGTCCCGTTGCAGACCAGTGCGGCGACCGGGCAGCTGACGTCCGTCATGGCGGAGACCGAGCCGTTGCTCGTCGCCACGAGCATCGAACGACTGGACACGGCGACCGACCTGACCCTGCGCACACCTTCGGTCCAGCGGCTGGTCGTGTTCGACCACCACCCGCGCGCCGAGGACCAGGCGGAGCGATTCGACGCCGCCCGCGAGGGCCTGATCCGGGCCGGACGGGACGTGGAGGTCGTCACCCTGTCGGAGGTCCTCGACCGCGGCGCGGCCCTGCCCGAGGCACCGCCGTACGTCCCCGGCGACGACGAGGACCCCCTCTCGATCCTCATCTACACCTCGGGGAGTACGGGAACACCGAAGGGGGCGATATACACCGAGCGGATGGCCAGGGTGATGTGGCAGTACCTGGCGAAGCCGAGCGCCACGGATACGGTCACCCTCAACTACACACCGATGAGCCATGTCGCGGGCCACTTCTCGCTGACGAACACACTGGCGCGCGGCGGCACCAACTGCTTCACCGCCAGTAGCGACCTGTCGACATTCTTCGAGGACATCGCTCTCGTACGCCCCACCGAGCTGTCCCTGGTGCCGCGCGTGTGCGAGATGTTCCACCAGCTCTACCGGAGCGAGCTGGACCGGCGGATCTCCGCGGGCGCCGACCCGGAGCGGGCCGCGACCGAGGTGCGCGAGCGGCTCCGCGAGGAGGTCCTCGGAGGGCGCGTCGGCTGGGCCAGCTGCGGCTCCGCGCCGCTGTCCGCCACACTGACCGAGTTCACCGAGGACCTGCTCGGCGTGCCCCTGCACAACGTGTACGGCTCCACGGAGGTCGTGGGCATCGCCGCCGACGGCGAGTTGCTGAGCCCGCCGGTGACCGACTACAAGCTGGCCGACGTGCCCGAGCTCGGCTACTTCCGCACCGACACCCCGCACCCGCGCGGCGAGCTTTTGGTGAAAGCCGACGGCATTCCCGGCTACTACAAGCAGCCCGAACTGACGGCGGAACTCTTCGACGAGGACGGCTACTACAGGACCGGCGACATCGTCGCGGAACTCGGTCCGCGCCGTATCGCCGTCGTGGACCGCCGCAAGAGCGTCCTGAAGCTGTCCCAGGGCGAGTTCGTGGCGGTCGCCAGGCTGGAATCGGTCTTCGTCACCAGCCCGTCGGTGCGGCAGATCTTCCTCTACGGCAACAGCGAGCGCTCCTACCTGCTCGCCGTCGTCGTGCCCACCCCGGACGCGCTGGAGCGGTACGGGGACGACCGGGAACGTCTCGGACAACTGCTGAGCGAATCGCTCCAGCGGATCGCGAAGGACACCGGCCTGCACTCGTACGAGATCCCCAGGGGGCTGTTGATCGAGGCCGAGCCGTTCAGCCAGACCAACGGCCTGCTGTCGGACCAGCGAAAGTTGTTGTGGCCCAAGCTCGTGGAGCGTTACGGCGAGCGACTGGAGCAGTTGTACGCCGAGATCTCGGCCCACGAGGCCCAGGAACTGCTCGACCTGCGCCGCACGGGCGGCGACCGGCCGGTGGTGGAAACGGTCCAGCGGGCCGCGCGGGCGCTGCTGGTGGGCTCGACGACCGAGGTGAGTCCCGCCGCGCACTTCCGGGACCTCGGCGGCGACTCGCTGTCCGCGGTGTCACTGTCGAACCTGTTGCACGACACCTTCGGTGTCCGGGTGCCGGTCGACGTCATCATCAGCCCCGCGCACGACCTGCGGCGGCTGGCCGCCTACGTCGAGGCCAAGCGCACGGCCACCGCGACGCGCCCCACCTTCGCGTCGGTGCACGGCGAGGACGCCACCGAGACGCACGCCAAGGACCTCAACCTGGGCCGGTTCATCGACGCGGCGACGCTCGACGGCGCCCGCCACCTCCCGCGCCCCGGCGGGGAACCACGCCGCGTTCTGCTGACCGGCGCGAGCGGATACCTGGGGCGCTTCCTCACCCTTGAGTGGCTCCAACGGCTTGCCCCGGCCGACGGCAGGCTGATCGTCGTGGTCCGCGGCAAGGACCCGGACGCCGCCCGGCAGCGGCTGGCCGATGCCTTCGGCAGCGACGACTCCGAACTGACCCGCATCTTCCAGGAGTTGGCCGCCGGGCACCTGGAGGTGCTGGCAGGGGACATCGCCGAGCCGAGGCTGGGCCTGGACGAGGCGACGTGGGAACGGCTGGCCGGCGAGGTGGACCTGATCGTCCACGCGGGCGCCCTGGTGAACCACGTACTGCCGTACCGCCACCTGTTCGACGCCAACGTCCTCGGAACCGCGGAGCTCATCCGGCTGTCCCTGACCGAACGGCTCAAGCCCGTCACGTACATCTCCAGCGTGGCCGTGTCCCGATCCCGGAGGGGACAGCCGCTCGACGAGGACACCGACGTGCGCGCCGCGCTGCCGGTCCAGCCGGTCGACGACGGGTACGCCGGCGGGTACATGACGAGCAAGTGGGCGGGGGAGGTGCTGCTGCGGGAGGCGCACGACCTGTGCGACCTGCCGGTGACGGTGTTCCGCTCCAACATGATCCTCGCGCACAGCCGGTACGCCGGGCAGCTCAACGTGCACGACATGTTCAGCCGGCTGCTGTTCAGTCTCCTCGCGACGGGCGTGGCCCCGAGCTCCTTCTACCGGACCGGCGGCGGCGAGGGGCCGCGGGCCCACTACGACGGCCTGCCCGTCGACTTCACCACGGCATCGGTCGTCGCGCTGGGCCGGAGCACCTCCGGGTACCGGACCTTCCATCTGGTGAACCCGCACGACGACGGCATCTCGCTCGACACGTTCGTGGAGTGGCTCATCGAGGACGGCCACGGAATCGAGCGGATCGCGGGCTACGGTGACTGGCTCGTCCGCGTCGAAGCCGCCCTGCGCAACCTGCCCGAGGCACAGCGCCGGTACTCCGTCCTTCCCCTGCTGCGGGGCTTCCGGGAACCGGAAGAGGCTGTGCCCGGTTCGGACGTCCCGTGTGCCCGTTTCCGGGCGGCCGTCCAGGAGGCCGGCATCGGACCGGACCGGGACGTGCCGCGCCTCTCCCCGGCCCTCATCCGCCAGTACGCGACGGACCTGCGGCGCCTGATGACCTAGAGCCTGTCGAGGTTCCCCGCGCAACGGCCTGCGCGGCGTCGAGTACCTGTGTGAACCTTGCGTACGAGGCGAGGCGTCCTCGGCTCCGTCGGGAGGGGAGATGCGGGTGACCGGCCGGCCGTCGCGCGCGGTGCTGCCCCCGTCGGCGCGTGCCTGGCTCGGGTCGCTCGCGGCCCTCGCGGCGCTGGTGGTCGTGGTGCTCGGGGTCCTGTACGCCGGAGACGGCGGGCCCGGCGGGGTGGACGCGCGGGTCTCCGCGGTGGTGGAGGGGGTCGGGGCGCCGTGGCGGCAGGCCGCTCTGGCCGTGGACTTCCTGGGGGAGCCCGTGGGGGCGGCGGCGCTGGTCGTGGCCGCCGTGACGGGGTGCCTGCTGGGCCGGCGTCCGCGCGCGGCGGTGCTCGTCGTCGCCGGGGCCGGACTGACCGTGGGGACGACGACGCTGCTCAAGTCCCTGGTGGGACGCACCATCCACGACGGGAGCCTGTCCTACCCGAGCGGGCACACCGCCTTTCTCACCGCGCTGGCCCTCGTGGCGGCGCTGCTCGCGGCCGGCCGGCCCGGCCTCGGCGGGACGGCCGGCGCGTCACTCGTGCTCGCCGCGGTGCTGATCGCGGGCGCCGCCATGGGCTGGGCACAGGTCGCCCTGGGCGCGCACTATCCGACCGATGTCCTCGGCGGCTGGTGCACCGCGCTCGCGGTGGTACCGGCGACCGCCTGGCTGGTGGACCGGGCGGCCGGCCGGGCGGCTGGCGCCGGTGCCGGTGCCGGTCGCCGGGAGCGTCGCTGACCGCACGTCACGCCCGGCGGCGGAACACGGGCTTCACCGGCCGCCCGGCCAGCCAGGGGGTGGGGTCGGCGGCGTCCAGCGCCTTCCGGTACACGGCGCACGCCTGGGCCACCACCTCGACGGTGTGATCGATGTCGGCGTCGGTGAGCGCGCTGCTCACCACGAACGACGGAGCCAGCACCCCGCCCGCGAGGAGCCGCCGCAGGAACAGGGTCCGGTACTCCTGCGACGGCCGCCGGTTCTCGTCGAGGGTGGCGAAGACCAGGTTGCTGGCCCGGCCCCGGACGACGAGGTGGTCGCCGACGCCCAGGCCCGCCGCGGCCTCGCGGACACCGGCGGCCAGCCGCTCGCCGAGCGCGTGCAGCCGCGCGGTGACGCCCTCTTCGGCGTACGTCGTCTGTACGGCCATCGCGGCCGCCAGGGAGTGGGTTTCCGCACCGTGCGTGGTGGACAGCAGGAACACCCGGTCGCCGGAGTGGCGCAGCCCGCCCCGCTCCATCAGATCGCGGCGCCCGGCCAGCGCCGAGACGGCGAACCCGTTGCCCAGCGCCTTGCCGAACGTGGAGAGGTCGGGGACGACGCCGTACAGACCCTGGGCGCCCGCCTCGGACCAGCGGAAGCCGGTGATCATCTCGTCGAAGACCAGGACGCAGCCGTGCCGGTCGGCCAGTTCGCGCAGGCCGGCGAGGTAGCCGGGAGTGGGGTCGCCCCCGCCCGGACGGAGGGGAGAGCCGGGGGAGGGCCCGGTGTGGCCGGCGGGTTCGAGGATCAGGCAGGCGATCTCGTCCCGGTACCGGGTGAGCAGTTCCTCCGTGGCGGCCAGGTCCCCGTAAGGGAAGGACACGGTCAGCTCGTTGGTCGCGGCCGGAACGCCGGCGGACATCGGCGTGGTGCCGATGAACCAGTCGTCGACGGAGAAGAACGGATGGTCGGCGCAGACGGCCACCCGCGCGCGCCCGGTGGCGGCGCGGGCGAGGCGGACCGCGGCGGTGGTGGCGTCGGAGCCGTTCTTCGCGAACTTCACCATCTCGGCGGTCGGCACCGTGGCCAGGAAGCGTTCCGCGGCCTCGACCTCCACGATGGACGGCCGGACGAAGTTGCTGCCGCGGTCGAGTTCCCTTCGCACCGCCTCGGTCACGCGGGGGTGGGCGTGGCCGAGGCTGACCGACCGCAGGCCGGAGCCGTACTCGATGTAGCGGTTGCCGTCGATGTCCCACACATGGGCGCCGCGGCCGTGGCTGATGACCGGGGCCAGGTTCTCGGGGTACTGGTCGTCGCCCTTGGCATAGGTGTGCGCGCCACCGGGGATCAGGGCGTGCAGCCGCTCGTTCGCCCTCCGCGACCGGGGCAGGGGGAGTTCCTCGGTATCCGCCGCGTCGGCGGTGTGTTCGGTGTGCGCCTTGTCCATGACGGCCTCAACTCTCCTTCCGGCGCAGGAACTCGGCGAGGCTCGGCGCCTCCCGGTCCCGCCGGGACATCGAGGTGACCGGCAGCGGCCAGTCGATGGCCAGCTCCGGGTCGTCGAAGGCGATCGTCACGTCCTCGGCCGGATCGTGCGGGCGGTCGATCCGGTACGAGACGTCGGCGGGCCCGGTCAGCGCCTGGAAGCCGTGCGCGCACCCCGCCGGGATGTACAGGGTCGTCTGCGTCTCGTCGGACAGCTCGAAGAAGGCCCGGTTCCGGTAGGTCGGCGAGTCCGTCCGCAGGTCCACGACGACGTCGAAGATCCGCCCGTACGAGCACCGCACCAGCTTGGCCTCCCCGGCGCCGGAGCGCAGGTGCAGGCCGCGCAGCACGCCCCGGACCGAGCGGGACAGGCTGTCCTGGACGAAGGCGTCCGGGTCGAGGCCCACCGAGCGGACCACGTCGGCGTCGAAGGTGCGGCAGAAGGAGCCGCGCTCGTCGGCGTACGGCGTCGGCTCGAACAGGTACGCGCCGGCGATCGCCGGGACGTCGGTCGCTTTCATTCCGGGCGCGGTCCTTTCGGTCGTCCTCGCTCCGGTCGTCTTCGTTCCGGGCGCGTTCATGAGGCCTCCCGTACGGTGTGGGCGTGGTCGGCCGCCGGGAACAGGGCCGCTGTCAGGGCGGTGAACTGGTGCTCCAGGCGCCGGGTGGCGACCAGGTTCCGCTCGGTGAGGGTCCGCCGTACCTCCGCCGATGCCCGCTCCAGCGCCCGGAACTGTTCGAGCAGCCGGCCGGCGTCGACCTCGCGGGCCGGATGGCAGTACGCGTCCAGCCCCATCCGCGCCATGAGCGCGTCGCTCTTCGCCGCATAGCTGAGTGCGAGCGTCGGCGTGCCGACCTTCAGCGCGCAGACCAGGTTGTGGTAGCGGGTCGCCACCACGGTGTCGGCGGCGGCCATCTCCCGCATCAGGTCGGCCAGCGAGGCCGTCTCGGCGGCGGTGACCAGCGGCGAGTCCACCGCGTCGACGATCGCGTCGGCCACCGGCGCGTCGGCCTCGTCGCCGGTGAGCAGCCGGACCGGCCTGCCGTCCTCGGCCAGCGCGCGGACGAAGCGGGTCGTGCCGTCGAGGTAGCGCCGGTGGATCTCCCCGGCGAGGGCGCGCTCGTCGTCGCCGCCGTGGAAGGCCATGACGCCGACGCAGACCCGGCCCGGCGGGCCCGGGGGCGCGCCCGTCGGCGGGGTCGGCAGGGCGAACGCGAGGTCCGGGTGGACCTCGTCGCGCGCGGTGTCCACGCCCATCGCCCGCATCGCGTCGCGGGAGAGCGTGTCCCGGTACGAGCGGTAGGCGGCCAGCCGCGCCGACCAGCGCACCAGGGCCCGGGTCGGCCGGCTGCCGATCGCGGCGGCGCCGACGCCGACCAGCGCCACCCGGGTGGCGAACAGCCGGCCGGTCGCGCAGAGCAGGAACAGCGCGTACGGGAAGCCCCACGGCCGCAGCGGCAGCGTCGCCTCCAGGACGCCCATCCCCGGCACGATCACCACGTCGTGCCGGCGCACCCACGCGGCGGTGCGGACGGCGTCGACGAGTTTGCCCAGCCCCTTCGCCGCGACCGCGCCCGCGCGCGACGCGGTCCGGTACTCCCCCCGGTACCAGTGCAGCCGCGTCGCGGGGATCCCGTACCGGGCCGTGACGGCCTCGGGTCCGCCGCACAGCGCGTCCACCACCGCCTCCGGGTGCGCGGCGCGGAGGTACCCGAGCACGGCCTCCAGCGACCCGTCGTTGCCGAGGTTGCCGGAGCCGAGCAGGCCGAACACCCCGACGCGCACCGGGGTTCCGGGCGCCGCCGTCATGTCCGCCTCCCCTCACGGCCGGCGACCAGGGCGTCGACGGAGACGGTGAGCCGGGCCGGGTCGACCGGGGCGCGGTCCTCGACCCGCTCGCCGGCGCCCGGCCGGACCCGGCCGGCCAGCCACGCGGCCAGATGGCGGTAGCAGGCGCGCCGGTCGGCCGGGGAGAGCGGTGCCCGCCGGACCGCCGCGACGAAGCCCCACACGTACTCGGCGAGCAGCCGGGGCGTCGGGTGCAGCGGGCCCGCCCGGCGCGGGTCCAGGTTGACGCACCGGGAGCGCTTGCCCGGGTTCGCCCGCTCGGCGCGGGTGGGGTGGTCGCGGCGGAAGTACAGCAGCTCCGGCACCTGGTGGAAGGGGCCGCGCAGGGTGATCTCGGCGACGAACGTGCGGTCCGCGTGGTGGTAGCTGTCGTGCGGCTTCACCCGGCGCAGCATGTCGGCCCGCATCACCCCGTAGAAGTCGTCGCCACCGGGCTCGAACAGCAGGCTGCGGAAGCGCTCCGGGGCGTGCGGCGAGTCGGTGGCGAGCCCGTACTCGTACGGGACCTTCACCCGGCCCTCGCCGTCGATGACCGCCTGGCCGCTGTGCGCGAGGATCACCTCCGGCCGCTCGTCCAGCGCCTCGACACAGCGCCGCAGCAGGTCGCGGGCGTACAGGTCGTCGTGCGAGGCCCACTTGAACAGCTCGCCGCGGCACTGGGTGAACACGTGGTTGTGGTTCGGCGCGGCGCCGATGTTCCGGGGCAGCCGGAGGTACCGGATACGCGAGTCCCGCGCGGCGTACCGGCGGCAGATGTCCTGGGTCCCGTCGGTCGAGGCGTTGTCGGAGATGACCAGCTCGAAGTCCTCGTAGGTCTGGCCGAGCAGGGCGTCGAGCGACTCGGCGAGGTACTCCTCGCCGTTGTACACGGGCAGGCCGATGCTCAGCCGGGGAAGGGCGGTCATGGCGTCCTCACTTCGCGGATGGGGTGGGGGTGGCGCTCGCGCAGGGCGGACCGCAGCTGCAGCCACCACACGACCGAGCCGCAGAGGGTCGCCGCGGCGACGCCCCAGGCCGAGCCGAGTGTGCCCGCGACGGCCGCCCCGCCGAGGCCGCCGCCGACGTAGCAGGCGGAGGCGAACAGCTGGCAGCGCAGGCTGCGCCGGGCCGCGCCGAGCGCGCGCAGCCCGGCCGCCGCGCCGGTGCCGAGGCCGGCGCCCGCGACGCCGAGCGTGGCCGGCACGATGAGCTCCGAGGCGGCGGGCCAGACGCCGCCGAGCACGAACTCACCGGCCCGGTCAGGCACCAGCAGCAGCGCCGCGCCCCAGAGCAGCGCGGCGGCGGCCTGCGTGCCGCCCAGCAGGAGGCAGAACGTGCCCAGCCGGTGCGGGGCCCGCCGTACCACCCGGGCCGCCTCCGCGACGGTGACCAGCGACAGCCCCATCAGCAGGGCGAGGAACGGGCCGAGCAGCAGCTCGGCGCCCCGGACCACCCCGACCGCGCCGACCCCGACGATCGCGCCGAGCCCGTACGCGCGCAACTGGCTCGCGCCGCTGACGCAGGTGTTCTCGACCAGGTACCGGTAGCCGAGGTCGCGGTGGTCGCGCACCCACGCGCGCGCCCCGGCCGGGCGGGGCCGGATCCCGGACTGGAGGCAGCCGTACGCCGCGGCCACCGCGGCGGACCCGCCCCAGGCGAGCACGAAGGCGGCCACGCTGCCCACCCGCGCCGCCACCACCATGGCCGGGACGAGCGCGACACCCCACACCAGGTCGTTGACGAACGCCTTCCGCCCGGTGCCGGCGGCGAAGAACGCGTACCGCCAGGCGTCCTGCAGCAGCAGCCCCGGCAGCATGACGCCGAGGCAGGCGAACGCGGACCCCACGGCGCCGCCGACCACCGGCCCGATCACCAGACACACCCCGCCGATCGCGGCACCGACGCCGAGCGCGGTACCCGACGACCGGGCCACCGCCCCGCGCCAGGAGGCCTCCGGCACCCCGCTGAAGCGCACCACGAGCGGGTCGGTGGCCAGCCCGCGGGAGACGCTGAGCACCACGCCGTAGGTCACCCACGCCAGGCTGAACACGCCGAACGCGGCGAGCCCGAGCGAGCGCGCCACGTAGATCCCCACGACGAAGTTGGTCAGGCTGGAGGCCGCCTGGTCGGCCAGCCCCCAGGACAGCCGGGCCGCGACGGCCCGGGTGGCGCTCCGCCGGGCGGGCCCGTCCGGAGCCGCCGGTGCCGGCGGTGCCCCCGATGTGGTCGTCTTCTTCCCCTCGGTGGTCATCGGCGTCATGCCTTGACCAGTCCGGCCGCGCCCAGGGCGTCGGCCGCGGCGGCGACGGCCTCGAACGGCAGCCCGGCCCGCTCGGCGACGTCCAGCAGCGTGTGCTCGCCGTCGGAGAGGCTGAGCACCCAGAGCATGGCCATCTGCGCCTGCTTCGCGTCGCTGCGGCCGCCGAGCGAGTCGTACAGCCCACGCCGGCCCAGCTGCGGCTCGCCGTAGGGACTGAGGTTGACGTACCGCCGGTTGCGGTCCAGGACGGCGAACGCCTCGCGGCACAGGGCGAGGGTGTCCGCCATCGCCGCCGGGGAGACGAGGTCCAGGTTGTCCGCCGAGGTGTGGTACTCGGGGTAGCCGGCGTACGGGGTCCGGCTGAGCGAGCCCACGCCGAGATCGAAGCCGGGCGAGCAGAACTGCCGCTCGTCGTAGCCGTACGGGGTGAACTCGGCGATGTGGTGCGGGCGTTCGGAGGCGCGCAGCACATGCCGCATCACCCGGTCGATCTCCGCGTCACCGCGCCTGCTCCGCTTGTAGTTCAGTTGCCCCGGGTCGCCGGCGCAGGCCAGCACCAGACCGTGCTTGATCTGGTCCACCCGCTCCGCGTTGCGTGCC
The DNA here is from genome assembly GCF_042752355.1 of Streptomyces sp. NPDC059255. NCBI lineage: Bacteria > Bacillati > Actinomycetota > Actinomycetes > Kitasatosporales > Streptomycetaceae > Streptomyces > Streptomyces sp. NPDC059255. The sequence goes on from NZ_JBHYZP010000019.1 coordinate 65,034, forward strand.
AGCCAGGTGATCGCCCCGATGGTGCCGGGCGCGAAGACGAACCGGTAGGTGTAGTACGGCGTCGCCTCCGCCAGCGCCCGGGCCAGGAACGTCGCCACCGCGATGCCGGCCAGGTTGTCGTTGGCGAGCGACGGGTGGCAGACATGGCTGGAGACGATCACCTCGTCGGCGACCTGCCCGGGGACCACGTGCTCGGCGTAGGTGAGGTGGCCGTCGGCGAGGGTGGAGTCGACGCACACCTCGTACTCGCCGTCCGGCAGCGCGTCCAGGGTCTCCTGGGCCAGGCAGAACCCCCATTCGGGCCGGTAGTAGCTGGTGCGGTAGGGCACCCAGGACGGGTGGTCCGGCAGGGTGTGCAGGTGTCCGCGCAGCTCGGCCAGCGGCATGGTCGCCGACACGGGCACGCTGTAGCCGAGCACATGCAGACTGGACGCGGCGAAGTCGACGACCCGGTTGCCCGCGCTGTCGGCGATGTACGCGTCCCGGATGTTCCACTCCTGCGGCACCGTCCAGTCGAGCACCCGGGTGCCGGTCGGCACCTCGCGCACCTCCAGCGGGACGTACTCGCCGACGATGTCCAGGGTGGCGCGGACACCGTCGCCGGTGATGCTCCGGCACAGCGGGTACAACCGCTCCACCAGGGCGTACATCTCCTCGCCCGCCGCGGTCACCGGCGCCACCGCAGGGTGTCGTCGACGGCGCCGGCGTCGGACGCCGCGCGCAGCACGGCGAGCCGGGTGAAGCGCTGCTCGAAGTCCTCCCGGGTCAGCCCGTGTTTCCGGTAGGCGTCGGCGAGTTCGAGCGCGCCCTGCTCCACCGTCCACGCACAGGCGAAGCCGGGCACCGCGGCGCGGAACCGGGAGAAGTCCACCCGGTACGACCGCGGATCGGCACCGGTCTCCCCGGTGATCACCACCCGCGAGCCCGGTATCGCCTCGGCGACCTTTCCGGCGATCTCGGCGACGGTGACGTTGTTGATCTCGCTGCCGATGTTGAACGCCCGGTCGTGCACCGATTCCCGCGGCGCGGTCAGCGCGGCGGTGAAGGCCTGCGCGATGTCCGCGGCGTGCACCAGTGGGCGCCAGGGGGTGCCGTCGGAGAGCACCAGCACCTCGCCGGAGAGCAGCGCGTGGCCCACCAGGTTGTTCAGCACGATGTCGGCGCGCAGCCGGGGCGAGTAGCCGAAGGCGGTGGCGTTGCGCAGGAACACCGGGCTGAAGTCGCCGTCGGCGAGCGCGTGCAGGTCGTCCTCCACCCGCACCTTGGACTCCGCGTACGGCGTCACCGGGCGCAGCGGGGCGTCCTCGGTCACCAGGCCGCTCTCGCCGGCGGCGCCGTAGACCGAGCACGTCGACGCGTACAGGAAGCGCCGTACTCCGGCGTCGCGGGCCAGCCGGGCCAGCCGTACGGACGCGTGGTGGTTGATGTCGTGGGTGAGTTCCGGCGCCAGCGCGCCCAGCGGGTCGTTGGACAGGGCGGCCAGGTGGATCACGGCGTCCACCCCGGCCACGTGCGCGGCCGTGATGTCGCGCAGGTCCACCCGCGGCCCCGGCGGGTCCTCGGGCGGCGGGCCCAGGACGCAGTCGGCGAACAGGCCGGCGTCCAGCCCGACGACCTCGTGCCCGGCGGCCGTGAGGACGGGGGCCATCACGGTGCCCAGATAGCCCTGGTGTCCGGTCAGCAGTACGCGCACAGTTCATTCCCCCAGGTCGAGAGTGAGTTTGGTGACGGCGAACGCCTCGGCGTAGCGCGCGTGGCTTTCGATGCCGCGGATCCGGGCCAGCCCGAGGAAGGCCTCCCGGTCGTACCAGGGCCGGTGCCGTTGCGAGGGGTAGTGCTCCTGAAGGAGCCGCACCTTCCGTTCGGCGGTCTCCGGCGACAGCGGCTGGTACGCCGCCGGCCGGCCGAGGTCGCCGTCCCACTTGACGATCTCGTAGCCGAGCACGAGGTGGTCGCGGAAGGCGGTGGACATCAGCTTCGCCAGGATGCGGTGGTCCTGGTGCGCGTCGTCGGTGCGCGGGGCCAGCACGAGATCCGGCTCGGTCCGCGCACGCAGCTCCTCGACCGCGGCCTTGGCCTCGCCCCAGTGCGCAGGCAGCCGGCCGTCCGGCAGCTTGAGCACGGTCAGCCGCAGGTCGGCACCCGGGCAGAAGGCGGTGAGCGCGGCCTGCTCCTCCCGCTCCCGCTCGCCGCCACCGCCGGAGAGCACCAGCGCGTCGACGCGGATCCCCGGCCGCGCGCGACACAGCGTCAGCAGGGTGCCGCCCGCGCCGATGGCGATGTCGTCGCAGTGCGCGCCCACCGCGACGACCCGGGTCAGGGGCCCCGCCCCGAGCCGGATCACGCTCTCGCCCCGGAGCCGTATCCGCCGCCGCTCGCGCCCGCCCCCGCGCCGTCCCGTTCCCACACGGCCCACGGGCGGTCGCCCCGGGCGTAGGCGTCGTCGAGCGCGGCCCGCTCCTTCACGGTGTCCGTCGGCTTCCAGAAACCGCGGTGCTGGTGAGCCACCAGCCTTCCCCGCTTGGCCAGTTGGGCACATCCGTCGGCGACCAGATCCCCGCCCTCCGGGATGTGGTCGAAGATCTCCTGGCGGAGCACGAAATAGCCGCCGTTCTCCCACAGCGGCAGCTCGCTCACCGCGGTGATGCCCCCCACCAGGCCGTCGTCGCCCAGGTCCACGCAGTGGAACGAGGACTGCGGCGGCACCACCATCATCGACGCGCCCGCGTCGCGCCGGGCGAACCGGTCGATCATCTGCGGCAGCGGGGCATCGGTCAGCACGTCGGCGTAGTTGGCGAGGAACATCTCGTCACCGTCCAGGTGGTGCCGCACCCGGCGCAGCCGCTCCCCGATCGGTGACTCGATGCCGGTCTGCGCGAACGTGATCGTCCAGGACGCGATGTCGGTGGAGAGCAGCTCGGTCCGTCCGCCCCGCAGCACGAAGTCGTTGGACGTCGTCTCCTCGTAGGTGAGGAAGAAGTTCTTGATGTGGTGGGCCCCGTACCCGAGGCACAGGATGAACTCCGTGTGCCCGAAGTACGCGTAGTAGCGCATGACATGCCAGATCAGCGGCCGCGGGCCGACCATCGCCATCGGTTTGGGCACGTCGTCGGAGGCTCCGTTGCGCATACGCAGCCCGTAGCCGCCGCAGAACAGTACGACCTTCATGGCTTGACCTCGACAATGCTCAGTTCCGGTATGGGAAAGACCAGCCGGCCGCCCCAGGCGTGCACGAAGGACAGCTGCTCGACCAGCTCGGCCCGCAGATTCCAGGGCAGGACGAGCACGTAGTCCGGTCGGTCGATGCTGATCCGCTCGGGCGGCAGGACCGGGACGCGGGTGCCCGGGGTGAACCTGCCGTGCTTGTACGGGTTGCGGTCGACCGTGTACGGGAGCAGGTCGGGCCGGATGCCGCAGTGGTTGAGCAGGGTGTTGCCCTTGCCCGGGGCCCCGTAGCCGACGACCGTCTCGCCGCGCTCGGCCGCCTCGATGAGGAACCGCAGCAGGTCCCGGCGCACCTTGGCCACCCGGGCGGAGAACTCGGTGTACCCGGACAGCTCCCGCAGCCCGGCCGCCTTCTCCCGGTCCAGTACGTCGGCCACCTGCCGGGTCGGCTCGCCGGCCGCCTCGGCGGGACGGGCCCACAGCCGGACGGAGCCGCCGTGCGTGGGCAGCAACTCGACATCGACGAGCGTGAGTCCGCCGCTCGCCAGCGCCTGGATCGCGGACGCCACCGTGTAGTACTGGAAGTGCTCGTGGTAGATCGTGTCGTACTGGTTCTCCTCGATCAGGGTCAGCAGGTGCTGCACCTCGATGGAGACCCAGCCGTCATCGGCGACCAGGGCGCGCAGCCCCCGGGTGAACCCGACCACGTCGGGGATGTGCGCGTACACGTTGTTGGCCACGACCAGATCCGCCGGGCCGTGCTCGGCGCGGACACCGGCGCCGGTCCCCGGGTCCAGGAACGCCGTGAGCGTGGGCACCCCCGCCTCCCGCGCCGCGGCGCCGACGTTCACCGAGGGCTCGATGCCGAGGCAGCGGATCCCGCGGTCTGTGACATGCCGCAGCAGGTACCCGTCGTTGCTCGCGACCTCGACCACGAAGGAGTCCGTGCCGAGGCCCAGCCGCTGTTCGGCGCCGGCGACGAACGTCCGCGCGTGCTCCACCCAGGAGGTCGAGTAGGAGGAGAAGTACGCGTACTGCGTGAACGTCTCCTCCGGTGTGATCAGCGGAGGGATCTGCGCGAGCCAGCAGTCGGTGCAGACCCGCAGGTGCAGCGGGTACGCCGGCTCCGGCCGGTCCAGTTCGTCCGCCGCGAGAAAGCTCTCGCACGGCGGGGTCGCCCCCAGGTCGACGACGCTGGACAGCGCCGTCGAGCCGCAGAGTCGGCATCGTGTCATCTCCTGCCCCCATCCCGCCCGCGCGGGTCTCCCCGCCGCGAGCCAGTGCTTCCGTTCCCTGCCGGCGGCGGGCCGTCCCCGCCGCCGGAGCGCACCGCGATCGCGGTGCGGTACCCCTCCACCAGGCGCTCCAGCCCGACGGCCGGGCTGAAGTCCCGCTCGTAACGGCGCCGGGCCGCCCGGCCCATCTCCCGGTTGCGCTCCGGCCCGGCCGTGATCCGGCGCAGGCAGGACGCGAGCGAGGCGGGCTCGCCGGGCCGGTGGAGCAGCCCGGTCACCCCGTCCTCGACGAGTTCGGTGAAGGCGCCGTGCCCGGCGGCTACGGCCGGGACCCCCGCCGCCATCGCCTCCACGACCACCAGGCCGAACGCCTCCAGCCAGGTGGACGGAGCCACCACGGCGACCGCCCGTGCGAGGGCCCGCCGGCACTCCGCCGGGTCGTACAGGCCGACGTACCGCACGTCGTCCCGGCCCGCCGCCCAAGCGGTCACCTCCCGCTCCAGCGGCCCCGCGCCGGCGATCACGAGCGGTACGCCCACCCCGCCCCCGGCGGCGATGTCGTCCCACGCGGCCATCAGCAGCCGCACGCCCTTGGCCTCCGCGAGCCGGCCGAGATAGAGCAGATGCTCGCCGGAGCCCGCCCGGCGGGCGCCCGGGTCGGGCACGAAGTTGTGCTTCACCGCCAGCCGTTCGGCGGGCATACCGGCCCGCACCAGGACCTCGCGCTGCGCCGCGGAGATGCAGAAGAACCGCTCCACACCGGTCCACCACCGCCGCCGGTTGACCGACAGGCTGACCGCGAGCGGCACCGTCGCCAGCCGCGAGTTCCGGTAGCAGCCGTGCCGGACGGCGGGCAGCGGCGACGACCCGACGCACTCGGCGCACGGCCGGCCGTCCCGCCGCAGCGTGCCGGGCGGACAGACCTGCGTGTAGTTGTGCAGCGTGGCGACGGCGGGCACACCGGCGTCGGCGCAGGCGGCCAGCACCGCCGGCGACAGCAGCGGGAAGACGTTGTGGACGTGCACCACGTCCGGCCGCTCGGCGCGGAGCCGCGCGGCGAGCTCCGCGCGGACCGCCGGGTTCCACGGCACCAGCAGCGGCAGCGCGGCCTTGGACGGCAGGGACCGGGCGGCGATGTCGTCGCTGCGCCGCTCGAACACCCCGACCCGGTGGCCGGCTTCGCGCAGCAGTGCCACCTCCTGGTCGACGACCGTGTTCTCCCCGCTCGGCTGCGCCGAGGCGTAGCGGTTGTGCACCACGAGGACGCGCATGGTCAGGTCACCTCCGGTCTCAGGGCCTCGCGCGGGACGACGCCCCGCCGAGGGGCTTCGGGCGTGGGCTCGGGCGTCGGTTCGGGCGCCGGTGCCGGCGTCGCGAGGGCGGGGGCCGCCGCGGGCGCCGCCAGCAGCGAGGCGGCCACGGCCAGATGCAGCAGATACGGCGAGGCGTCGCCCAGCCCGGCCTCGGTGTACGAAGCGATCGCGCAGTAGCAGATCAGGAAGAGGGCGCAGGCCCTCGACAGCGACGGTGGCCGGAGCAGCGCGACACCGCCCAGCACGACGAAGACCGCCGACACCAGGGCGACACCGGTCACACCCTGCTCGTGGTAGACGGCCAGCCAGCTGTTGTCGATCGGCAGCCCGCCGAACGACTTGTCGCCCAGCCCCGCGCCGAAAAGGAACTCCGAGGTCGTCCGCGGTGCCGCCAGCAGGGCGTCCCAGACCTTGGCCCGGCCGGTGAGGCTGGTGAAGTTCTCCTGGCTCTGCCCGCGCAGGAACCACGCCTGCACCACGGAGCCGAACCCCACCGCGGCCACGGCGGCGCACCCCACCGCCCAGACGAAGAACCGGCGGGCCGCGGCGCTGGTCAGGACCAGGGAACCGATCGCCGGCACCAGCCCGGCGAGCAGGCCGAGCGTGGCCGTACGGGTATGGGTCAGCGCGAGCAGGACGAGAGCCGGCACGACGACCACCGCCGCGCTGACCCGGTCGGTCCCGCGGCCCAGCAGGAGCAGCACGGTGAGCCCGATGATCACCGCGGCGTACTGTCCGATCTGCGGCGGGGTGAGCGGCCACAACGCGCCGACCAGCCGCCCGCCGTAGAGCTCGGGCAGGGCGGCGCCCGGTGAGACGACCGCGCCGGCGGCCACCGAGCAGAGGACCGCGAAGTACATCCGGATGTGGTGCCGGACGAAGGCCGGGCCGCCGTCCCACCAGCGGCTGAGCAGCCACAGCGTGCCGACGAAGAGAGCCAGCCGGGCGCAGCGGAACAGCGCGCCGAACCCGGACTCCAGGTTCACGCTGGAGATCACGCTCGGCACCAGCAGCAGGGTGAGCAGGAAGACGAAGGCACTGGCCCGGACGCGCAGCCGGGGATTGACCGCGAGCGCCAGCGCGAACGCGGCGACCAGCGCGCCCATGGTGACCATCTGGATGAGGGAGCGGGGCAGCGGGACGATGGTCCTCGCCCCGGCGGAGCCGAGTGTGTTGAGGATCAGCAGCCCCCAGACCGCCCCGACGATCTTCGGCGTGTGGTCCGTGTGGTCCGCGCCCATCTCAGCCACCGTCCCGTGCGCGGAAGGTGCTGCCCGCGTCCTGCTCGTACGGCGTGGACCGCCACTGCCCGGAGTCGAGGACCCGGCTCGGGTCGTGGGCGACGAACTCCCACGGTCCGACGTAGACGTTGTCGTGCCAGCGGTTGTGCTGCTCGCGGGTGATCGCCTCGGCCACCCGCTCGCCCTGGTACGGCGACCAGTCCGGATAGGTGCCGTAGTTGGCCAGCAGCGCCATGCGGCCGCACTTCACCGTGCAGTCGACGACGGACCTGTCCAGCAGGAAGCGGTTGCCGTGGATCTCCACCCGCTGGGTCTTCCACCGGCAGTCGGCGTAGAGCGGCGCGGTGGCGATCGCCGGCCGCGCGCAGCGGCGGGTGTCCTTCACCAGCAGGGTGCAGGCACCGGACGAGGTGTTGGCCGGGCTGTTGCAGAACCGGTCGGCGTTCTCCCACAGGGTGATTCCGGACCAGTTGTCTTCCAGCACGTTCCGGTAGATCTCGATCCTGTCCGTACGGGCCCGGATCCGTGGTTCGCCGCCGGATTCGGACAGGTAGACGGTCGCGAACGGGAAGGTGTCGCCGCGGTCGGCGTACCGGCGGCCCTCGACCCAGTTGTTCCGACGGATCGTGTTCTTCCGGATGACCGCGTTGTAGCTGGTCTCGTAGATCAGCGCGGCACCGTCGTTGGCCTCCAGCACGTTGTCCTCGATGCGGAAGTCGTTGTTGTTGGTGTCCGCCCACAGCCCGGCCCCTCGGTTGTCGTGCACCCAGTTGCCGCGTACGTCGGCGCCGTCGACGGCCCAGAACTTGACGCCCCCGGTGCAGCCGCAGCCCGGCCGCCGCCGCTCCCAGTCGTCCTTGTTGTTGCCGGTGATCTCGTTGCCCTCGACCACCAGGCCGGTGATGCGGCCGGAGGCCTGGTACGCGTTCATGCCGTACTGGCCGTTGTCGCGCAGACAGCTGGCGCGGACCCGCTGGCGGGCACCGGCCATCAGCCCGGCGCCGGAGTTGTTCCGGATCGTCGCGTGCTCGATCACCCACCCGTCGGCCGAGTCGTGGTTGACCACGCCCTCGTTGTGCGGGGCGACGAACCGCTGCACGGTCAGGTGGCGGATCGTGACGTCGCGGGCGGCGCCGCCGAACGCGTACTGGTTGGTCTTCCGGCCGTCGAGCACCGCGCCCGGCGCGCCGACGTAGCTGTTCCCCTCCTTGGGGACGACCTGGGCGTAGCGGTCCGGTGCGAGCCGGTGCGTGCCCGGCCGGAGCCAGAACGTGGTGTGCGCGGGGCTGTTCCTGGTCTTCGCGGCCAGGTCACCGGTGACCGCGGGATCGACCGTCACTGCGCCCGCCGGCGCCTTCGCCGGCCCGGCCGCGGGCCCGGCACACACCCGGGCCACGGAGGCGGACGGCGTGGCGGTCGGCTCCGGCCGCGCGTCCGGCGCGCTCTCACAGCCGGTCGCCGCCAGCAGGGCCAGCGCCAGCGGTGCCGCCGGTAACGCCCAGTGCCGCCACTGCATACGCACGCGTCGTCCTCCTCGGACTCCTCGGAGCCTGTCGTCGATCCGGCCTGATCCCCACGGCAGGCCCTAACCGCGGAACCTGAGTACGGTGGTGAACCCCTGCGCGCCGCCGGTGAAGCCGGTGCCGACCAGCGTGGTGGCGGGCTCCTTGCGCCCGAAGCCGGCGGAGTACCACCCCAGCGGCGGGTCGCTCTCGCCGCGGTGCGCCCGCCAGGACAGCTCCCCGGGCAGGTCGAGCACCGCGGAGCGGTCCTCGCCGTCCCGGGTCCAGGTGAGCGTGGCCCGGTTCCCCGCCAGCTCCGCGGCGATCGCCGGGCCCAGGTGGAACGCCAACTGCGCGGCCCGGCGCGGCCCGCGCACCTCGTCGACCACCCGCAGCTCCCGGCTCGCGGCCGTCAGCTCCACCCGGCGGCGGTGCACGGAGCGCCGGTAGCCGTCGTGCTCGGCGCACCAGCGGGCCGTCCCCCCGCCGGATTTGCCGGACGGGTCCGCGACCAGGACGCGGCTGCGGGCCCCCCGGGTCCACAGGAACGGGCCACCGGAGACGGACTGGTCGGCGCCGTCCAGCCGCAGGGTGTTGTGGCCGAGGGTCGACCGGAAGTACCGCCGCCACTCCGGCTGCCCGTGGTAGCAGAAGGTCCCCGGGTCGGCGAGCACGTCGACCCCGTCGTGCCGGACCTCCACGGACAGCGCGTCCGCGTGGGCGTGCGCGGCGATGGACAGGAATCCGTGCGGACCACCGTCGCAGCGGCACCAGATCTCCGCGGGACCCCGCAGGATGGTCATGCCCGCGTCGGCGAAATGGGCCGGCCGACGGTCCGGGCGGGCGACGGCCGGCGCGGTCCCGTTCCCCGCGTACGGCCGGATGAGCGCGGCCAGCAGCGGGGTCCGCACATCGGTGCCGGTCACCGCCGGCCACCAGGCGAGCCGGCCGAACGCGGCGTCCCCGGTGGCCAGCAGCGAGGCCCAGCGGTCGGTGTCCGCGCCGTCCACGACCAGACCGTGCCCGTCGTCCGCGTCCCCCTGGCGCGGCGGCCGCAGGTGGCCGTCCACGACGGCCGCGAGCGCGTCGGTCATCCGCAGCAGCACCTCCCGGACCGACGCGGGGACCGGCACACCGGCCCCGTCCGCCTCGGCCACCGCGGCCAGGCCCAGCTCCAGCACCAGTCCGTGGTACTCGGTGGCCAGCTCCCGGTTCAGACCGGAGCCGAAGGTGTTGCTCCGCAACTGCCGCTCCAGCGACCGCAGCGCGTCGGCCCGCCAGCGTGCCGAGGCGGGAAACCAGCCGAACGCGCAGGCCGCGGCGGTCTGCCCGGCGGCCTCGGCGATGACGTGGTTGTTGGCCGAGGAACCCCGGCTGGGGAAGGCGGCCAGCCAGCGCTGGTGGTGCCAGATCTGCCGGAGCGCCACCGGGTTGCCCTCGAACAGCCCGGCCGCGCCCGGCCAGCCGTCGAGCAGCCGGCGGATCCACACCCAGGACAGCAGCCGGATCCCCAGCTCGATGCCACTGGTCCAATGGACGCCGCGCAGCGGCGCGTTGGCCGCCCACCACGACCGCAGATGCGCGGCCACCCGCTCGGCGTACCGCTCGTCGCCGGTGAGCGCGTAGGCGGCGGCGAGCACGGTGAGGTACTGATGCCGGGACAGCTCCCAGATCTGCTTGATGTCCCCGACGACATCCTCGTCCCGGTACGGCACGTCGAAGGCGTGGTCCCACGGGGCCCGGCGCCCGGTCCTCGGGTCGTACGACCAGTCCGGGTCGGCCAGGTCGTCACGGTCCACCCCGAAGTACCCGCCGTGCCCGGCCATCAGCCGGTCCGCGTCGGCGACGAGCCGCTTCGCGGCGTCCGGCGGCACGGCGGCGATCGCCCCCGCGGGCAGGACCGCGGTGAACCGGGCGCCGGTCACCTCCGGGCACTCCGGCGGCGCCGACCGCCACCGCCGCCTGCGCGCCGCGTCGCCCGCCCGGCCGGCGACCTCCCGCGGCCCCATCCGGGACAGCCGCCGCAGGTACCAGCCCGGACTCCCCGCGCGCACCGTCACAGCGCCCTCGCCAGGGTCACCGGCGCGCCGCCGGCCAGCGCGGCCCGTACGGCGAGGGTGGCCGCCGTGGTGGCGACCAGCGACTCCAGCGGCACCGGCATCGGCCCGCCGGTCCGTACGGCCTTGACGAACGCGGCCAGTTCGGCGGACTGGCCCTTGTCCCGGGCCTTCGGCAGCCGGGAGCTGACCCACGGCCTGCCGCGGCCGTCGTGGACGGTGGCCCGGACGAAGTCGTCGAGCCGCAGCGCCCGGCCGTCCGCGACCAGGTCCAGCGTCTCCTTGGGGAAGCCGGCCGGGCCGGTGGTGACGTAACTGATGGTGGCGGTGGACCCGCCCGGGTAGCCCAGCACGACCTGGAGGTCCTCGTCGCCGGGTGTGGTGAGCGCGTACACCGAGACCGGGTCGGCCGCCAGCAGCCAGCTCGCCGTGTCGATGAAGTGCCCACCCTCGCCGGCGAACCGCGAGCCCTCGGTGGCGCCCCGCAGGTACCAGCTGCCGTGCTCCAGCCGGCCCGCGTTGACCAGGTAGCGGAGGCTCGCCGGACCGGTCCGGGCGCCGAACCGCTGCCTGGCCTCCCGCAGCAGCGGCGCGAACCGGCGGTTGAAGCCCACCTGCAGCCGGTCGTTGCCGGACTCCTCCACCGCCGCGACCACGCCCGCCAGCTCGTCCTCGGTGAGCGCCAGCGGCTTCTCCACGAACACCGCCTTCCCGGCCAGCAGCGCCCTCCGGGTCAGTTCGGCGTGCGAGCTGTGGCGGGTGACCACGAACACCGCGTCGACGGACGGGTCGCCGAGCACGGCGTCGAGATCGGTGGTGGCCCCGGCGAAGCCGAACTTCCGCTGGGCGTTGGCCCCGGAGAGCGCCGTCGTGGTGACGACCGTGGCCAGCTCGACGCCGTCGCGCCGGGCCAGGTGCGGCAGCAGCATCGACGTCGCGTAGTTTCCCGCGCCGACGAACGCCAGCCGCACCGGCGCCTTCGCGGACCGGGCCGGGGCGGACACCCCGCCACCGCGCCGCACCGCGGGCACCGTCACCGCCGGGGCCGCCGCCTCCGCGGCCTCCTCTTTCTGCTCGGGGTAGCGGAACAGCACCGCCACGGCCTTCAGTTCGCCGTCCCGCAGCCCCCGGTACGTCTCGACCGCGTCGTCGAAGTCGGCCGTGCGGGAGATCAGCGGCTCCACGTCGACCCGGCCACGGGCGACGAGATCGAGGAAGCACGCCAGGTTGCGGCGCTCGGTCCAGCGCACGTAGCCGATCGGGTAGTCCCGCCCCTCCAGCTCGTACTCCGGGTCGTAGCGCCCGGGACCGTAACTGCGGGAGAACCGGACGTCCAGCTCCTTCTCGTAGTACGCGTTCCACGGCAGGTCCAGACGGCACTTGCCGATGTCGACGACCCGGCCGCGGTCCCGGCTCAGCCGCGCGGCCAGCTCGACGGGCTGGTTGCTGCCGCCGCCCGCGGCCAGATACACCTGGTCCACGCCGTGACCGCCACTGAGTTCGGCGACGGCGTTCGCCACGACCGCGGAGGCGGGATCGCCGCAGGCAGCCGCGCCCAGCCGCTCGGCCAGCTCGCAGCGCACCGGGTCCGGGTCGGCCCCGACGACCCGGACCCCCGAGGCGGCCAGCAGCTGCACCACCAACTGCCCGATCAGGCCCAACCCGATGACCAGCGCCACCTCGCCGAGCTGCGGTTCACCGCGGCGGACGCCCTGCAGCGCGATCGACCCGACGGTGCCGAAGGCCGCGTGCCGCGGCGCGAGACCGTCCGGCACCCGGGCGTAGAGGTTCTTCGGCACCCAGTTCAGCTCGGCGTGCAGCGCGTGCTCGTTGCCGGCGCAGGCCACCAGGTCGCCGGCCTTCACGTCGTCGATCCCCGCGCCGACCTGCTCGACCACCCCGCACAGCGAATAGCCCAGCGGCGTGTAGGAGTCCAGCTTGCCCATCACCTTGCGGTAGGTGGCGGGCACCCCGTTGGTGGCCACGCTCTGCACGACCTTGGCCACCTGGTCCGGCCGGGAGCGGGCCTTGCCCAGCATCGACATGCCGGCCTCGGACACCTTCATCAGCTCGGTCCCGGTGGAGATCAGCGAGTAGGCGCTCCGCACCAGGACACCGCCCGGCTTGCACCCCGGCACCGGCACGTCCAGCAGCGCCAGCTCGCCGCTCTTGTAGTTCTGCACAACCTGTTTCACCGAAGTCCTCTTGTCTCTACGCCGTCAAGGGAGATCGCTACGCAAGGGAGATCGCCATGTAAGGGAAATCGCCGGTCGTCAAGGGAGATCGCCGGTCGTCAAGGGATCGCTACGCCGTCGGGGGAGGGTCCTGGCCGGCCCCGGAGGTCGCGCCGCGATACCAGTACTCAAGGGTCAGTACGTGCCACAGGTGCTTCGAGAAGTCCCGGTGCCCGGCGGCGTCCTCGGCGACCATCCGCGCCAGCGCGTCACGGCGCAGGAGCCCGGAACGGACCAGCTCCCCGTCGTGCACGACCTCGCGCACCAGCGGTGCCAGATCCCGGCTCATCCAGGCCCGCAGCGGGGCGCTGAACAGGCCCTTGGGCCGGTACACGATCTCCCGGGGCAGGACGGAGCCGGCCGCCTCCTTGAGGACCGCCTTGCCCTGCCGCCCGACGATCTTGCGGTCACCGGGCACCGCGAACGCCGCCTTCACCACCTCGACATCCACGTACGGCACCCGCACCTCCGTCGAGGCGGCCATGCTCGAACGGTCCGTGTACGCGAGGTTGAGGCCCGGCAGGAACATCCGGGTGTCGCCCAGGCACATGCGGTTGACGAAGTCGTCGAGGTCGTTGTCCTGGTAGACGTCCGCGTGTTCGGCCAGTACGTCGTCGACCGTGCCGGCCAGGTCCGGATCGACCAGGGCGAGCAGCTCGTCCCGGTCGTACAGGGTGTAGCTGCGCCGGAACGCGGTCTCCTCCGGCAGATCGGCGAAGGAGAGGAACCGCTTCGCGAAGCGCACCGACCGGTATCCCCGGCGGGCCGTGGCGACCGGGAGCCGGTCCACGGCCGCGGACAGGCCGCGCCGCAGGGGCCCCGGGACGCGCTGGTAGCGCAGCGCGAGCAGGTTGGCCAAGTGCTTGCGGTACCCGGCGAACAGCTCGTCGGCGCCCATCCCGGAGAGCATCACCTTGACCCCGGCCTCCCGGGCGGCCGAACAGATCAGGAACGTGTTGATCGCGGCGGGGTCGCCGATCGGCTCGTCCAGGTGGTACGTCATCCGCGGCAGCAGGTCGAGCACGTTCGGGGCGATCTCGATCTCGTGCAGATCGACGCCGAACCGCTCGGCCACCTGACGGGCGTACCGCAGGTCGTCCGGCATCGCCTCGAACCGGGCGTCCTCGGCGCGGAACCCGATGGTGTAGGCGGAGATCCCGGGGTGGTCCCGGGCCGCCAGCGCGGTCAGATAGCTGGAGTCCAGCCCGCCGGAGAGGAAGGTCGCCACGGGGACGTCGGAGAGCAGGTGACGCCGGGTCGACTCCTCGACGACGGCGGCGAGATCCGGCAGCTCGCCGTCCCGGGCCCGCTCCCGGGCCTCGGCGGCGACCTCCCGGAGGTGCCAGAACCGGCCGCGCTCCACCCGGCCGTCGGGCCGGCACCGCAGCCAGCTCCCCGGCGGCAGCTTCTCCGCCTCGCGGAACGCGCACCGCGAGTCCGGCACCCAGTAGTACAGCAGCGAGGCCACCAGCGCCGCGTGGTCCACCTGGAGCGACCCGCCGCTCACGGCGGCCAGCGCCTTGAGCTCGGAGGCGAACACCAGCCCCTCACCGCGCCGGAGCAGGAACAGCGGCTTGATGCCGAGCTGGTCGCGGGCGAGCACCAGCTCGCCGGTCCGCTCGTCGAAGATCCCGAACGCGAACATGCCGCGCAGCCGGGGCAGGCAGTCCGTGCCCCAGCGCCGCCAGGCCTCCAGCAGCACCTCGGTGTCGGAGGTGCCGCGGAAGCGCACCCCGGCGGCCGCCAGCTCGGCGCGCAGCTCGGGCGCGTTGTACAGCTCGCCGTTGTACGTCAGGACGAGGCCGCCCGAGACCATCGGCTGGGCGCCGGTCCCGGACAGGTCGATGACGGCCAGCCGGCGGTGTCCGAGGTGCACCTCGCCGTCACCGGCGGGGTGGCTGTAGCGGCCCGCCCCGTCCGGACCGCGATGGGCGAGGACATCGGTGAGCCGGTCGGTCACGGCCTTCCCGTCCGGCCATCGGTACGTGCCTGCGATGCCACACATGTCCTACCGTGCCTCCTGGTCGCTGTCCGGGACCCGTGCCGCCCAGCTCGGCAGCCGCTCCGTCCGCCCTCGTTCCGTCCCGTTCCGCCCGGCCGGACGCTCGCCCCGGCCGGGCGCCGCGGTGCCCGGCCCGTTCCACAGCGTGCCGTCGGTCCGGTCACGCGGATCGGGGTCGATCAGCACCACACCGATCACCGGGACGCGCTGGTCCGCGAGGTGCCGCGCCACGGTGTGCAGCCACGCGGCGCTGCCGTGCCCGGCCCGTACGACGAGCACGGTCCGGGTGCCGAGGTGCCGGAGGTCGTTCCACGCCGTGCCGGGCGCCACCGAGCCGACGCCGAGCCGGCGCTCCTGACGCGACCCGGTCGCGGCCTCCTCGCCGCTGACCACGGCCGGGTCCCCCGGCTTCGGGCGGCGGCCGGCGAGCCGGGATCCGGGCAGACCGTCGACGACGACCACCGGCCCCTCCGCCGCCAGTGCCCGGGCGAGATCCAGGGCGATCGCGCTCGCGCCGCGCGCACACCCCAGTTCCAGGAGCGACACCGGCCGGTCGGAGCCGCGCACGGTGCGCGCCAGGGACGTGACGAGCCGTTCGTGGGCCGCCCGGGTCCGCCGGCGCCGCCACCGCCCGGCCGGCCGGCCGGGCAGTTCCGCGATGACCGAGGCGCCGAGGTGCGCCGCGATCTCCCGGCGCAGTACGGGGCGGTCCGCCACCACCGTGGAGACCGCGGCCACCGACAGCCCGAGGACGAGCCCGAGGACGAACCCGATCCCGGCGTCGGTGGCGGCGGTCCGCGGCAGGGAGTGCCGCACCGCGCGCGGGGCGTCGACGATCTGTGTGCCGGCGACGATCCGGGGCGTGCCGATGCCCGCCTCCGAGGCCCGTCGGCCGAAATCGGTGATCCGCGAGGTGAGTTCGGCCCGCCGGGCGAAGAGCGACTCCATGGCCGCCGAGGCCTGCGGCCCGCTCTGCTGCGGTCCGTCCCCGATCGCCCTGTTGACCTGGGCGAGTTCCTCCCGCATCCGGTCACGCTGGTCGAGCAGCCCCTTGGCCTCGGCGTTCGCGGCCTGCCGTATCCGCCGCACATGGTCCGCGACGAACGCCTCGGCCAGCGCCCCGGCGCGGGCCACCGCCGCCGCGTCGCTGTCACCCGTCACCGTGATCCGGAGCAGGTTGTTGGTCAGGCCGACACCCCCGTACTCCGCCATGAAGTCCTCCGGTCTCTCCGGGGACCCGAGGGACCGCAGGGCCTGACCGGCGATCAGCGTGGTCTGCAGCAGTGCGGCGTCGGTGCGGATCAGCGTTCCGGGGTCGTTCGGCTGGTCCTCCTGGTGAAGGACGAGCACCGTGGTCACCGCGGTCGGCGGCTGCGGCATCAGGACCGCCACCGCCGCCCCGGCGAGCAGCCCCAGCAGCGCCAGGGAGCACCAGAGGCGGCGCCGCCTGCGTACCGACACCACCAGCGACTGAAGGTCCAGCAGCGGAGCGGCGGCCGGCGGCTCCGGAGTCGTACGCGCCATCACCCCGGACCTCCCGTCGCGTCGGCGCCCACCGCGAGCGCCGGCGTGGCGGCGCCCCGGGGACGGGCGGCGGCGCGCGTCGGACGGTCCCGTACCGTCCCGGCGACGACGACGCCGACGACCTCGTGCCCGGCGTCCGCACACGCCTCGGCGAGGCCGGTCAGCTCCCCTGTGGTCCAGTTGCCCGCGCTGAGCACGACCAGGGCGCCGGACTCGTCGTCGCGGTCCGGCACCATCGGCCGGGCCACCGGGACCCCCACCACCCGCGGCAGCAGATCGCTCCCGGCCTCGGCGGCGAGCCGCCCGGCGGCCCGGCGGGCGGTCTCGTCGCCGTCCGGGACGACGACCAGCAGCCGCCGGGGGCCCGGCAGCCGGTCCCGGAGGCGGGCGCACACCCGCCGGTAGCGGGTCCGCCGGCCGGCCTCGTCGCCGGACGCCGGCGGGGCCGGTACGTCCCACCGGACGTCGGCGCCCAGCAGCCGGCGGACCGTGGTCCGCGGGCCACGGCCCTCCGGCCGGTGCGTGCGCCGTTCACCCGGTACGTCGACGGTGCCCAGCAGCGCCGAGCCCAGCGCCGCCGCGATCTCCGGTCCGGTGCGCGGCCGGCGGCTCATCCGCGCCGCGGTGAGATGGCCGACGACCGCGAGCAGGAAGAACAGCAGCGCCCCGCCGCCGATGAGCTGCGCCCTCGTCGGCGGTGCCGCGCCGGCCGGCCGGGCCGCCGGGCCCATGACGACCATGCCGGCCTGACCGGCGGCCGGGTCGGCCTGGTCCAGCTTGTTGACGGCCTCCTGCAGCGCGGTGCGCAGCTTCGCCAGCTCGGTGCGGGTTTGCACGCTCTCCACGGTCCGCCCCGGGTCGGCCGCGTCGGCCAGCTCGGTGATGCGGCGGCTGGTCCGCGTCACCATCTCCCGCAGTGCCTCGGGGCGCGCCGCCGCCTCGGGGTCGGTGCTGTCGCCCGCGATCCGCGCGGCGAACGCGACGAACTGCCGGGCCACCTCGTCGGCGAGCCGCTGGGCGCGCTCCGGGGTGTCGGCCGTGCCCGAGATCCTGATGATGTTCCCGTCGGCGGCCTCGGCGCTCACCCGGTCCCGCAGCTCGCCGCCGCCCTCGGCCCCGGGCCGGCCGAGCGCGGCGGCCGCCCGGTCGATCACCACCGAACTGGTCGCGATCTCCGCCTGGGTCAGCAGCTCGCGCTCCTCCCACGCCCCCGGCAGCAGGACCGACGCCGAGGTCGTGTACCGCGGCGGAAACAGCACGGAGGCGGCGAACCCGACGAGCGCGCCCGCCACGGCGAGGAGGGCGAGAAGCCGCCGGCGCCGGCGGACGATCCGCCCGATCGTGGCCAGCCGTATCGTGTCGTCGCTCAACGGCGCGGCCTCTTCCCCGCCCGGTCCGGCCCGCCCGCCGACGCCGGAGCGTGGTCACGGCAGGCGGCGGCGTAGGCGGCGAGCAGTGCCCGCTGGGAGTTCCGCCAGGAGAGCGCCCCGCCGATCCGCTCCTGGCCGATCTTGCCCATCCGGGCCCGCCGCTCCGGATCGTCCAGCAGCAGCGCGATGAGCGCGGCGAACTCGGCCTCGTCGTCGGCGGACGCGTAGACGGCGGCGTCACCGGCGGAGACGCGCGCCTCCCGGAGGTCGAACGAGACGATCGGCCGGCCCATCACCATGTACTCCAGAACCTTGTTCATCGTCGACACGTCGTTGAGCGGGTTGCACGGGTCGGGGGAGAGGCACACGTCCGCCGTGGACAGGTAGCGCACCAGCTCGGCGTCCGGAACGCGCCCGGTGAACTGCACCTGCTCCGCGAGCCCGAGCCGCCGGGACAGCTCCACCATCGCGTCGAACGTGTCGCCGCCCCCGACGAACACCGCGTGCCAGTCCGTCCGCCCCAGCTCGTCACGGAGCTTCGCGAGGGCCCGCAACGCGTAGTCGACGCCGTCCTGCGGGCCCATGACACCGAGGTAGCACAGCAGATGAGGCTTGCCCCGCTTCAGCTCCGGCTCGGGCGGTACGGGGCGGAACCGGTCGGTGTCGGGCGCGCTGCGCACCACGAAGACATCCTCCGGCCGCCGCCCGCCCCGGCCCATCGCGACGTCCCGGTAGCTCTCGTTCGTGGCGAGCACGATGTCCGCGGCCCGGTACGTCAGCCGTTCCAGCGCGGACACGGCGCGGTGGAGCAGGTCCTCGCCGCGGCCGAACCGGGAGAGGTACAGCTCGGGCACCAGGTCGTGCTGGTCGAAGACGAACCGCGCGCCGCGCCGCTTCAGCCACAGGGCCGGCAGGAACAGCAGGTCGGGCGGGTTGCAGGCGTGGACCACGTCGACCGGGCCGACCTTCCGGGCCAGCCGTACGGTGTGCCACAGCGCCGCTCCGTACTCCCGCAGGTAGCCGGCCGGCCCCCCGGTGGCCGCGCGCAACGGGTAGCGGTGGATCCGCACCCCGTCGATCTCCGCCTCCGCCTCCGTGTCCCGCTTGCTGCCCCGCGGACAGATGACGTGCACCGTCCAGCCCGCGTCGCGCAGCGTCGTGCACTCCTGCCACACCCGCCGGTCGAACGGCACGGACAGGTTCTCCACCAGGATCAGCGCGCGCCGGCCCGGCCGGCCGCCGCCGCTCGCGTCACCAGGCAAGGCCCACGTACCCCGGCTCGGCCCGGCGCGCCTCGGCGTCGGGAAGGCGGACGAGGTCGACGATCACGGGTCCCTCGCCATGGGGAAGCGCCGACAGCACGGCCGGATCCTTGGTCCCGACCAGGCACACCTCGGCATGCTCCAGCACCTCCTCGACGGAGTCCGCGAGCAGCTGCGCGAGGTGCGGCAGCCGGGTCTCGATGTACTCGCGGTTCGCGCCGAGCAGCCGGGACAGGCTCACGTTGGCGTCGTAGATCCGCAGGTCGTACCCCTTGCCGAAGAGCCGCTCCGCCAGTTCGACGAGCGGACTCTCGCGGAGGTCGTCGGTGCCGGGTTTGAAGGACAGCCCGAACAGTCCCGCCCGGCGCTTGCCGGTGCGCTCGACCAGCTCCACCGCGCGCTGCAGATGGTCGGAGTTGGAGGGCAGCACATGGGCGAGGATGGGCACCGAGACATCGGCGCGCCGCGCCGCGTGGACCAGGCTGCGCAGGTCCTTGGGCAGGCAGGAGCCACCGAAGGCGAAGCCGGGCCGCAGATAGGCGGGGCTGATGTTCAGCTTGCGGTCGGCCAGGAAGACGTCCATCACCTGGTGCGAGTCCACCCCGAGCGCCTGGCACACCGCGCCCAGCTCATTGGCGAAGCCGATCTTGAGGCCGTGGAACGCGTTGTCCGCGTACTTGATCGCCTCGGCCGTCGGGACCGGCACCCGGAACACCTCGCCGGGCAGGCCCTCGTACAGCGCGGCCACCACGTCGCCGCTCGCCGGGTCGAGTTCGCCGATGACGGTCTTGGGCGGGTCGAAGAAGTCCCGCACGCTCGTGCCCTCGCGCAGGAACTCCGGGTTGACCGCGACCCCGATGTCCACCTCGGCCGTGCCGCCGACGTACTTCTCCAGGATCGGCAGCAGCAGGTTCAGACAGGTGCCCGGGAGCATGGTGCTGCGGAACACCACGGTGTGCCGGCCCCCTTGCTTGGCCCCCTCGGCCAGCGCGGCGCCGATCTCCTCGGTGACCCGCTCCAAGTACGTGGTGCACAGGCTGCCGTTGGGCTCCGACGGTGTGCCCACGCAGACCAGCGACACCTCGCTGTCCGCGATCGCCTCGCGGACGTCGCCGGTGGCGCGTAAGGCCCCGGTCCGCACGCCCTCGGCGATCAGCTCGCCGATCCGCTCCTCGACCACCGGGGCCTTGCCGTCGTTGACCAGGTCGACCTTCACCTGGTTCACGTCCACCCCGACGACCTCGTGCCCCATGCCGGCCAGGCACGCGGCCGACACACAGCCCACGTAACCGAGCCCGAAAACACTGACTCTCATGACGCGTTCCTCCCCCCCGGGCGGGCATCCCCGGCCCGCGGTCCGCGCGCCGGCGGGACCATCGGGTCGCGGCCCCCCGCGCATCAGTAGGCCCCCTGCCCGTAGACCACGGCACGCAGGGTCTTCCACAAGATCACTGTGTCCAGGGCGAGCGACCAGTCCTCCACGTACCGCAGGTCCAGCCGGACCGTCTCCTCCCACGACAGGTCGCTGCGTCCGCTGATCTGCCACAGGCCGGTGAGTCCGGGCTTGACCAGCAGCCGCCGCCGGATGTCCGGGCCGTACGCGGCGGACTCCTCCGGCAGCGGAGGCCGCGGCCCGACGAGCGACATCGAGCCGGTGAGCACGTTGAAGAGCTGCGGGAGCTCGTCGACCGAGTACCGGCGCAGCACCGCTCCCACCCGGGTCACCCGCGGATCCCGGCGGAGCTTGAACAGCAGGCCGGCGCCCTCGTTGTGGTCGGCCAGCCCGGCACGTGCCCGGTCGGCCCCGGCGACCATGGTGCGGAACTTGAGCATGGTGAATTCGCGGCCGTCCTTGCCGACCCTGCGCTGGCGGTAGAACGCCCCGCCCCGGCTGTCCGCCAGCACGAGCAGCCCGACGGAGGCCATCAGCGGCGCGAACACCACCAGCAGGACCGCCGCGCCCAGCCGGTCGACGACCTCCTTGACCGCCCGGCGGCCCCCGGTGAAGGCCGGCATGCTGACCCGCAGCAGCGGGATCCCGAGCACCGCGTCGATGTGCAGCCGCGGGCCGGCCACCTCCATCAGCACGGGGGCCACGACCATCTCGGCGTCGCTGCCTTCGAGGTTCCAGGCCAGCCGCTGCAGCCGGTCCGGTGACCAGTGCGGGTCCGGTGTGATCGCGACGACCCGGTAGCCGTCGCGGCGGACATGGCCCGCGACATCCGCCGGCCGGCCGACGATCGGCACACCGTCCAGCTGTCCGGCGTCGGGCCCGAAGCCGTCCGTCGTGCACACCGCGTCCACCCGCCAGCCGAGGTGCGGGAACTTGCGGGTCCGGGTGATCAGATCGCGTACGGTGTCCGGGCTCCCGGCGGCGAGCACCGGTCTCAGACACCGCCCTTCCTTCCGCTGTCTGTGCAGCCAGAGGCGCAGCAGATACCGCACGGTCATGGTGACGAGCGCGATCGCGGGGATCGCCACGAAGATCCAGAGCTTGATGTTGCGCGAGGTGAGGGCGATCCCGCCGAGCGCCAGTAGGACGGTGGCCGCGAACAGCGAGCGTCCGAGCCGGCGGAATTCCTCGGCACCCTGGCCGAGCACGGCCGGAGCCCACGACCGGCCCACCGCGAGCGCCCCCAGCACCAGCAGCTCGGTGCCGAAGGCGAGAATCCCCCACTTCTCATGCCAGTTGGCCGCGTCCCGGGCCCCGAAGAAATTGCCGATCGCCGCCACCACGAAGGCGGTGGCCATCGTATCGCCGGCGATCACGGTACGTCGGTACCGCTGCTCCCAGTCGCTCGCGGGCCGGCCCATCGCCCCGTTCGCCAGACGCCCGCGCGCTGACGGAAAAGGGCTGAGTAATCCCCCTTGACGCACAGAACCCCCCAAGGTCCCCAGTGGTTCGACGTGTTCGCCTCACACTGTGCTCAGCTCAGGAGGCCCCCACCTCCCGCACCGTTCCTCCCCCCGGGGACCCCCGCCCCCCGGCGCACGACAATCGGGCTGTTCGAGAGCTACGTGAACAACCCGCCCTGAGCTACGTGAACAACCCGCCCTGACGGCAACGGACCCGGAGGCCCTGCCGGTCTCTCAAGGTGCGCGGAAACCCGTTTCGATACCCCGGGCGCTCCCCGCGCCCAAGGCCCTCCCGGGCTCCTGGAACCGAACACCCGGCGCCTGGCGCCGGGGCGTGACTGCTGGCTTTCCGTACGGCCGGACCTATAGATCATTAACAGTCACCTCGTGCCCGAAGGGCCGAAGCACGGTCAATCTAGACCATCGGGGCCAGGATGAAGAGAGGGTGTGTGGAATTTGTGGTCAGTCTTTGAGGCAGGATCCACCAATCAGTCACGACCCACGGGTCTCTTCCGGCCATCGCGCCGCTCCAGCGACTCTCCCGGACCGGGCGCACCGAGCGGTTCCGCCGGTGGAATGTTCGGGAATCACTCGGCACTCGTTGGTTCACGCGTGGGGCCTTGCGGATGACCGGTCGCGACGCGTTCGGCGGTCGGCCGAGCCGACTACGTGTCGTCGCGGTCTTCGCCGAAGGTGACATCCAGCTCCGAGGTGAGGGCTTCGGCCAGCTGGAGTGTCTGGGCCTGGTCGATGACGATCTGCTTGAGCGAGGAGAGGCCGCGGAGCTGGGAGAGGTCGTTGCCCCGCAGGTCCAGGCCGCGGTACTTCCCACCCTCGAACTCGGTCAGCCGCAGGTTGCAGTCGTCGATCAGAGCGGCGCCGAGGTCGGCGGCGGAGAAGGTGGTCTCGCGCAGAGAACACTTGGAGAAGATCACGGGCGCGGCGGCCCGGATACGGGTGAAGGTGCTGTAGTCGAGCTTGCAGTTCTCGAACAGGACGTTGTCGAGCGTGGCGTCTTCGAGCGCGGCGCCCATCAGCTTGCAGTCGCGGAAGACGGCCCGGGAGACCTTGCTGTCGGTCCACCGCAAGGAGGCCAGGTCACAGCCGAGGAACTCCACGGAGTCGACGCGGAGCTTCTCCAGCCGGGTGCGCTGCACCTTGAGGCCGGTGATCCGCCCGTTCAGCAGGTGGGTATCGGCCAGGTTGAGGTCCCTCAGGTCGGCGTCGGTGTAGTGGAAATCCGCCAGTCGGCCACGGCCGCCCTCCAGCGAGGCGACGTTGGAGAGGTAGAGGCCCGGCTCGTCCAAGGTGGGGAAAGTGATGTTTGTGCGGCGGATCGTGCGGGTGTCCATCAAAGCCTCTCAGCGCGGTGACTCGATCTCCGGGGCTGTCGGCACCCCAGGAGGTACGGACGGCGGGACGGCTCCTTTTTCTTGTTTCAGTCGTCCCAGGTCGGGCGGTTGCCGAAGGGAGCCGGGCGCTTCGCCCAGTTGTCCCACGTGGGCTTGTTGTCCCACGCTCCTTCAACGATCACCGGGGCCGGGACGTCGTGCGTGGCCACCAACTCCATCACGAGGGGGCATCGGACGCGGCGAGCCTGTCCAGGACTGTCATACGGCTGTCTCGAAGGTTTGAAGGACCACGATGTCTACGACCCTGTTACTGGGAACCGCATCACCGACATCGACCACTTTGGGAAGGGTGTGATGTAGGAAAGCAAGACCGCCATCTACGCTGACAGTGATTGACTCGATGGCAAAGCCAACAAGAAGCTCGCGGAATACCTGAAGTGCCGATCGCTGCTTCCCGGCTACGAGAACGCCCCCATCGGATTCCGGTTCACGAAGTCCGGGATGGACCCGCGTTTCCGGGCTGCGCTGGAAGCGAGGTTCGAGAAGCTCAGGAAAGATCACCCGGGCTCGACCTCAGACCGGAGATAGCAGATTGAGTTACCCCTTCGAAACGGGCGGCGAAACCATCTGGGACGCGGGTTACTACAGCGGCCGGCTGTACGAGTCCCTTGCCTGCGGCGCGGCCGAGTTCCTGGAACTTCCGTCTGGCTTGACTCCGAACGACCGAGGTGGCTGTGACGTGCAGCCGGCAATTTTCCGGGTCTTCGTTGAAGGGTTGTACCGTCATTACGCCACGACGCAGAACCCAGTGCTGCACGAACTCACGTGCGGTCTGTTGGTCACCTCTCTCGTGATGCTGGAACGGGCGGGGGAGGAGATTGCTCTGACTGACAGGGACTCGGCAGCACTGCTGGAGGAGAAAACGCGCCTCGCGCGGGCCATGTAATCGGGCCAGATCGCAGGTTGAAGTTGCCCCGCTGGACTTATCCCCCGGCGGGGCGATCGCGACAGCTCCCTCGGATGGAGCCTTTTCCGTTTCATCGAGGACCACCACCGCGCCTGGGGCGTGCAGCGGGTGTGTCAGGTGCTGGAAGTCGCTTCTCGGTTTTGGGCGGAGCAGGAGATGAAGTCGTGCCACGCGGTGGGGGAGAGGGCGAGTTCGGGGCTTCGCCGGTCCTTGGAGTCCCGGACGTGGATCGCCTGCGTGCCCTTCGCCACCTCGACGCAGGCGTCACCGTCGGAACCGCTGTAGCTGCTCTTGAACCAAGTCCGTTCGTCGATGCTGCTCATAGCGCTCCTCGCAGTCGCTTCAGCAGGCTCCTGGAGTCCTCGGAGGTGAGAGCCTGTGAGCGCAGTTTCGCATACCGCTGGAGCATGATGCTGACCTCCTTCAGGTCCGAGATCAGCATGCCGCCACGCTGGCCCTCCGCATAGCCGAACCACTTGTTGTCCGGGGACTCCAGGAGCATCAACGGTCCGTCGAACCCGGCGTGGTCGGGCTGGTGGCGAGGCATGATCTGCAACTCGATGTTGAACCGCGACGACCGCTCCAGGAGGCTGTCGAGCAGCTCCCGTGTCACGTCAGGACCGCCCGTGCCGCGCTCGACCAGCGCCTGTTCGATGATGAAGCTGAACGCGATCGGCGGCTTGCGCTCGAACAGTTGCTGGCGCTCCAGCCGAGCCGTGACCTGCTTGGTCACCTGCTCCTCGTCCTTCACGGGCGGCACGCTCTCGGTCACGGCACGCGTGTACCGCTCGGTCTGGAGCAGACCGGGAACCACCCGGCACTCGTAGGTCCACAAGGTCATGGCCTGCGCCTCCAGCCGGGCCCACTGGCGGAACCAGCTCGCCAGTCCCGCCTGGCGGGAGAGATGCGGCGCGGCCTTCCGCAGTGCTCCCGTGTTGCCGAGGGCCTCCTCCGCGCGCTCCACGAAATCGCGGTCCGGCATCCGGCGCCCCTGCTCGACCGAGGCGACCGTGTGCTTCGAGAAGCGGACCAGGCCGCCGAACTCCTCGCGGCTCAGGCCCGCGTGTTCCCGTAATGCCTGGACGACCGCGCCGAAGGTGCGCAGACTGTCCGAGGCGCCTGGTTCCGAGCCACCCGCTCCCGTACCGCCGTCCGTGTTCTCGTAGGCCACCGCCGGACACCTCCCGTGCCACCGCCCGCCGAACCGCTTCCGACCCGGGGATCGTTACACGCCGTGACGCGTACTGTCCACCGAATGTGCTCGTACGCTGACGCTGCGTACTCGGAATGGCTCTGGTGAATCACCCTGATCCGGTGTCACTTTGGGCATATGACACCACCGTTCACCCCCACAACCCCCCAAGAGCCCGTCACCGTACGTGTGTTCAGCCAGCGGTTCAGCTCCACCCCGCGCGGAGCCCGGCTCGCCCGTCGGCTCGCGCTGCACCAGCTCGATGCCTGGGACGTGCCGCACGGGAGCGACGCGTCCGACATCGCCGCCCTGCTCGTCGCCGAGCTGAGCGCCAACGCCGTCACACACGGGCGCGTTCCCGGCCGGGACTTCGAGGTCACCCTCAAGCTCCTCCGCCGGACCCTGCGTATCGAGGTCTCCGACACCCGGGGTGAACGCCGACCGCCGGCCCCCGGCACGCCCCGCCCCGAGCCCCGGCCGCTCGCGGAGACCGGGCGAGGGCTGCTCCTCGTGGAGGCGCTGGCCGACCGGTGGGATGTCCTCGACCGTGTTCCCGTGGGAAAGACGGTCGTGGCCGAGCTGGACCTGCCGCGCTGACATGCCGCGATGCCGTCTTCGGTCTGAGCCGGGCCGGAGGGCATCACCTGGCACGGGTGAGCCGAGCCGCTTCCTGTCACCACGCTTCCGCCCCGGTGAAAGGGCCGCACTTCACGCGAGGTGGCGGATCAAGCCGCGAGAACCTTGGCCTTGGCCCGTTCGAACTCTTCTGCCGTGATCTCACCGTGGTTCTTGAGATCGGCGAGCCGGGAGAGTTCCTCCGCCTGGTTGCCGGCCCCGGCGCTCTGGCGTACGTAGGAACGGAACTGCTCCTCGTTCCGGCGGGCCAGCTTCATCTCACGTTCGCCCATCCCTCGCCCGCGGGCGATCATGTAGACGAACACGCCGAGGAAGGGCAGCAGGATGACGAAGGCGGTCCATCCCGACTTGCCCCAGCCGCTCAGCTCGTCGTCCCGGAAGATGTCGGCGATGACGCGGAAGAGCAGCATGAACCAGAGCACGCAGAGAAGGACCATCATCATGGTCCAGAACAGGTTCAGCAGCGGGTAGTCCACTGCCAGGTTCAGCATCGAATCCCTCATGGTCGGCCTCCATGGCAGTTCGTCTGCTGTACCGCCGTACCGGTCGACGCCCGAATGCGGGCTCGGAACAGCAGGGAGTGGACGTGGTCCGCATCCGGCCAATCTCATTGTCGTCTCCTGCGCCGCGCATCGCCAGGCGGGTGAGGCGCGCTCCGTGCCGCGGCCTGATTTCGCGGGCGTCCAGAACCTTGCCAGCCCGGCGGAAGTCGCCCTATCCTCACCACCGGAAAGCGCTTTCTCCCTTCGTGATCCTCGTTCCGGTGAAAGTCAAGTCGCGGCGGACCACCGCGACTTCACGCACGAGCCGCCACCGATCCGGCACGGGGCAGCGCCCAGGACGCCGACGCGTCGTGGAGCGTAGGGCGTACGCCATGACGAAGACGCATCGCGCCGTCCGGCACGGTTTCAGCGGCGACGGCTTCCCCTGACGGGAGGCGGGTCGCGCAGGTTCGGGCCGTGGCTGAACGGCCGGCTTGATCGCACCGCAGAAGAGCATCCCGCAACTGGGCCGGGCAGGGCTTGACCGGAGAGGACCGGCAGCCCCGCCCGACGTGGATTTGGCATGAGCGTGTCACGTGTTCAGGCCCTGCTCCATGTCGTGCGCCGTGCCCGGTACGCCAAGACGAACGAGGAGAGCCGAGCATGAAGAAACCAGTCTCACTGCGCCTCTACGCGGCGCTGGCCACCGCGGCCCTCGCGGCCGCCACCGGTGTGGTGGTCTCGACGCCCACGGACGCGGTCGCGGTCGGCAGCGCCACCGGATACGCCACCCAGAACGGCGGGACGACCGGCGGGGCGGGCGGACAGACCGTACGGGCCACCACGGGCACCGCGATCCACCAGGCCCTGTGCGGGCGGGCCAGCAGCAGCACCCCGATCACCATCGAGGTCGAGGGGACCATCAACCACGGCAACACCAGCAAGGTGTCGGGCAGCAGCTGCAACACCGCCGCCGGGGTGATCGAACTCAAGGAGATCAGCAACGTCACGATCCTGGGGGTCGGCGGCGGAGCCGTCTTCGACCAGCTCGGCATTCACGTCAGGGACTCGAAGAACATCATCATCCAGAACGTGACCGTGCGGAACGTCAAGAAGTCCGGCTCGCCCACGTCCAACGGGGGTGACGCCATCGGCATGGAGCGCAACGTCCGCAACATCTGGGTCGACCACACCACCCTGGAGGCGTCGGGCGGGGAGTCGGAGGGGTTCGACGGCCTCTTCGACATGAAGGACAACACCCAGTACGTGACCCTGTCCTACAGCATCCTGCGCAACTCCGGCCGCGGCGGGCTCGTCGGATCCAGTGAGACCGAGCTCTCGAACGGCTTCATCTCGTACCACCACAACCGGTACGAGAACATCGACTCCCGTGCGCCCCTGCTGCGGGGCGGTGTGGCCCACATGTACAACAACCACTACGTGCGGCTCAACGATTCCGGCATCAACTCCCGTGCCGGGGCCCGGGCCAAGGTGGACAACAACTACTTCGAGGACTCCAAGGACGTCCTGGGCACCTTCTACACCGACACGGTCGGTTACTGGCAGGTCGCCGGCAACACGTTCGACAACGTCACCTGGTCCACCCCCGGCAGCGAGAACAAGCCCGCCGGGCCCAACCCGCAGTCCAACACGACGGTCAGCATTCCGTACTCCTACAGCCTGGACGCGACGGCCTGCGTGCCGAACATCGTGAGCCGGACGGCCGGAGCGGGCAAGGGGCTGCAGGTGTCGAACGGCAGTTGCTAGCTAGGGCTCGGACACCGCGTCGGGCTCATCCGGGGTCGGGCTCGCGCGGTGTCGTCCCGTGACGCATTCGATG
Organism: Streptomyces sp. NPDC059255; assembly: GCF_042752355.1. Taxonomy (NCBI): domain Bacteria; kingdom Bacillati; phylum Actinomycetota; class Actinomycetes; order Kitasatosporales; family Streptomycetaceae; genus Streptomyces; species Streptomyces sp. NPDC059255. The sequence continues at coordinate 93,264 of NZ_JBHYZP010000019.1, forward strand.
AGTGCCTGCCAGCTGTTGACGAGATGGCGGGCGGTGTCCGGGTCCGGCGGCGCGGTGGGTGCGGCCGCGGACAGGTAGAGCAGGAGGGGGCCCTCCAGCGCCGCCGCGAGCTGGAGGGTGAGGCTGTCCAGCTCGGGCATGTCCCCGCTGGTCCGGCCGAGGAGCATACGGATGTGGAGCCGGCTCAGGTTGACCCCGCTCTCGGGCGCCGGCCCGTCCCGCTCCATCGCCGCCCGTGCCATGGCGTGGTGGTGCAGGAGGAAGGGGATACGGGCGCGGCCGTAGGCGATCAGACGGTCCTTGGGGTCGGCGCCCGGCCCGAGCGGCGGCGGGCCGGACATCACCTGCTCCTGGAAGCGCCGCTCGTCGTCCTCCAGCAGGGCGCGGAAGATTCCGGCGCGGGTGCCGAAGCGGCGGAAGACGGTGCCCTTGCCCAGCCCGGCGCGTTCGGCCAGGCCGTCCATGGTCAGCTTCTCCACGCCGTGCTCCGCGATCATCTCGCGCGCCGTCTCCAGCAGGCGCTCGCGGTTGCGCACCGCGTCGGCACGTTCCCCACGCGGCTTCCCGAAGGGCACTACAGGCCGGTTCACACGGCCAATCTACCGTCCTGAAATATAAACGGGGTGCAGTCCGCTTATGCTGACGTGTGTCGCACGGCGCCGGACGACACCCGGGCCGCCGTACTCCGCCATGCCCGCAGCCGCGGACCGTCCGCCTCAAGGAGCCACGTACATGAACCTGTTCCGCCTGGACGCCAGCATCCTGCCCGGTGTCTCCCACAGCGCCCAGCTCGCCGACCTCGCCGAGGCCGAGTGGACCACCGGGCACCCCGAGGGCACGATCACCCGGCGCCACCTGGGCACCGACCCGCTGCCCGCGGACGCCTGGGCCCACGCCACCACCGCCGGGTTCACCCCTGAGGCGGACCACACCCCGGGACAGCGCGAGGCGCTCGCCCTCGCCGCCGAGCTGGCCGGGGAACTGGAGAACGCGGACACCGTGATCCTGGCCGTGCCGCTCTACAACTACGGCGTCTCGCAGCACTTCAAGACCTGGGCCGATCTGGTCATCGCCGGCGCTGGTCCCACCGCCCCGCTGCTGAAGGGCACCCCCACCCTTCTGGTCACCACCCTCGGCGGCGGCTACGGCCCCGGCACCCCGCGCGAGGGCTGGGACCACTCCACCCCGTACCTGGAGCGCGTGGTCGGCGACATCTGGCAGGCCGACCTCACCCTCGTCAAGCGTGAGTTGACCCTCGCGGCCACCAACCCGGCCATGGAGAGCCTGCGGGACCTCGCCGAGGAGCAGCACACCCAGGCCCGGGCCGCCGCCCGCGACGCCGGCCGGGCCCTCGCCGGCAATTAGTGCCGCGACCGGCAGGTTGTCCTGAACCAGCCTGCTCCTGACAGGAGCAGGCTGGACCCGGCCGGCAGCGGCAGACTCGGGCCTGCGGGCAGCGTCCACGAGCAGGGCACGCCCCGGCTCGTCCGGCTCGTCCGGCGCATCCGCCCGGCCGCCGCCCCGCGCGGCGTGCCGGCGCCCGGGTGCTCACGGCGCTGCCAACCCGAACTCCCCCGGAAGGACAACCGATGCGGCAGGTATCACGACGGAGCATGGTCGGCGGCATGACCGCGCTCGCGCTCGGCGCGGCGACGCGGGCGAACGCCTCCCCGCGTCCACACGGATCGGGAAAGGGTGCCTGCACCGTGCGTCACGTGGTCGAGAAGACCTGGCACACCAGGCAGCCGACCGTGATGTTCCCCGACCTGGCACAGGAGTTCTGGGACGCGCACCCCGAGTTCTGGGACCCCGCCGAGGGCAGGCTGGTCACCCGGTCGCTGACGTGGGTCCTGCGCCGGAACAACCGAGTCGTCCTGGTCGACACGGGGATCGGCAACAACAAGGAGCGCCCCGGATCCCCGGACTTCCACCAGCAGAAGTCCCGGTACCTCGACCTCCTGGGCATCCGCCCCGAGAAGGTGGACCTCGTGATCAACACCCACCTCCACACCGACCACGTCGGATGGAACACCCGGCTGGACAGGGGGAGGTGGGTGCCGACCTTCCCCAGCGCCACGTACGTGTTCCCGGAGGCGGATTACGAGCACTTCCGCGACGACCCGGCCGTCGAGGACAGCGTGACACCGGTGATCAGGGCCGGGAAGGCGGTGCTGTGGCGCGGGAAGCGGCACCGTATCGACCGTGACCTCGTCCTGGAGTCCGCGCCGGGCCACACCCCCGGCGCGTCCGTGCTGAAACTCCGCGACCGGGCCGTCTTCCTGGGAGACCTCCTGCACAACCCGGCCCAGCTGCTCGAACCGGCCACCAACAGCTTCTTCTGCCTCGACCCGGCACAGGCCCGCGCCTCCCGCGCCCGCGTGCTCGACTGGGCCGCCGACACCGGCGCCGCCGTCCACCCGACCCACTTCCCGGGCGGCCGTATCACCCGTACCGGCCACGGTTTCCGCCTCCTCGACTGAGGCGCGGCGGGGAGAACCACGGGAGCGGGCGCCGGGACCGTAGCGGCCGGCGCCGTGCTCACGTCAGGACGCCGTGCTCACCGGACTGGCCGTCGCCGAACACATCGCCGCCGAACGGGCCGTCACCGCCGTGGTCGCGTACAGCAGCTACCTGCTGATCGGCCTGCGCCTGGCGGGTGCGCGTCGCCACGGAATTGATCGTCGGCGTTTCCACGGCACCGGTGGGCCTCTCCAGCTGACCGGCCCGGTCAGCTCGCGGAGAGGCTCTGCTCCGCCCAGATCGTCTTGCCGGTGTACGTCTGGCGGGTGCCCCAGCCCTGGGTGAGCTGTGCGACGAGGAGCAGTCCGCGGCCGCCCTCGTCGGAGGTGCGGGCCCGGCGCAGGTGGGGTGTGGTGCTGCTGCCGTCGGAGACCTCGATGACGAGGTCGCTGTCGCGGATCAGCCGGAGCCTGACGGGGGCGTCGCCGTAGCGGACGGCGTTGGTGACGAGCTCGCTGACCACCAGCTCGGTCACGAACGCCGCCTCGTCCAGGCCCCAGGCGGCCAGTTGACGGCAGGCGTTCTTCCGGGTCTCCGCGACGGCGGCGGGGTCGTGCGGCACCTCCCAGGTGGCGACGTGGGCCGCGTCCAGGGCACGGGTACGGGCCATCAGCAGGGCCACGTCGTCGGCCGGGCGGTCCGGGAGGAGCGCGCGGAGCACGGAGTCGCAGGCGACGTCCAGGGACGGGGCGGGACGGGCCAGTACCTCGCGCAGCGTGCCGAGGCTCTCGTCGATGTCGTGGTCACGGGACTCGACGAGACCGTCGGTGTACAGCACCAGGACGGATCCCTCGGGCAGCTCCAGCTCGGTGGTCTCGAAGGGCAGGCCGCCGAGGCCCAGCGGCGGGCCCGCCGGGACGTCGAGAAACTCCACGGCGCCCCCCGCGGTCACCAGCGCGGGTGGGAGATGGCCGGCGCGCGCCAGGGAGCAGCGCCGGGAGACCGGGTCGTAGACGGCGTACAGGCACGTCGCGCCGGTGTCACCGGTATCGCCGGTGGCACCGGCGCCGTCCTCGCCGCCGGCCTCGGCGGAGAGATGGATGACGAGGTCGTCCAGATGGGTCAGGAGTTCATCGGGCGGGAGGTCGACGTCGGCCAGGGTGCGGACGGCGGTGCGCAGCCGGCCCATGGCGGCCGAGGCCTGGACGCCGTGGCCGACCACGTCGCCGACGACGAGGGCGACCCGGGCGCCGGAGAGGGGGATCACGTCGAACCAGTCGCCGCCGACGCCCGCCTGTGTGCTGGATGGCAGGTACCGGGACGCGACCTCGACGGCGGCCTGCCGGGGCGGCCGGGCCGGCAGGAGGCTGCTCTGGAGGGTGAGCGAGGTCCGGCGCTCGCGGGCGTACCGGCGGGCGTTGTCGACGCACACCGCGGCCCTGGCGGTGATCTCCCCACCGAGGAGCAGGTCGTCCGGGGTGAAGGGCTCCGGGCGCCGGTGGCGGGTGAAGACGGCCACACCGAGGGTGATGCCGCGGGCCCGCATCGGCACGGCCAGCACCGAGTGGATGCCGTACCGCCGCACCCGCTCGGCCCGCTCCGGGTCCTCGTGCTCCCACCCGGCCAGCACGCGGTCGGTCAGCTCCCGGATCAGCGGCCGGCCCGTGGCCAGGCACTCCGCCACGGGCGAGCCGCCCGGGTACGTGGCCACCGCGCCGCGCGGGACCACGGCCTCGGGGCAGCCCGCCAGTACGGAGCGGACGGCGACCCGGCGCAGCATGACGGGGCCGCTCGGGGCACCGGCGCGCGGGTCGCCGCCGCCCTCGATGGAGGGGAGCAGGTCGACGGTGACGAAGTCGGCGAGCTGCGGGACGGCCACGTCGGCGAGCTCCTCCGCGGTGCGGGCGAGGTCCAGGGTGCTGCCGATCCGCAGGCTGGCGTCGTTGAGCAGCACCAGCCGCTCCCTGGCCAGGTGTTCCTCGGTCATGTCCCGCGCCGAGAGGAGCACGCCCCGCACCGTTCCCGCGGTGTCCCGCACCGGGACGAGGGAGAGTGCCCAGACGCTCTCCCGCTCGTGGCCCGCCAGCCGCAGGGCCACCTGCCCCTGCTGCGGCGCGCCGGTCGCCAGCACCCGGCGCATCAGCTGTTCCGTCCGGTCACCCTGCGGATCCGCCACGATCTCCGAGACGCGCAGACCCCGCATCGCCTCCTCGGGCAGGCCCATCACTCGTTCCATGTCCTGGTTCGCCAGCCGCAGCCGCAGACCGGTGTCGTAGAGCGCCATCGTGGCCGGGGACTGGGCGAACGCCCACATCGCCAGCGCCTCGGCGGGCAGCGGCGACGGCGGGCCGGCCGGCGCGGAGACCAGGAGCCATCCGCCGCCACCGCCGCCACCGCCGGCGTCTCCGTCCCCTCCGTACCTTTCGCTCCCTCCGTCCCCTCCCTCACCGCCCGCGCGGTCCGGCATCCGGTGGTGGGCCAGCAGGCTCACCGCGAGGGCGCGGCCGTCCCGGTGGCGGAGCGTCACCGTCCCGTTCCACCTCGACAGTGCCCGCAGGGCTCGCACCGTCCCCGGGTGCGGTTCCGTGGCCAGCAGCCCGGCCGCGGTCCGTCCGACGACCTCGGAGGACCGGTAGCCGAGCAGCCGCCGCGCTCCCTCGTTCCAGCCGGTGACGATCCCGCGCGGATCCACGGTGACCCTCGCCGTGGCGGTTTCCGCGGCGGGATCCTCCGGCCACGCCGCCCGGCCGTCACCGGCGGCCTCCGATCGCGTCATCGTGCACAACCGCCCTCGCCTCGGTCCTTCCACCATGGGCCCGCGGCCCGGGCGGGAGCAACCGAGGGCGGCGGGCGCCGAAGGTCAATCCGTCCCCGCAGACCCATTGACCCCGTGGGGCTCACCTCTCTAGCCTCTCTAACCTCTGTTCTTGTACGTGGACGACGTCTTTATATGGAGACAAAGCACTGATCCCCGCTCCGCCGTGAGGCGCGGTCCGCCCGCGTTCACACCCCTTGCTCCACCGCACGGTTCATCCGCTTGCCCGGTGCACGGTTCGGTGCACAGTTCAAAGGGGAACTGACCCATGCCACTTGTCGTCGTAGGGATCAGCGTCCTGGTCCTGCTCTTCCTCATGACACGGCTCAAGCTGAACGGTTTCGCCGCCCTCCTGCTCGTCGCCGTCGGGGTCGCCGTCGTCCAGGGCATTCCCCTCACGGAGATCGCGGACGTCCTCTCCGAGGGCATCGGGGGACAGATCGGCGACACGATGCTCACCATCGGGCTCGGCGCGATGGTCGGCCGGGTGATGGGGGACTCCGGCGCCGCCCAGCGCATCGCCACCAGACTCCTCGCCGTCTGCGGCACCCGCGGGGTGCAGGTGGCGATGGTGGCGACGGCCATGCTCATCGGCGTCACGATGTTCTACGAGGTGGCCTTCGTCATCATCGTGCCCGTCGTCTTCACGCTCGTACGCGTCACCCGGGCGAACCTCCTGTGGGTCGGGCTGCCGATGTCCATCGCCCTGTCCACCATGCACAGCTTCCTGCCGCCGCACCCGGGGCCGACCGCGGTGGCCTCGACCTTCCACGCCTCCGTCGGACTGACCCTGTTCTACGGTCTGTTCATCGCCGTGCCCATCGGCGCGGCCATCGCCCTGGTGTGGCCGCGGCTCGCGTTCGTCCGGGCCATGAACCCCTCCGTGCCCAAGGGGCTGGTGAGCGAACGCGTCTTCGAGGGAGAGGAGATGCCGGGCACGGCCTGGTCGCTGGCGGTCGCCCTGCTGCCCGTCGTGCTGATCGCGGGCGCCGCCGTCACCGACATGGCCACCTCGGCACAGACCCCGCTCACGCACTTCGTCGCCTTCATCGGCTCGGCCCCGATCGCCCTGCTGCTGACGCTGGTCGTGGCGATCTGGGCGTTCGGGCCGCGGATCGGCCGGAGCCTGTCGGAGGTCAGTGCCTCGTGCCGGGGGGCGGCGCAGGCGATGGCGATGATCCTGCTGGTGATCGGGGCCGGCGGGGCCTTCAAGCAGGTCCTCGTCGACGGCGGCATATCGGACTACATCAAGGACGTCACCGACGGCTGGTCCATCTCACCGGTCGTCCTCGCCTGGCTCGTGGCGGTGATCCTCAGGGTCGCCCTGGGCTCGGCGACGGTCGCCGTCGTCACGGCGTCCGGCGTGGTGCTGCCGCTGCTCGCGGGCAGCGGGGTGCCGCCCGAGGTCATGGTGCTGGCCGTCTCCTGCGGCTCGATCGCCTTCTCGCACGTCAACGACCCGGGTTTCTGGATGTTCAAGGAGTACTTCAACCTGTCGGTCATCGAGGCGATCAAGGCGCGCACCACCTATACGACCGTGCTCTCCGTCCTCGGACTCGGTGGTGTGCTCCTCCTGGAACGTGTCCTGGAGATCCTCAACATCTGACATCTGACATCTGCTTTCTGCCCTCTGCCGCCTGCCCCCCCCGCGTTCTCGGAACCGCCCCGCACCATCAGGATCCTGGAAGGACTCGCCTCATGAGCCAGCCCGTCGTCACCGGCTTCTCCGTGTATCCGGTGGCAGGCCGTGACTCCATGGCACTCAACCTCTCCGGCGCACACGCCCCGTACTTCACCCGCAACGTCCTGGTCGTCCAGGACTCCGAGGGCCGGACCGGCGTGGGCGAGGTGCCGGGTGGCGAGCGCATCACCCGTACGCTGCGCGAGGCCCAACCTCTCGTCGTCGGAAGCCGGTTGGGCGACCACAAGCGGGTGCTGCGGGCCCTGGGGGAGCGGTTCGGCGGCCGTGACGCGGGTGGGCGCGGGGAGCAGACCTTCGACCTGCGCACCACGGTGCACGCCGTGACGGCCGTCGAATCGGCGCTCCTCGACCTGCTGGGCCAGCACCTGGAGGTGCCGGTGGCCGCGCTGCTCGGGGACGGCAAACAGCGTGACGCGGTACGGGTCCTCGGCTACCTCTTCTACGTCGGCGACCCCGGCAGGACCGACCTGGAGTACGTCCGGGAACCCGGCGCGGACGTCGAGTGGTACCGCGTCCGGCGCGAGGAGGCGCTGACCCCGGAGTCGATCGTCCGGCAGGCGGAGGCGACGTACGAGCGGTACGGCTTCCGGGACTTCAAGCTCAAGGGCGGTGTCCTGCCGGGGGCGGAGGAGGTCAAGGCCGTACGCGCGCTGAAGGAACGCTTCCCCGGGGCGCGGATCACCCTCGACCCCAACGGCGCCTGGTCGCTGCGGGAAGCGGTCGAACTGTGCCGGCCCCTGGTCGGCACGCTCGCGTACGCCGAGGACCCGTGCGGAGCGGAGGACGGCTTCTCGGGCCGGGAGATCCTGGCGGAGTTCCGCCGGGCCACCGGCCTGCCCACCGCGACCAACATGGTCGCGACGGACTGGCGCCAGCTCACCCACGCGATGGCGCTGCAGTCGGTCTCCATCCCGCTCGCCGACCCGCACTTCTGGACCATGCAGGGGTCGGTGCGGGTGGCCCAGCTCTGCCATGCGACGGGGCTGACGTGGGGCTGCCACTCCAACAACCACTTCGACATCTCGCTGGCGATGATGGCCCACTGCGGGGCCGCCGCCCCCGGGGAGTACAACGCCCTGGACACCCACTGGATCTGGCAGGAGGGCCTGGAGCGGCTGACCGTGGAGCCCCCGCGCATCGTCGCCGGCGAGGTCGCCGTCGACGACACCCCGGGGCTCGGCGTCGAACTCGACATGGACCGGCTTCTCGCCGCCCATGAGCTGTACGTGGAGAAGAACCTCTCCGGCCGGGACGACGCCGCCGGGATGCGTTTTCTGGTACGGGACTGGGAGTTCGACAGCAAGCGTCCCTGCTTGGTGAGATGAGACATTGCCGCACTCATGTCCCGCCTATTGCGACGGCGGAACGAGGATGCGGTACGAAGGCACGCCATGGCGTGCCATGGCGCGACAGGCCGTCAGAAGAATGAATCGTCCGGTGAATTCGAAGGGGTTCCGGTTCAATTCCCGCCGGGTGTTCCCAGTTGTCGGAGAGTCGGGTGGGAGGGCGATGGATCCTCTCGCCCGCCGGAGACCGATAAGGGCGTTTTGTCGGTATTTACCGTTAAGTGAAGTTAGGTGGCGTTAGGGGCACTTGTAGCCTCTGACGCCTTTTGCCTGTCCGATTATTCCGTTACGTTCGTGACCTGTGTCACCTCTGCCTCGGCGGGCGGGCGGAGCGAGGTGGACGCTTTCTCTCCCAGGAGAGGAAAGTTGAGTTCCCGGGACGCCTCCGAAAGGGTGATTGACCCGAAAATTCGGAACTTGTGCCGTCCTGATATCTCGCTTACGTTCTCGTCCATCCGGATGGAACGCCCAATCCTGCCGCTGTCCGGAGACCCACACACCTATCCGTCACAAGGCAGGAGCGGGGGACCCAGGTAAGTCGCCGGTCCGGATTTCCGGAACGGCTCGGGGTGAAGCCGTACGCACCGCCGTACGGCCGGGCATCTCCAGCCCGAACCCGACAGCTCACCTCGCAGGCGACGGAGAGGAATTCGTCGTGCCCAGAAACGCCAAGCACCGCCGTCCCAGAACCGGCTCGATCGCCCGTCGCCTCGTCGCGGTCGGCACCGGGGGCGCCGCTCTCGCGATTCCGCTGGTCACCGCGGCCACCGCCCAGGCGGCGCCCGCGACGGTGGAACACGTCCGTGCGGCCAAGGCCGCGGAGGCTCCCGCCGCCACGCCGAAGACCACCGCCACGACCTATGTCGTGGTCGAGGGCGACTCCCTGTCGAAGATCGCACAGGCCCACTCCGTCAGCGGCGGCTGGCAGAAGCTCTACGAGGACAACCGGAGCGCCGTCGGCGCCAACCCGTCGCTCGTGCACCCCGGCCTCAAGCTGACCGTCAACGGGAAGAAGGCCGCCGCCCCGGCGACCACCGCCGCGGAGACGAGTACGGAGTCCGCCGGGAGCGGCTCGGTCGAGCCGGCCGTCGCGAAGACGTACACCGACAACCTGGACGGCTGGATCCGCGAGGCGCTGGACGTCATGGCCCAGCACGGGATCCCCGGCAGCTACGAGGGCATCCACCGCAACATCATGCGTGAGTCCTCGGGCAACCCGAACGCCATCAACAACTGGGACATCAACGCCCAGAACGGCGTTCCGTCCAAGGGGCTGCTCCAGGTCATCGCCCCGACGTTCCAGGCGTACCACGTGCCCGGTACGGCGATGGACGCCTACGACCCGGTCGCCAACATCACGGCCGCGTGCAACTACGCCGCCGACCGGTACGGCTCGATCGACAACGTGAACGGTCCCTACTAGACCGGACCCGCGTCGCCCGACGGGTGACGAACGCACCGGGCCCCGGCCCCGCCGTCTCAGGACGACGGGGACGGGGCCCGTTCGCGTACCCGTCACACGCGTCTACGTGTCACACGCGTCTACGTGTCACACGTGTCCTACGTGTCACACGTGTCGTACGCGTCACGAACGCCGCGCGCGTAGCTCCCGTACCCCCGCCACCGCCAGCACGAGCGCCGTCGCGCCCAGGGACCAGAGGAGCTGCGGGCGGGCCGCGTCGTCGAGCAGCATCAGCACGAACACCGCCGCCATCGCGGCGAGCGTCACCCACGTCAGGCCGGGGAACAGCCACATCCGCAGGACCAGGCGCTCCGGCGCCTCCCGCTCGACGCGCGGGCGCAGCCGCAGCTGCGAGACGGCGATCATCGCCCAGACGAAGAGCAGCACCGCGCCGACCGCGTTGAGCATGTACAGGAAGACCGAGTCGGGCCACTTCAGATTGAGCAGGACGGAGACGAACCCGAACGCCACCGACGCCAGCACCGCCCGCCGGGGCACGCCCGACCCGCTCACCTTCAGCAGGGCCTTCGGCGCCTCGCCCCGCTCGGCCAGGGAGAAGACCATCCGGGAGGAGCCGTACAGGTTGGCGTTGAGCGCCGAGAGCAGCGCCACGAACACCACGATGTTCATGATCTGCCCGGCCGACGGGATACCGATCGCGTCGAGGACCGTGACGTACGGGCTGAGCCCCGCCTTCTGTGCCGTCCAGGGCAGCACGGCCACGATGACCGCCATCGAGCCGACGTAGAAGAACAGGATCCGGTAGACCGCGCTGCGCACCGCGCGGGCCACCGAGCGCACCGGGTCGTCGGACTCGGCCGCCGCGATCGTGACGACCTCCAGACCGCCGAAGGCGAAGATCACGGCGAGCACCCCGGAGGTCACACCCTGCCAGCCGTTGGGGAGGAAGCCGCCCTGCCCGGTGAGGTTGGCGAGACCGGCCGGGCGGGTGTCGGGCAGGACACCGAGGACCGCGAGGAGCCCGAGGACCAGGAACGCGACGATCGCGAAGACCTTCAGGGCCGCGAAGTAGAACTCGAACTCGCCGAAGTTCTTCACGGCGGCGAGGTTCGCACCGGTGAAGACGACCATGAAGACCAGGACCCACGCCCACTGCGGTACGGAGGGCAGCCAGCCGTTCGCGATCTGCGCCGCCCCCGTCGCCTCCACGGCGAGCACGACGACGAGCAGGAACCAGTACAGCCAGCCGACGCTGAAACCCGCCCACCGGCCGAGCGCGCGCTCGGCGTGCACGGAGAACGAGCCCGACGCGGGCATGGCCGTCGACATCTCGCCCAGCATCCGCATCACGCACATCGCGAGCGCGCCCGCGATCAGGTACGAGACGACGATCCCGGGTCCGGCCAGCGCGATCCCCGCGCCGGAACCGACGAAGAGCCCGGCGCCGATGACGCCCCCGAGCCCGAGCATGGTGAGATGGCGCTGCTTGAGCCCGCCGGCCAGCGGTTCGGCGGATTCGGCGGCGGGTGTGGCGGTGGGGCGGGAGGTGAGTCGGTCGTGCATGGGGAGGGCTCAGACTGCTTTCGGGGCCGGTGAGGGGACGCGGTGGTGCGGTCCTCGCAGTCTCCCCGGACGCCCCCCGTCCAGGCAAAACGTTTCCGGACGCGACGACCGGCGCGCCCGCCCCTGGCTCCCGTCCGCCACCGGGTGCGGCGGCGGACGGGGCCGCACGGAGCTGGAAAGGGCCGCCCGGGCCGGCGCGCCGGCCCGGGCCTACGCGTCGAGCGGTGGCCGGTGGGTCGGGGAGCCGGCGATGCTGCCGCCGGTCCGGGTGACCGAGGCGTCGAACTCGGTGATCGTGAGCTGGAAGCCGACCGGGCGGCGGGCGGCGATCGGCTCCAGGTGCTTCTCCGCCGCCGCGAAGAGCTCGTCCGCTATCCGGCTCCTGAGCTCCTCGGGGCGGCCGGGCGCGATCGTCAGCCTGATCTGCACATGGCCGTTGGCGGGCCCGCTCCCCGGACGGTCGCCGACCCGGGCAGCGGTCGCCGGCATGGCGAGCGTGCGGGTGCCCCAGCGGGGGAAGACGCCCAGGCCGAGCGCGGTCTCGTGCAGGACGTCGAGGAGCGTCTCGACGTCCAGGTCCTCGGCCAGGTTCGGGGTGTACTCGACGATGATGTGCGGCACCTTCGGATCTCGCTTTCGTGTGGCCGTACGGGAACGGGAGACGCCGGGGCCCCGGCGCTACCGCGAGTCTGCCCGGACCGCGTAACGGACCGCCGCCCCGACCACGTACCGGACCCTCAACGCGCTGCGTACCGGACCCCTCGTCCGGCCCCTTCACCCGGACCGCTCAGGCGAACTTGTCGCTGACGGCGTCGTAGATCGCCTTCGCCCCCGGGCCGAGGTAGGGACCCGCCAGCCAGGTCTGGGCGCTCGGGCCGATGGACGTGTTGCTCACCAGCGCGGACCGCCCCTGCGCGTCCTCGATGAACCAGCCGCCGCCGGAGGAGCCCCCGGTCATCGTGCAGCCGACCCGGTACAGCGACGGCTGGTCGTCCCGGACCGAGAGCCGGCCGGGGCGGCCCTGGCAGGAGAACATCCGCTCACCGTCGAACGGCGGCGCGGCCGGATACCCCCAGAGGCTCATCCCCGCGATCTTCGTCGCCGACGGCGCGTCGAACATGACGCGGGACGCGCCGCCGACCGTCTCCTCCAGCGAGGCGAAGTCGCTGCCCGCCGGCTTCTTCACATGCAGCACGGCGAAGTCGAACGGCGAACCGCTGCCGCCCGACGGGGTCCCCTCGGAGATCCACTGGGGCGAGGTCTGCGCCCAGTCCGCCCACCAGATGCCGAACGGCGAGAGCCGGCTCTTGCCCACCCCCACCAGCTCCTCGCTCGACAGCCCCTTGTCGTTGTACGACGGCACGAAGACGATGTTGCGGAACCAGCCGCCCTTCGCCCCCGCGTGCACACAGTGCCCCGCCGTCCACACCAGGTTGGAGGCACCGGGGTTGGCCGGGTCCGTCACCACCGTCGCGGAGCAGACCGAGGGACCCTCGGGGGTGTCGAAGAAGAGCTTGCCGACCACCGGGGCGCTGTCGCGGTACGAGACGGGCACCGGCCGCGCGGCGACGGGCTCCGGCTCCGGGTCGGAGACGCCCGCGTCCCCGAAGTTCCCGTCCACCGGCCGGTCCGGGCTGGTGCCCTGGAGCATCCGGCCCGGGAGCCACAGCCCCTCGATGACCGGATTGAAGAACGCGGCGGCCTCCCGCGCCCAGTCCGAGGCGTCCCAGTCGCGCCAGCCGCCCTCACGCCACCCCTCCGGCGCGTCGGAGCCGACGGACCCGGCCGGGCCGGTACCTCCCGCGGACCCCGCTGACCCGGCAGACCCGGCGGACCCGGCGGACCCGGCGCCCGCGCTCCCGGTGGGCGCGGAGCAGGCGGTGGCGCTGATCGCCAGTAGGGCGAGCATGCAGGCCATGAGCATCACCGGGCGGTGCCTGGAGCGCATGGATCGTTCCTCCGGTCCTTCAAATGCGTCGAACGCTGTGCGCACGGGGCCCGGGGAAGTACGGAGTCCGGCGACAACCTGTCTTGAGGAGGTAGTACGTGGGGGCGCCCTCCCCGGTTCAAGACACCGTGCCGCAGGCCCGCTTCAGGAGGCGGGCGGTTCCGCCGCCGGGGAGCACGCCGGACGCGGGAACGAGGGACGGGACTCCTCCAGCCGTACGAACGCGATCTGTTCGCCGGCCGCCCGGTACGCCGCGAGGCGGGCGTCCGCGTCCGCGTCGGGGCCGGCGTCGGCCTCCGGGTCGAGGCCCAGGAACGAGCAGAGCGTCCTCGCCGCGCGGGGCCGGGCGCGCGCGTACCGCTCCATGATCAGGCCGCACTCCTCCGGAGCCGGGAAGCGGGCCGTGACCGCGTGGTAGCGGCGGCCGGTCTGGATGGTCACCTGGGGGGTGTGCCGCAGATTCCGGTACCACTGCGCCGACGCGCCGGAGCCGGAGGTGACGGTCCAGCTCCGCGGCGCCGTGTCCTGCTCCACGACCCCGATCACGACCTGGCGCGACTGCCCCGTGAACCGGCCCGTGTGGATGAGCAGCAGCATCCGCCGGCCGAACAGCGGTCCGAGGCCCGCGCGGTAGAGGAGGATCGGCAGTCTGTCCACCTTCCGCCGCCATCCGGTGGGGGGCGTCATGCCCGGCGGCGGGGACGGCTGCTTCACAGCCCTGCACCTCCTGGCACCGCAGAGGCCGGATGACGGCGTCGATTCGATAACGACGGGACGTTCATGGAGCTTTCGCGATGCTTTGACAACAGAACCTTTGCATAGTCTAAACATGGGCGAGGCGGGAGCGGACATGCTGCGGGAGGACCGACCGGAAGGCCGGTCCGGCACGCGGCCCGGCGGGAAGCCGGGCACGGGACCCGGTGCGAGACCCGGCGGCGCCCCGACCGCCGCCACCGCCGCGTTCCCGGGCGTGAACGCGGGCGCCCGCACCGGGGCGGGGGACGGCGCGCCGACCGGCCGCGGCACCCCTGGCGAGGACCTCTCCACCCCCGTTGTGCTGGGCGTTCTCCCGTTCGCCGCGCTCGCCGTCGTCGCGCTGGTGGAGCTGATCGCCGGGCCCAAGATCGGCTTCCTGCCGCTCTTCTCGCTCGGCCCCGCCTTCGCCGGACTCGTGGGCGGCTGGCGGCGCACCGCCTTCATCGGTGTCCTCGCCCTCGTGTGCTGTCTCACACTCGGGCTGTACGACGGGCTGCTGCAGAGCCGCCGCGGCTACACGGCGTTCGCCTCGGTCGCCGGGGTGACGGCGGCGAGCCTGGTCGCCGTCGGGATGCGGCAGCGCCGCGAGGCCGAACTCGCCAGCGTCCGCTCGATCGCGGAGGTGGCCCAGCGCGCGCTGCTCCGCCCCGTACCGGGCACGGCGGGGCCGCTGCGGGTCGCCGTCTCGTACACCTCGGCGGTGGCGGAGGCGCGGATCGGGGGCGACCTGTACGAGGTGGCCGTCGGCGCGGGGCGCGTCCGCGTGATCGTCGGAGACGTCCAGGGCAAGGGGCTCGAAGCGGTGGAGACCGTCGCGGTCGTCCTCGGGGCCTTCCGGGAGGCGGCGCACGACGAGCCAGGACTGACCGGCGTCGGCGCCCGGGTGGAGCGCGCCATGAGCAGGGAGCTGGACGGCGAGAAGTTCGTCACCGCGCTGATCGCCGAGATCGGCGAGGACGGTGGCGCCGTCTTCCTCAACTACGGGCATCCGCCGCCCATGGTGCTCCGCGCGGACGGCGCGGTGGAGTTCCCCGAGCCCGACCAGTACGCGCTGCCCCTCGGCCTGGAGGCGCACGGCACCGAGGGCCCCCGGCCCTTCCACGCGGAGTTCGCCCCCGGCGACCAACTCCTCCTCTACACCGACGGGGTGACGGAGGCGCGCGACACGGCCGGGACCTTCTACCCGCTCGGCGAGCGGGCCGCGCTCCTCGCAGGACCCGACCTGGCGGCGGCGCTGGAGGCGCTGCGCAGGGATCTCGTACGCCATGTGGCGGGCCCGCTGCACGACGACGCCGCCACCCTGCTGCTCCGGTACGCACCGGAGCAGCAGGAGCCTCCGGAGCAGCGGGAGTTCAGCGGGCCAGCTCCTTCGTGACGCGGTCCAGCATCAGCGCGGACGACTCCTTCGCCCGCTCCTCCCACGCGAAGACGCAGACCGTCGCCACCCCGTCGAAGTTCATCTCCCGCAGGGTCGAGAAGAAGGTGTCCCAGTCCACCTCCCCCTGACCGATGTCCAGATGCTGGTGGATCCGGGCGGCCGTGCCCGGCGGGTTGAGAATGTACCGCAGCCCGGACGAGCCCTTGTGGTCGAAGGTGTCCGCGAGGTGCAGGTGCTGGAGCCTGTCGCCCGCGTACCGCAGCATCCCCGCGATGTCCGCGCCCGGGGCCGCGCCGGAGAGGTGGAAGGTGTGCGGGGCGCAGTACAGGTAGTTCACGTACGGCTTGTTGATCGCCCGGACGAGATCGACCGCCGGGTCGTTCTCCTCGCAGAAGTCGTCCGGGTGGGCCTCCAGGTTGAGCGCGATGCCCTCGCGTTCGAAGACCGGCAGCAGCTCCTCCATCGACCGCCAGAACGCCGCCTCGCTCTGCGCGGCGGCCTCCGGGCGGCCGTTGAACTCGGAGTTCATCAGCGGGCAGCCGAGCTGGGCGGTGATCTCGATCATCCGCTTCCAGTAGCGGACGGCGCTCTGCCGCTCGGTCTCGTCCGGGCTGGACCACTTGTAGAGCGGCAGCACGCTGGAGAGCTGCACGCCCGTCTCGTCCAGCGCGCTCCTCAGCTCGGCCACGCGCTCGTCGTCGGCGCGCGGGTGGCGGAAGAAGGGCATGAAGTCGTCGCGCGGGGACAGCTCGATGTACGCGTAGCCCAGGTCGGCGACGGTGCGCACCATCTCCCTGATGGGCAGGGCGCGGAGCATGTACGGGTCGAGGGCGATCTTCACCGGGTGTCCCCTCCGTAGAAGGCGGGCCGCTTCTCCAGGGCATCGACCCGCACGATCCCGCCGGACTCCAGGGCCTGGACGAGCGCGCCGGTGATGACGGTCGCGGCGTAGCCGTCCCACGCCGAGGGGCCGGTGGGCTCGGCGCCGTTCGCGACGGACTCGGCCCACTCGCGGAACTCGGTGTCGAAGGCGTTCTCGAAGCGGCCCTGCCAGTCCTGGAGGATCCCGGTGGAGGCGCGCCCCGCCGTGCGTACGGAGACGGCCGCCGGGTCGGGGAGGCGGACGAGCCCGTCCTCGCCGACGGTCTCGCACTGGATGTCGTACCCGTACTGGCAGTTGACGAAGACCTCCAGATCGATCCGGACGCCCTCGGCGGTCTCGAAGAGCATGATCTGCGGGTCCTGGAGGTGCGCGTGCCGCTTGCCGGTCCGGCGCGGCGTCACCACCTGTACGGAGCGGATCTCGTCGTCCAGCAACCAGCGCAGCACGTCGATCTCGTGGACGGCGGTGTCCTGCGCGGCCATCGCCGAGGTGTAGGAGGCCGGGACGGTCGCGTTGCGGTGGGCGCAGTGCACCATCAGCGGGACACCGATGGCGCCCGACTCGATGACCTTCTTCATCTCCCGGTAGCCGGCGTCGTAGCGGCGCATGAAGCCGACCTGGACGAGCCGGGAGCCGTGGGCGGTCTCCGCCTCGATGATCTTCAGGCAGTCCTCGGCCTCCGTGGCGAGCGGCTTCTCGCAGAAGACCGGCTTGCCCGCGGCGACGGCGCCGAGGACGTGCTCGGCGTGGGTCGGGCCCCACGAGGTGACGACGACCGCGTCCACATCGGGCGCGTCGATGACTTCACGCCCGCTGGCCAGCGCGCGGGCGCCGACGGAGGCGGCGACCTCCTCGGCCCGCGCCGTGTCGATGTCGAACACCGCCGTGACCCGGGTGCCGGTGATCACATGGGTGAGCCGGCGGATGTGGTCCTGGCCGATCATGCCGGTGCCGATCACACCGATGCGCACAGTCATGGGGGGTTGCCCTTTCACAGGAGGCGGGAGGCGGGAGGCGGGAGGCGCAAGCCGGAAGGCGGGGAGGCAGGAGGCGTCAGAGGTAGTGGCGCTGGGAGCGCTTCGCGTCGCGGTACGTCCCGTACGCGCGCCGGGTCGACTCCAGCTCGGAGACCTCGCCGACCGGGACGTCCCACCAGGCGCTGCCGGGCGGGTTCGGCCCGTACAGGTCCGTCTCGACATGGACGACGGTCGTCCGGTCCGAGTCCCGGGCCTTGGCCATCGCCCGGCCGAACTCCTCGGCGGTGGTGGCGGAGAGGACGTCCGCGCCGAGCGAGGCGGCGTTGGCGGCCAGGTCGACCGGCAGGACCTCGCCGTCGAGCTGCCCGCTCGCACGGTCCCGGTAGCGGTAGCGCGTACCGAAGCGCTGCGAGCCCAGCGACTCCGAGAGCGCGCCGATCGACGCGAATCCGTGGTTCTGGACGATCACGATGATGACCTTGATCCGCTCGGAGACCATGGTGACGATCTCCTGGGCCATCATCAGGTACGAGCCGTCACCGACCAGGACGACGACCTCACGGCTCGGATCGGCCATCTTCGCGCCGAGCCCGGCGGCCACCTCGTACCCCATGCAGGAGTACGCGTACTCGACGTGGTACGCCTTCGGGTCGCGGGCGCGCCACAGCATCTGGAGGTCGCCGGGCAGCGAGCCCGCCGCGTTGATCACGACGTCCCGGTCGTCGAGCGACCGGCGCAGCGCGCCCAGGATCGCGGTCTGCGCGGGCAGCGGCCCGTGGTCGGTGGAGAGGCACTCCTCCGCCGTACGCCGCCACTCCCCGGCCAGCTCCGCCACCCGCTGCCGGTAGGCGTCGTCGGTCCCCCAGCCGTCCAGCTCCCGCTCCAGCGCCTGGAGTCCGAGCCGGGCGTCCGCGACCAGCGGCTCGGCGGAGTGCTTCACCGCGTCGAGCCGGGCCACGTTCAGGTTGACGAACCGCACGTCCGGGTCGCCGAACACGGTGTGGCTCGCGGTGGTGAAGTCGCTGTAGCGCGTGCCGACGCCGATGACGACATCCGCCTCGGCCGCCAGCGCGTTGGCCGCCGTCGTCCCGGTCGAGCCGAGGCCGCCGACCGCGCCCGGGTGGTCCCAGGGCAGCGCGCCCTTGCCCGCGTGGGTGTCCGCGACGGGGATGCCGGTGGCCTCGGCGAAGTCGCGCAGCGCGCCCTCGGCGCCGGAGTACACCACTCCGCCGCCCGCGACGAGCAGTGGCCTGCGCGCGGTGCGCAGCAGTGCGGCGGCGCGCCCCAGCGCGGCGGGCTCCGGCACGGGCCGGCCGATGTGCCAGACGCGGCGCCGGAAGAACCCCACCGGCCAGTCGTACGCCTCGGCCTGCACGTCCTGCGGCAGACAGAGCGTCACCGCGCCGGTCTCCACCGGGTCGGTGAGCACCCGCATCGCGGCGAGCGCGGCGGGCACGAGCTGTTCGGGCCGGCTGATCCGGTCGAAGTACTTGGACACCGGGCGGAAGGCGTCGTTGACGGAGACATCGCCGCCCCGGGTGTCCTCCAGCTGCTGGAGGACGGGGTCGGCGGCGCGGGTGGCGAACATGTCACTGGGCAGCAGCAGCACCGGCAGCCGGTTGGTGGTGGCCAGGGCCGCGCCCGTGATCATGTTGGTGGAGCCGGGTCCGGTGGACGCGGTGCAGGCGTACGCGGAGAGCCGGTCGCGCATCTTCGCGAAGGCCACCGCGGCGTGCACCATGCCCTGTTCGTTGCGGGCCAGGTGGTAGGGGAGGTCCGCCTCGCCGGTACGGTCCGCCTGGAGCAGCGCCTGCCCGAGGCCCGCCACGTTGCCGTGCCCGAAGATGCCCCAGACGCCGGGGATCAGCCGCTGCTCCTCGCCGTCCCGCTCGCTGTACTGGTTCGCCAGGAACCGTACGAGCGCCTGCGCGGTGGTGAGCCGTACGGTCTCCGTCGCCATCACAGCTCCTCGGGGGTGCCGGTGCCGAACGGCAGCCGGGGGTCGGTGGCCTGGTCCTCCCAGGTGGCGCGGACCCAGCCGTGGGCCGGATCGTCGCAGATCAGCCAGGCGCGGTCCGGGCCGGGGCCCGCCATGACGTTCAGGTAGTAGAGGTCGTAGCCGGGGGCGGCGATCGAGGGGCCGTGCCAGCCGTGCGGGATCAGCACCGTGTCCCCGCTGCGCACCTCGGCGAGGACGTCGAGGGGCCGCTCCGCCGTCCCGTACACCCGCTGGTAGCCGAGGCCGGGGCCGGCCGGGCCCGGCGCCACCTCGAAGTAGTAGATCTCCTCCAGCTCGCTCTCGACCGGGGTGCCGTGCTCGTCGTGGCGGGCCTCGTCGTGCTTGTGGGGCGGGTACGACGACCAGTTGCCGCCGGGGGTGAGCACCTCGCAGACGAGGAGCTGGTCCGCCTCGAACGTGCCGGGCAGGCAGTAGTTGTTGACCTGGCGCGAGCAGTTCCCGGCACCGCGCAGCTCGGCCGGTACGTCCTCGGCGGGCCCGTACCGTACGGTCAGCCGGCGCTCGCAGCGCGCCGAGGGGAGGGCGAACCGGCCGCCGCGCTCGCTGCGGATCACGGCGTCGGTGTCGCGGGGGAGGTACGCGAAGTCGCTGACCGCGTCGAAGACGCCGTCCCGGCCGGCGAGGAGAAGGGTCCTGCCGTCGGCGACGACCGTGCAGGACCCGCCGAGCGGCAGCACCAGGTACTCGCTGTCGCCGGTGCCGAGGGAGACCTGCTCGCCCGGGGCGAGTTCGACGACGCGCAGCCCGGAGTGGCCCCAGCGCGCCGACTCGGGGGTGACGACGGTGGTGTACGGTCCCTCGGCGGTGGAACCGGCGGGCAGATGCAGGGAGTGGTCACTCACCACGGACTCCTCGCGCTCCTTCGGTCGACTGGTGCGGGTGTGGGTGCGGGTGCGGGTGCTGGTGCAGCTGGCGGGCGGCGGGTGCGGCACCCGCGGTGTACACGATGTACGCGTCGGTGACGGGGCGGCCGGTCACAGCAGGCTCACCGCGCGGTCCACGGCGCCGGCGACATCGCCGTCGGCGGGGTAGAGCAGCGACCGGCCGACGATCAGGCCCTGCACGGTCGGCAGGGCGAGCGCCTTCTGCCAGGCGGTGAACGCCGCCTCCGCGTCCTTGACCTCGCCGCCGAGCAGCAGCACGGGCAGCGTGGAGGAGGCGAGGACCCGCTCCATCTCCTCGACGACCGGCAGCTTCAGCCAGGTGTAGGCGCTGCGGCGGCCGAGGCCTGACGCGATGGTGATCGACGTGATCACCGCGTCGGGGGAGAGGTCGTTGCGGATCTTCCCGTCCACCCAGCGGGAGAGGAACGGCTCGATCATGGCGATCAGCGCGCGGTCGTTCAGCTCGTCCACGGCGTGCGCGGTCTGCTCCAGCACGGAGGGGGTGGCCGGGTCGTCCAGGCAGATACGGGTGAGCGTCTTGCCCCCGTCGAAGCGCATGGCGGCGATGGTCTCGGCGTCGTACCCGGTGAACCGGTCGTCGATCTCGAAGGCCGAACCGGCCAGCCCCGCGCGGTTCATGGAGCCGAAGACGCTCTTGCCGTCGAGCACGCCGAGCAGCAGCAGGTCCTCCAGGATGTCGGCGGTGGCGAGCACCCCGGTCACCCCGGGGCGCTCCAGCGCGGTACACATCCGGTCCAGGAGCTGCCGGCGGTCGGCCATCGCGGTGGGGTCGGAGCCGACCGCGTTGGCGCCGCGCGCGGGGTGGTCGGCGGCGATGATCATCGCCCGGCCGTTCCCGCCGAGCGGCGAGGCGGCCCTGACCCGCCGGGCGGCGGCCTCGGCGATGGCGCCGGGGTTGGTGACCCGTGTCTCGACGATCCGCCGGATCCGGTCAGACACCCTGGACTCCCTGGACACCGGTGCTCTCCTCCTCGTTCGAGTTCCCGCCGAGCCGCGCCTCGACCGCCGCCGCGTCGGGCATGGCGTCCGAGCAGGCCAGCTCCCCGGCGACGATCGCGCCCGCGGCGTTGGCGAAGCGCATCGTCCGTGTCAGGTCCCAGCCGGCCAGCAGCCCGTGGCAGAGCGCGCCGCCGAACGCGTCGCCCGCGCCGAGGCCGTTGACGACCTCGACCGGAACGGGCGGCACCTCGACCGCGGTGCCGTCCCGGTCCATCGCCAGCACGCCCTTGGGGCCCTGCTTCACGACGGCGGTCCTGACGCCGAGTGCGAGCAGCGCGCGGGCGGCGGCGTACGGTTCGGTCTCGCCGGTGGCGATCTCGCACTCCTCGCGGTTGCCGACGGCGACGGTGGCGTGGGCGAGTGCCTCGCGGTAGTACGCGCGGGCCTCCGCCACGGCCTCGCCGGGACGGACCTCGCGGCCGCCCGCGTAGGCGCCCTCCCAGAACATCGGCCGCCAGTCGAGGTCGAAGACGGTGATGCCCGCCCGGTTCCGGTGCCGGAGCGCCGCGAGCGTCGCCGACCGGCTCGGCTCGGCGCTCAGCCCGGTGCCGGTCATCCAGAAGATCCGGGCCGACGCGACGGCGCCGAGGTCCAGATCGCCGGGGCGGATGTCCAGGTCGGGGGCGAGCGGCAGCCGGTAGAAGTAGAGCGGGAAGTCGTCCGGCGGGAAGATCTCGCAGAACGTCACCGGGGTCGGCGCGACCGCGGAGACCCCGACGTGGCTGGGGTCGACGCCGTACTCGGCGAGGGCGCGCCGCACGTACCCGCCGAAGGGATCGTCGCCGGTTTTGGTGATCACCGCCGCGCTCCTGCCGTAACGCGCCGAGGCGACCGCGACGTTGGTGGGGCTGCCTCCCAGGTACTTGCCGAACGAGGTGACATCCGCCAGACCGACGCCCGTCTGCAGCGGATAGATGTCGACTCCGACCCGTCCCATGGTCAGGACGTCCAGGACTGCCATGTAAGGGGACCTCCAGCACCTGGCACGCTCTACTAGCGCGCTCTAGTTGCTCGTACGATGCTCGATGTCCATATGTCCTGTCAATAGCTTGTTACGTGCGGTTTTCCGCGAGGAGGCGGGGAGGAGGCGGGGAGGAGAGCGAGGCGGTGGACGGCCTCCCGGGGCGTCCCTCGCGCCCCGGGAGGCCGCCCTCGGCGCGCAGTTGGCGGTACGGCGGACGAGCACGGCTCAGCCGGCCACGGCCTGACCGAGCGACAGGAGCAGGGGCCCGATCCGTACGACCGGCCCCGGGGTCTGACGGAACGACAGACCCAGGATGACCGCGGCGGCGCTCAGGGCCCCACGCCGGCCGCCGTCCCCTTCGCCCGGCCGGTCTTGCCCTTCGCCTTTCCCGCGGCCGTTCCCTTGCCGGCCGCCGTTCCTTTCCCCGTTCCCTTCCCCGTCGCCTTGCCTGTCGCCTTCCCTGTTGATTTCCGCTTCCGCGGGGTCCTCCCCTCGCCCTTCGCCCCGGGCTCCTTCTCCGCCACGGCCTCGCGCATCCGTTCGCCGTGTTCACGCGCCCGGGTGATCAGCGCCCGCGCGTCGCAGCCGGGCCGGAGCGCGGTCAGGAGCAGCAGCCACAGATCGTGCAGCCCCTCCTCGATCTGCCGGCGCCCCTCCAGCGCGTCCGAGACGGTGTGCAGCCCGAAGAAGGCGCAGACCAGTCCGTGCGCGGCCATCTCCGGGGCGATCCCCTCCGCGAGCGCCCCCTCCTCGCGCGCCTCTTCGAGCAGTCCGGTGACCGTCTCCAGCCACCCCACGAAGGGGCGCGGCAGGGTGGCGTCGATGGCGGAGCGCTCCGCCCAGAGCCGGGAACCGGCGCGGATCACCACGTCGTCGCGGAAGGCTCTGGCCACGTCGAAACTCAGGGCCACCAGCCGTTCGAGCGCCGGGAATCCGGCCGTCCGGTAGCGGCCGATCAGATCGGGCCAGGCGGCGAAATGCTCCTCGACAATGGCCAGCGCCAGATTCTCCTTGCTGGCGTAATGGAAATAAATAGCTCCGCTGGTGCGACCTGATTGTGTGCTGATATCACTGATGCTGGTTCCGACATAACCCCGTTCATCGAACAGGTGTGCCGCCGCCTCCAGCAGAAACCTCCGCGTCGCTTTCGCCCGTACCTGCTCCGCCCGTACCTGCACGTACACTCCGGATTGCCGTTCCGATAAATGACAGTACGCAATCTAGCGTCTTTGTCGGCTGCCCTGCCGGTGCTCCCCGCGGGCCGGGAGAGGGTGCGTATGCAGAAGAATTAAGATGTTCTGGTCGCATGAACACATCGGGTGAAGTCGGCCGGTACGACGGATACGACCGACCGCTGTCCTGGTCGCGCACGGTGGCCCGCGAGCTCGTGCACCGCGCCTCCGTCGCGGAGGTGCTGCTCACCGACGTACGGCGGGCGAGGGGCGGCGGATTCGAGGCCGCGGCCTCCTGGCCGCGCTCCCACCCGACCTTCCCGCGCGGCGGCGGCGAACTCCACAGCCCGCTCATGATCGTCGAGACGCTGCGCCAGCTCGGCATCTACATCCCCCTGCGGTACTTCGCGGTCCGGCCGTCGGCGAACCTGATCATCACCGACCTGTTCTACGAGATCGACCCGTCCGCCGAGCCGCGGCTGGTCTCCGGCGCCACCTGCGTCCGCTGCCGCGTCGGCGTGAGCGGCCTGCGCCATGACACGGAAGGGGCGGTCAGCGGCATCCGGCTGGAGGTCGACTACCTGGCCGACGGGGTGCGCTTCGCCCGGGCCGGGGGCGGCGCCCGGTTCTTCCGGCCCGAGCAGTACGACGCCGTACGGGAGGGCCGTACGGCGGTCACCGCGCCCGCCGGAGCGGCGGACCGGACGCGCCCCGACCCGGCCGGGGTCGGGGTGAGCGGCGCGCACGACGTGGTGATCGGCACCGACGGCGCCACCCTCCTGGTGGAACCCGCGGACATGAGGCACCCGTACTTCTTCGACCACGCGACCGACCATCTGCCGGGGATGATCGTTCTGGAGGCGGCGCGTCAGGCGGCGGCCTTCGTGAGCCGTGGCAGACTGCTCCGCCCTACCGCCGGTCGGCTGAAAACGTCGCGCTTCATCGAATACGACCCGCCCGCCCGCGTGTTGTGCGTTCCGCACCACGCGACCTGCGTTTTCCGCTTTTTCCAGGACGGTCTGCAGAAGGCTTTCGGGGTGCTGCGGTACCAATAAGCAGATAGCGATACTAAATGCGATCGCTTGACTGCTCAATGTTTCTCTCTCTAGCGTAGCGATCGTTATGTTCTTCGGTGGTCGCTGGATCCGGCCTCCATTCCGAGGTCGCGCCCGCCTGGAACCGCACCCGCTTCTCTTCGCGGGTGACCCTCGCGCCCGCGGTGTATTCACATCGATGCGGTGGCCAGCGCTACCGCTGTCAGGGCTCTCCTGAACGGAAACAATCGGATGACAGCTCAACGCATCCTTTCCTGGACACCTGCCGCCATCGTCTTCGACTGTGACGGCACTCTCATGGACACCGAATGCCACTGGCAGGACGCACGCCTCCGCGCCCTGCGCGAGTTCGGATTCACCCCCGCGCCGGGCTTCACCGAGCGGGCCAAGGGGCTGCACTACACGGAGTGCGGCGCTCTCATGGCCGAGGAGGCGGGCCACCCGGAGCTGGGCGCGGATCTGACGGAACGGTTGCTCGGGCACTTCGGCGCCCTGGTCGCCGACCGGCCCCTGACCATGCCCGGCGCGCGCCAACTCGTCGAACAGGCGGCCCGGTTCGCCCCGCTGGCCGTCGCCAGCAACTGCCCGAAAGAGGTGGTGGAGTCCTCGCTCGGCACGGCCGGCCTGCTCGACCGCTTCGATCATGTCGTCGTACCCGACGACGACAACGGCATCAGACCCAAGCCGCACCCGGACGTCTATCTCACCGCGGCCGGGCTCTGCGGCGCGGACCCGGCCGACACCCTCGCCGTCGAGGACTCCCACTGCGGGATCGAGGCCGCGGAACGGGCCGGGATGCGCATCCTGGGCGTCGGCCCGTGGCCGGCGGAACGGACCATGGCGCTGGTCGACCTGTGGGTCCGTTCGCTGGACGAGCCGGAGCTGCGGGGGTGGGCGGGCGACCGGGTGCCCACCCAGATCCCGGGGAATCGGCCTACCATGAAGCCGTAGGGACATATCCCTGCAAAAAAGTCGCCCACAGGTCGCCGCACGGGGAGATGGCCATCGGATGGATGAGGAACGTGCCGGCCGTCTCGTGACGTCGCTGCGGGCCCGGGGTGTGCCGGCCCATCTGGCGCATCTGGGCGTGTACCAGTGCGGTGTACGGGTCGTCCTGTACGACGGCGGTGAGGCCGTCTGGGACATCGACGGGGAGCTGGGACTGCGGGCCGAGGTCGTCGAGGACGGGGTGCTCGTCGGCTTCGTCCCGCACGTGCGGGACTCGGAGAGCTTCGACGAGGAGCGGCTCGTGGAGGTGATCGCGGCGACCCGGTACGACAAGGAAGGGCTGCGCCTGCCGGTCGACGCCGACAGCGGCGGCGGGCCCCGGCCCCCCGGCACGGGCCCCGTGCTTCCGCCGCCCCGCCCCCGGCGCGGCCCCCGCTGGCTCCGGCCCCGCTGGCTCCGGCGCCGGTGACCCCGGTGCCGGGACCCCGTCCGGAGGAACGGGCGGGGCCGGTCTCACACGGTGTCAGCAGCGCTCGTTCACATGCCCCGGCTCGCCCGCCGGGACGACATCGAGGTCCCGCAGGACGATCGACAGCCGGTCGCCCCACGCCTCGCACGCGGCGGTGAAGTCCGGCCGCCGGTACTCCACCACCAGCACCTTGTCGTCGTACGCCTCGGCGTACTCCCCGCATTCGTCGTACCGCCCGCACTCCTCGGCGACCGCGAAGTCGAAGCCGATGGCGTCCCGCGCCCCGCTCATCTCCACCGCGTTCTTCTGGCCGATCGACAGCCCCGCCCGGTGGGCGCGCGCGGCCAGCAGCCGGGCGAAGGCGGTCGCCTGCTCGCGGTCGAGCAGGGAGTCCGACCGCAGGTACGAGTCCAGGTTGTCCGCCTCGACGGCGTCGAACCCGTCCCGCGCGCAGCCGTCGATCCATCCGCCGACGATGCCCGCCAGCCGCTCGCGGCGATCGGCGGTGGAGATGTCCAGCAGCGGCTCGTCCCAGTCCTCGTCGATGACGGTGTCGCCGTCCGCGTCCCGCAGCAGCAGGTCCGGATGGTTCTTCTGCCACCACCCCACGGCGTCCGGCTGCGTCTGGTAGGCGTTGACGTAACAGATGTTGAACACCCCGGGCGCGGGCTTCGCCGTACGGTCCCTGATGACCGTACGCACCCCGGCGGGCGGGTCGTACGCCCCGCCGAGCTGGTAGTCGAAGGGATCGTTCGCCTTCGGCTGCCCGACCCGCTCCGCCGGGGCGGCGGAACTCCCGCTCTTGGAAGGGGCGTTTCCGGAGGATCCGCCGGGGGAGGATCCGCCGGGGGAGTCCGGGCCGGCGCCGCAGCCGGTGAGCGCGAGGACGAGCGCCAGGGAGAGGGCGAGGAGAGGGGCCGCCGATGCACGGGCGGCCGGGACGAACGGCAAGGTGGTGCCTCGATCTCGGTGTGGTGCGGTGGGACCCCCCAGTCTCCCACCGCCCTCGCTCACACCGTCAGGAGGCTCGGCTTCGCCGCCTTGTCGACCGGCAGGAACGCGTCCGGAACGGGGTATTCCCCCAGCACGAAACGGAGGATCGCCGCGTGCATCGCCTCCACGGGCGCGATCGTCGCCGCCGTCTCGATCCCCGACGCGCTCTTCACGCTGTACGTCGACAGCAGATACGTCTGCGCCGCCTGATCCTCCAGCCGGAGGGCGAGCGCGGCCGCGTCGCCCGCGTTCCGGGCCTTGCCCAGCGCGGTCGTGATCTCCTCGCGGTCGGTGAGCGGCACCCCCCTGATCGCGGGCCTGCCCGCCCCGGTCAGCACCGAGTTCCACACCTTCGCGTGGTCGGTGTGCTGGGCCTTCGCCGTCGTGACGAAGGACGACACCGCGGGCGGTACGGTGCCCAGCCGGCCCGCCTTCGCCGCCGCCAGCGTCGCCCGGTACGCGTCGACCGCCTGGTTCTCCAGGGCCGCCGCCAGCGCGACGTACCGCAGATCCCCGGTGTACGTGACCGTGTCCGCGACGGGGTTCGCCGGGCCGTCGGAGGACCCGCCCGAGCAGGCCGCCAGCGCGAACGCCGCCCCGGCGCCGCCCGCGCCCAGCAGGAACCGCCGGCGCCCGGCGTCCACGGGCCCCTCCCGCCCCGTACGGCCGCCGCCGAGGCGCGCCGCCAGCGCGGCGGCGCGCGCCCGCATCACGGGCAGGGTCTCCCGGTGCGCCTCGGTCATCTCCCGCGTGAGGCGGCCCAGCCCGTCCTCGCCGACGGGCAGCTCCCAGCCGTCGCGTGTGCCACCGGTACCGGTGCTCGTACCCGTACTCGTAGCGGTACTCGTAGCGGTACTCATCGGACTGCCCCTTCCGAGACGGGCGACGCGTCTGCCGTCGGGTAGAACGCGTCGGGGAAGCCCACCGAACCGACCGCCGGGGGCAGCTTCGCGACATCGGTGGGGATGGCGATCAGGCTCTCGTCCCCGGCGCTGAGCAGCGCCTGCACCGCCAGCAGCGTCGCGCGGTGCTGCGCCTCCACCGGCGCCACGGAACCGAAGAGCCGGCGCAGCGGCCCGCTGCTGACCTGGCCGACGTTCTTGGTGTACGTCTGCGCGGCCACGTCCTCCAGGGAGATGGCCAGCTTGACCACGTCCGCCGGGGTCTTCACGGTCGGCAGCGTCTTCCTGACCACGGCCGCGTACTTCGGGTCGGTCCCGGTCTGGGCCCGGCCGCCGGCCCGGGTGACCGCGGCGTTGAACGCCTTGGCGTGCTCCTCGTGCTGCCGCGTGGTCGTGGAGATGAACGCCACGAGCGTCTTGTTGCCGCTCCTGATGAACGGCAGACGGGCGGCGGTGCGGTAGACGCCGACCGCCAGATTCTCCAGTGACGCCGCCGTCTGCAGCGCCATGACGTCCTCCGCGGACGCGGTCGGCGCCATGGCCCGGCCCGTGATCCTCAGCGCGTCGCTGTGCAGGTCCTGGGACTGCTCGGTGAGCTGTGCCAGCAGCCGGGTGTCGATGTGCTTCCTGCCCATCGCGCCCCCTCTCTCCTCGGGGCCCGCACGGCCGCGGGCACGCCCCCGACACCTTCGCGAGAGAGACGCGGACGGGGCGGGGGACGGCACCGGCGGGCGGGGGTGTTTCACCGGATCAGCCGATCCCGCGCACCGCCCCGCCGCCGTACGTCCCCCGCCCCGCTGTCCCCGGGACGCCGCGCTACTCCTTGACGGCCCCCGAGTTCGCGCCGTTGACGAAGTACCGCTGGAAGCAGAAGAACAGCGCGGCCACCGGCAGGGTGGAGAGCAGCGCCGCCGCCAGCTTCAGCGGGTACTGGGTTCCGCCGCCGAGCCCGCCGGAGGTGAAGCGCGCCAGACCCGTGGTGAGCGTCTCGTACTGCGCGGACTGCGTGGAGATGAGGAAGTGGGTGAACTCGTTCCACGACCCCTGGAACGACAGGATCGTCAGGGTGATCAGCGCCGGCCGCGCCATCGGCAGGACGACGGACCAGAAGATCCGGAACACCCCCGCCCCGTCGACCCGCGCCGCCTCCTCCACCTCACGCGGCACCGACTCGAAGAACTGCTTCATGATGAAGATGCCCGCCGCGTCCACCAGCAGCGGCAGGATCATGCCGGTGTACGTGTCGAAGATGCCGAAGGTGTTGAGCACCAGGAACTTCGGGATGAGCAGCGTCACCCCGGGCACCGCGATCAGCGCGACGACGAAGCCGAACAGCAGCGAGCGGCCCCGGAAGCGCAGCCGCGCCAGCGCGTACCCGGCCATCGAGTCGAAGAACACACGCCCCGCCGTCACCAGCACCGCCACCAGCGCGGAGTTGGAGAGCCAGCGCAGGAACGGCACCCCGTCCTCCCCCTGACCCAGCCCGAACAGCCGCTGATATGCGGCGGTCGTCGGCGTCGTGGGCAGCAGCGACAGAGGATTGGCCGCGGCGTCCGCGTCGGTCTTGAACCCGGTCACCAACTGGAGCGCGAACGGCATCAGATAGAGCAGCCCCATGCCCACCACCAGCACGTACCCCGCGGTGCGCAGCGGCAGCGGGAACCGGGGCAGTACGGGGCGGACCCGGTCGCGTACCCGCGTACCCGAGGCGGTCATCGGTTCCTCCTGGTACGTCGGTTCCCCCTGCTGCCCGCGCCGCGCTCGCGCAGCACCCAGCGCTGGAAGGCGGTGAAGAAGAGGATCAGGGCGAGCAGGATGAACGCGATCGCCGAGCCCTGGCCGAAGTCCGCGTTGTCGAAGCCCGCGGAGTACGAGAGGAACGCGGGCGTCAGCGTCGTGTTGCCCGGGGCGCCCTGGCCCATCACGTACACCTGGTCGAAGACCTGCCAGGTGGAGATCAGCCCCAGGGTGAGGACCAGGAAGAGCACGGGACGCAGCGCGGGGAGCGTCACGTACCGCAGGAGCTGGCGGCGGTTGACGCCTTCGAGCGCCGCGGCCTCCTCCAGCTCCCTCGGGATGTCCTGGAGCGCCGCGAGGAAGATCAGCATGAACGTGCCCGAAGTGGTCCACACCGAGAGCAGGATGATCGTGCACATCGCGACCGAGGGGCCCGACAGCCACTCGAACCACGACAGCCCCATGGTGGTGTGCTCGGCCAGCATCCCGGTGGGCTGCTCCGGGTCGACGACACCCAGGGAGCCGAGGAGCAGGGAGAGCACACCACGTGGATCGGAGAACCAGTTCGGCCCCTTGACCCCGATCCACGACAGCACGGAGTTGACGGCCCCGCTGCCCTGGAAGAGGAAGAGGAAGATGGTGGAGACGGCGATGGCGCTGGTGACCGACGGGAAGAAGAACGCGGTGCGCAGCGCGCCGCGCCCGCGCAGCAGCTTCTGGTTGACGAGCAGCGCCAGTCCCAGCGCCAGGCCGGTCTGGAGCGGCACGGTCAGCACCACGTAGTAGGCGTTGTTGCGCAGGGCGGTCGCGAAGAGCGTGCGGTCCAGACCGTCCTGGGTGAGCAGCGCCCGGTAGTTGTCGAGACCGACGAAGTCGGCCTGGCCGGAGAACGGGTTGGACTGCCCGTCCCAGTTCAGCAGGCTGACCCAGAGCGCCATCAGGATCGGCAGGACCAGGAAGCAGCCGAGGCCGAGCAGCATGGGGCTGACGAACAGCCAGCCCCATGCGCCCTCCCCGCGAAGGGCCGCGCGCGAGGCGCGGCCCTTCGCGGTCGAACCGGCCGCGCCGGGCGTGTCAGGGTCGCCCGGCGCGCCGGCGGCTCGGGGTGCGCGCTCGGCGCGCGCCGCGGAGCGTGGCGTGGTGCGGAGGGGCATGGTGCTCAGTTGCCCTTCGCGATCGCCTGTTCGCCGTTGCGCTGGAGGTCGGCGAGGATCTTCTTCGGGTCGGCGGTGCGCAGCGACTGGAGGTCGGTGTTGAACTGGCTGAGGACCTTGTCGAACCCGGCGATGGTCACCGGACCCTGCGCGTAGGCGCTGCCGTCCACCCACGCCTTGGCCTGGGGCTTCTGCTCGGCGTACGTCTTCAGCGCGCTGGTGCGCGTGGGCATGACGCCGAACGCGTCGGCGAAGGCGAGCTGCTGGCCGGCGGAGGTGAGGTGCTTCACCAGGTCGACGCCGGCCGCGCGGTGCGGGCTCTCGGCGGCGACGCCCCAGCAGTTGCTGAACGCGAGCGTGCCCTGGCCGGCCGGGCCGGAGGGGAGCGGGGCGACGGTGTACTTCACGTCCGGGTAGTCGAGCTTCATCCCGCCGTCGAGCCAGTTGCCCTCGATGGTCATGGCGGCCTTGCCCTTGCCGAGGGCCTCGCCGCCCCAGCTCGTGTCCACCTGCTTGGCGAACTTCATCGAGCCGGACTTGAGCAGCGACTGCACGTAGGAGAGCGCCTCGGCGTTCTCCTTGGAGTCGGCCGTCATCTTCGTCTGGCCGGAGTCGGTGATCCAGCCGCCCGTCTGCCGCATGAAGACGCCGAGGCGCTGGAACTCGTCGCTGGTGACCAGGCCGGTGACGCCGTCGCCGGTGAGCTTGTCCGCGACGGTCTTCAGCTCCGCCCAGGTCTTCGGGTAGTCCTTCTCCGTCAGCCCGGCCTTCTTCCACAGCTCGGTGTTGATGGTGAGCGCGAGCGTGGAGGTGTCCTTGGGCAGGCAGACCAGCTTCCCGTCGTACGAGAAGGACGTGCGGAGCTGCTCCGAGAAGTCGTCCGCGTCGGATATCTGGTCCCCGTACGCGTACAGCGAACCGCCCTTGGCGTAGTTCGCGAACTGGTCCGAGTTGACGTAGAAGACGTCCGGCGGCTTGTGCCCGGCGAACGACTGGGCCAGCTGCTGGTTCATGTCCTTGGCGACCTGGACGTCGACCGTGTTGCCGGACTTCTTCGCGTACGCCGCGGCGGCCTTCTTGACGGCCTGGGTCTCGGCGTCCCCGGATGTGGCGATCAGAACGGTCAGGTTCTGCTTGGCGGTGGTGTCCTGGGCCGGTTCTTTGCCCTTGTCGAAGCTGGACGAGCAGCCGGTGGCGGCCAGCAGCGCCGCGCAGGTGGCGAGGGCGGCGACGGCCGTACGGGTGACCATGTATTCCTCCAGAAAAGATGAAAAATGCGGCTCGGGTTCGGGTACGGACCCCGGCCGTCCGATGGGGGCGGATGGCCGGGGCGTACGGGGAGAAGGACCCGGGGCGGTGACGGGGCGGGCCCGCCCCGGGGGTTCAGGGGCCGGGGGCTCAGCCGCCCGGCGGGGGCGTGCTGTCCCGGATGACGAGGGACGGTTCGAGCAGGACGCGCTCGGGCGGCGCGTCCGGGGCCGTCATCCGGGCCAGCAGCAGGCGGACGCACTCGTGCCCGACGGCCTCCAGCGGCTGGGCGACCGTGGAGAGTCCGGGGGAGAGGAGCGCGGCGGCCGGCGAGTCGTCGAAGCCGATGACGGCGACGTCCCGGCCGGGCACCGAATCGCGGTCGCGCAGCGCCTGGTAGCAGCCGAGCGCGAGCATGTCGCTGGCGGCGACCACGGCGGTCACGCCCGAGTCGAGCAGGGGGCCCGCGGCGGCGCGCGCGGCGGCCAGGTCGTCCAGGCTCTGGGCGCGCCGGCCGCGTACCGGCAGCCGGTTCCGGCGCATGGCGCGCCGCCACCCCTCGGCGCGGTCGTCGCCGACGCCGGAGCCGCGCGGCCAGCCCAGGAACCCGATCTTCCGGTGGCCCTGGGCGACCAGATGGTCGACGGCGGCGTCGGTGCCCGAGGCGCCGTCGACATCCGCCCAGTCGCCGATCTGCCGGCCCGACCACATCCGGCCGAACCCCACGAACGGCACGCCGCGCCCGGCCAGCCACGCCTGGCGGGGGTCGCCGCGGTCGGTGCCGCTGAGCACGAAGCCGTCCACGCTGTGCAGGTCGAGGAGTTCCTCGTGGCCGTCGAGCCCCGGGCTGCCGGGCGGCGAGGCGAAGAGCAGGATCCGGTAACCGGCCTCGTCCGCGGCCTGCGAGAGGGCGTGCAGGAAGCGGTCCATGACCGGGGCGGTGGCGCCGGGGGCGGTGGGGCGGATGCCGTACCCGATGAGCTTGCTGGAGCGGGTGCGCAGCGTCTGCGCGGCCCGGTGCGGGCGGTAGCCCATCGCGTCGACGGTGGCGCGGACCCGTTCCAAGGTCTCCGGTCTGAGCAGCCCCGGGGCGTTGAGGGCGTTCGAGACGGTCTGAGGGGAGACACCGGCCCGCCGCGCCACCATGGCCAGGGTCACGGGACCCGGCTTGGACGAAGGGGGCCTGGTGGAGCGGGGCATGACTGTCTCCGGAACCGTTCTCACGCGTCGACGGGTGAACCTGGCTGGTGGATCTGGCGGGTGGATCTGGCGATGGGGTCTGGCGATGGGGTCTGGCGGGTGGATCTCGTGCGGGCGGATGGATCTTCTGATGACTCTACGAGTTTATTGGAGCGTTCAAATCCCATTGTCAACGAGCTGAAGTCGTCGTTAGGGTTCTTGGAACGCTCCAATGACTGAGAGGTTCTGCTCTGTTGTCCACCACTGTCAAGACCCACGACGCTATGAACTCCGTCGCAGAGGCCGTCCCGGCGGCCGAGGCACTGCAGCCGTTCCTGCACGACGCCAGCGTCACGCTGTACGCGCCGAGCTTCGCGATATCCCACGCGGACGGGCAGTTCGACGGCGGTGCCGACGGCTTCTACCACGGCGACAGCAGAGCCCTCGCACGGCTGACCGTCGAGGCCGACGGCGTCGGGATCGCGCCGGTACGGGGCGCCCTCGAAGGAGCCGACCGGGCGTCCTTCCGCGGGGTGCTGCGCGGCCTGGGCGAGTCCACCCCGGACCCCGCCGTCACCCTGTGGCGCCGCCGCCGCGTCACCCCCGGATGCCTGGAGGAGACCCTCGAACTCGGCAACGCGGGGCGGAAACACGTCCGGGTCACGCTGATCGTCACCGCCGCCACCGACCTCGCCCTCATGGAGCGCGTCAAGCAGGGCGACGCACGGCCCGCCGTCGCCGCCACCGCCACGGACGCCGGGCTCGACTGGGCCAAGGAGTCCTTCTCCGTACGGCTCACCAGCGCCCCGGAGCCCGCCGCCGTCGACGCCGCGTCCGGACGGCTGACGTACGACGTCGAACTGGCGCCCGGCACCGAGTGGACCGCCGTACTGCGCTGTGTCGCGGCCCACGAGGACGGCGACCAGTTCCCGGCGCCGCCGGCGGAGAGCGTGCCGTGGCGCACGCCGGTGCTGCGCAGCGCCGACCGCCGCTTCGACCAGTGGCTCGGCCAGTCCGCCGCCGACCTCGACCGGCTGCGGCTCAGCGACCCGGTGGCACCGGGCGGGGCCGGGGCGCTCACGGCACCCGGGCGCCCCGCCGACCAGTTCCTGGCCGCCGGAGCCCCCTGGTTCCTCACGCTTTTCGGCCGCGACTCGCTGTGGGCGGCCCGGATGCTGCTGCCCCTGGGCACCGGACTCGCGGCGGGCACCCTCCGTACGCTCGCCCGCCGCCAGGGCCTCCGGAACGACCCGGAGACCGAGGAGCAGCCCGGCAAGATCCTGCACGAAGTGCGCCGCGCCGCCCAGTCGTTCCACGACACCTTCGCCCTGCCGCCCAGCTACTACGGCACCGTCGACGCCACCCCGCTGTGGATCACGCTGCTGCACGACTCCTGGCGCTGGGGGCTCGCCCCCGAGGAGGTCGAGGAGCTGCTGCCGCACGCGGAGGCGGCCCTCGGCTGGATGCACGACCAGAGCGCGGCCGACGGCGACGGCTTCCTGAAGTACATCGACGGCACCGGCCGCGGCCTGGCCAACCAGGGCTGGAAGGACTCCGGCGACGCCATCCGGCACCGCGACGGACGCCTCGCCACCTCGCCGATCGCGCTCTGCGAGGTGCAGGCGTACGCGTACGAGGCGGCCCGCGGCGGCGCCGCCCTGCTGCGCGCCTTCGGCCGGCCCGGCGCCGACCGCTGGGAGGAGTGGGCCGAGCGGCTGAGCGACCGGTTCCGCGACCGTTTCTGGGTGGAGGACGAGCGCGGCGCGTACCCAGCCGTCGCGCTGGACCGGGACGGCAGGCCGGTGGACTCCGTCACCTCCGGCTTCGGCCACCTGCTCGGCACCGGGCTGCTCAACCACGAGGAGAGCGCGCTGCTCGCCGCCCGGATCAGCGCGCCCGACCTGGACTCCGGGCACGGGCTGCGCACGCTGAGCAGCGACTCCGTGGGGTACAACCCGTTCGGCTACCACATCGGTTCCATCTGGCCGCACGACACCGCGATCGCGGTCCACGGGCTGGTCAGGGCCGGTTTCCCGGACGCGGCGGCGCCGCTCGCGGCCGGGTTGCTCACCGCGTCCGCGGGCTTCGACGCGCGGCTGCCCGAACTGTTCGCGGGGCATGGCGTCGCGACCGACCCGGTGCCCTCGCCGTATCCGGCGTCCTGCCGGCCGCAGGCGTGGGCGGCGGCCTCGTCCGTGCTGGTCCTCCAGTCCGCGCTGGGGCTCTCCGCCGATGTGCCGGGCGGCACGGTGACCGTCGCGCCCACCTTCACCGAGGCGTACCGGCCGCTGAAGGCCGAGGGGTTCGACGTGGCCGGCGGCCGGCTCGACATCACCGTCGACGCGGACGGCACGGCGCACATCGAGGCGCCCGCCGGTCTAGAGGTGAAGAGGGAGCACGGCGGCCCCCGTTGAGACGAGGGCGCGTGTGATGTGAGGATGGGGTCCCGGAGGGGCACGGGGCCCCGTCCCTCCGGTCACGTCCGGCGGAGACCGGCGCGTCCGTCCGGCTCCTCCGGTCACGTACGGAAGAGCCGGACGTCACACAGCCGGAGACCGTCACACATGCGTGACCGTCACACATGCGTGACCGTCACACAGCCGGACAAGAGCCGCACACAGCCGTGTCGCTGATGGGCCGAACGGGTGAGGCGCGGGAGGATGACCTGATGCAGACAGAGCGTGCGGGCCGGGTGGTCCGGTGAGCAGGTACGGCCGTTACGACGGGTATGACGCCACCGACGAGCAGTGGGAGGGCCTGGCCCAGGTCGTTCCACTGCGGGGCCGCAACGAGTGGCCCTCGCGGGTGGACCACAGGACCGTCCCCCGGGAACCCGTCGAGGAGAACCGGCGCTTCATCGTGCTGCGGGTCCAGGTGTTCGCGGACGCGCGGGAGGTCGCCGACCATCTCATCGAGCGGATCCCGGTGCTGCTGGACCTGACCGGCGCCGAGACCGATGTGGCCAAGCGGATCCTGGACTTCAGCAGCGGGGTGGTCTTCGGGCTGGGCAGCGGGATGCACCGGGTCGACAAGAACGTCTTCCTGCTCGCCCCGATCGGCACGGAGGTCGAGGGGATCGCGGCGGACACCATCCCCCGATCGTAGGAAGGACCCGCGGGAGGAACGGTTCGTCACCCGGGCCGCCGCATACGGTCCGGCCATGGAAGCCTTCCGTCCCCCGCGCCGGCGCCCCGCCGTCCGGCCCTGGCCCGCCGTCACCGAACTGCGGCTCTCCGCCTTCACCTCGCACCGCGGGGCCGCCTTCCCGATCGGTCCCGTGACGCTCTTCACGGGCGCGAGCGGCAGCGGCAAGTCGACGGCGCCGGCCGCGTACGAGTCGCTGGGCCGGCTCGGCGCCGGCGCCACGCTCGGCGAGGCCTTCCCCGACCCGGTGGCCTGTGTCCCCGAGCGGGCCGCGGCCGACGCGCAGGGGCGGCGCGGCTTCCGGATCGGCTGCACGGTCGACGGCCCGGCCGGCCCCGTCCGGCTCGACCTCGCCGTCCAGGCCGAACCCGAACTCCGGATCGTCGGCGAGCGGCTGACCGGCGGCGGGCAGACCCTGCTGACCACGGCGCCGCGGGACCCGGGCCGCCCTTCGGTGCAGGCGGCCTGGCACACGGCGGGGGCGGTACCGGTGACCCGCGCCCCGCTCCCCGGCGACCGGCTGGGCACGGCGCTGCTGCCGCTGCGCGTCGCGGGGCGCACGGAGGGGCAGTTACGGGTCCTCGCCGCCGCCGAGCAGACCGTGCTCGCGCTGCGGTCGGTCTTCGCCTGCGACCCGCAGCTCATGCGCCTGCCGGTGGCCCGCGGGCAGGGGCGGCTGCGGCGGGGGTGCGGCAATCTCGCGGCGGTGCTCGACCGGACCCTGGAGCACCGGCGGGACCGGTGCGCCGGACGGCTCGCCGCGGCGGCGCGGGCGGGGTGCGCGGGCCCGGTGACGGAGCTGGCCGTCGAGCGGTTCGCGGACGGCACGGTGCGGGCGCTGCTGGCCAGGGACGCCTCGGGCCTCCGTCCCGCCACCCCCGTGGACCGGCTCGGCGAGGGCGAACTCCGCCATCTGGCGCTCGCGCTCGTCCTGCTGGCGGGCCCCGGCGTGCTGGCGGTGGACCGGCCGGCCGGGACGGATCCGGCGCTGCGCTCCCTCACCGTCCTCGCGGACGGGTTCGACCGCGCCCTGGACCGGCGGCAGACCGGCGAACTGCTCTCCCTGGCGGCGTCGGTCTGCGCGGAGGGCCGGCTCGGACTGGTGGGGGCGGTCACGGACGCGTCGTACGCGCGCGGGGCGGCCGGTGTGACGGTGGTAGACCTGGACCCGTGACCGAACTTGATGTGGCGCAACTGCAGCGGAGACTGGCCGCGTTCGCGGCGGCGCGGGACTGGGAGCAGTACCACACCCCCAAGAACCTGGCGGCGGCGCTGAGCGTCGAGGCGTCGGAGCTGCTGGAGATCTTCCAGTGGCTGACCCCCGAGGAGTCGGCCCGGGTGATGGCGGACCCGGAGTCGGCCCACCGGGTGCGCGACGAGGTCGCGGATGTGCTCGCGTATCTCCTCCAGTTCTGCGCGGTGCTGGGTGTCGACCCGCTCGCGGCGCTCGCCGCGAAGGTGGAGCGGAATGAGCTCCGCTTCCCGCCCAAGAGGCCCGCCGATCAGGACGATTGAGCGCGATTGTCACTCTCCGGAGTGGCCGAGTTATGCACAACGAGCCTGCTGTCCACAGATTTCCGCAATGCTCTAGCTTTTCTGCGCCGATGCGCTCACTCTGGGTAGTGGAGTTCTTGGGCAGGATTCTCGTGGGAGTGGGGAGTGCGGATGGATGCGGAACGGCTCATCGCTGTGAGCCGGCATGCCCTGGCGGCGAGCGCGGAGGAAATGGACGTCGTCGCGGAGGCGTGGCAGGCACAGGCCCTCGCTCAGGCGATCGGGCATCAGCTGGCGTTGAGAGGACCGAAGGAGCTGCGCGGGGAGGCGCGGGATCTGCGCGATCTCCCGGATCTGTACGGGGCGGGCGGGGGCGGCGGCATTCCGCCGGACATACCGGGGCTCGGCGCCGGAGCGATACGGGCGCTGCAGCTGTCCGGGGTGCGGGACGTGCGGGAGACGCTGACCGGACTCGGCGCGTTATTGGGCGACGTGGGCATCGCGCTGGTCGCGGTGGCGTGTGCGACGGACGAGGAGGGGCTGTACTGGCAGTGCATAGAGGCGATCGACGCGGCGGACGAGTCGAACGACCGGGTGGGTGGGATGCTGCGGCGCCTCCTCACGCAGGAGCGTGAGAGGGAACGGGAAAGGGAGCGGGAGCGGGACCGGGAGGAGGAGAGGGTGTGGCCGAGCGAGTGGCGACGCGAGCGGGGGTGGGACGGGATGCCCGTCGGCGGCCGTGACCGGGGCCGGGCCGCCGGGGACCGCCTTCCCGAACGGGTCGGGGACCATCTGCCGGACCGGGTCGGGGAACGCGGCGCGGATCACAGCGGGGACCACCGGCGGGAGCGCGGCAGAGGGCGCGGCAGGGAAGAGGCGGCCGACTCGCCGGTGGGACCCCTCTGACCGGGCGGTTCGACAGGGCGGGTCGGAGCGGTACTCGCGTGAAGGTGCAGGATGGAGCCATGGATCTGCGCATCTTCACCGAGCCCCAGCAAGGGGCGAGCTACGACACACTGCTGACCGTGGCCAAGGCCACCGAGGACCTTGGCTTCGACGCGTTCTTCCGGTCCGACCACTATCTGCGGATGGGTTCCGTGGACGGTCTCCCCGGCCCGACGGACGCGTGGATCACCCTGGCCGGGCTCGCCCGGGAGACCAAGCGGATCCGGCTGGGCACCCTGATGACCGCCGGGACGTTCCGCCTCCCCGGCGTGCTGGCCATCCAGGTCGCGCAGGTCGACCAGATGTCCGGCGGCCGGGTCGAACTGGGCCTCGGCGCGGGCTGGTTCGAGGAGGAGCACAAGGCGTACGGAATCCCGTTCCCGAAGGAGAAGTTCGCCCGGCTGGAGGAGCAGCTGGCCATCGTCACAGGGCTGTGGGCCACCGAGACCGGCAAGACCTTCTCGTACGAGGGCACGTATTACCAGCTCACCGACTCACCCGCGCTGCCCAAGCCCGCGCAGCGCAAGGTGCCGGTGCTGATCGGCGGACACGGCGCGACGCGCACCCCGCGGCTCACCGCCCAGTACGCCGACGAGTTCAACATCCCGTTCGCCTCGATCGAGGACACCGAGCGGCAGTTCGGCCGGGTGCGGGACGCGGCCGAGAAGGCCGGGCGCGCGGCGGACGACCTCGTGTACTCCAACGCGCTGGTCGTCTGCGTGGGCAAGGACGACGCGGAGGTGGCCCGCCGCGCCGCCGCTCTCGGCCGGGAGGTGGAGGAGCTGAAGGCGAACGGGCTGGCGGGCTCGCCCGCCGAGGTGGTCGACAAGATCGGACGGTACGCCGCCGTCGGATCCTCGCGGATCTACCTCCAGGTGATGGATCTGGACGATCTCGACCACCTGGAGCTGATCTCCTCGCAGATCCAGTCGCAGCTGAGCTGAACCGTCCGGGATCCGGAGTACGGGAGCCACCGTGAAGCCCGTCCGCGCACTCGCCGCCGCCCTCGCCGAGGGGACCGTCGTCCTCGACGGAGGTCTCTCCA
This sequence comes from Streptomyces sp. NPDC059255, assembly GCF_042752355.1. Taxonomy (NCBI): domain Bacteria; kingdom Bacillati; phylum Actinomycetota; class Actinomycetes; order Kitasatosporales; family Streptomycetaceae; genus Streptomyces; species Streptomyces sp. NPDC059255. The sequence goes on from NZ_JBHYZP010000019.1 coordinate 132,888, forward strand.
ACCAGCTCACGGCGCAGGGGTGCGATCTGTCCGGCGAGCTGTGGTCGGCGAGGCTCCTCGCCGAGGGCCCCGAACAGATCGAGGCCGCTCACACGGCGTATGTGCGCGCGGGTGCCCAGGTGCTCATCACCGCGAGCTACCAGGCGACGTACGAGGGGTTCGCCCGTTGCGGGGTGGGCCGGGACGAGGCGGGCGCGCTGCTGGCCCGCAGCGTGGAGCTGGCGCGCGCCGCGGCCGGGGCGGGGTCGCGGGAGGTGTGGGTGGCCGCCTCGGTCGGCCCGTACGGCGCGATGCTCGCGGACGGCAGCGAGTACCGCGGGCGGTACGGGCTCTCCGTGGCGGAGCTGGAGCGCTTCCACCGGCCGAGGATCGAGGCCCTCGCCGCGGCCGGTCCCGATGTGCTCGCGCTGGAGACCGTCCCGGACTCCGACGAAGCGGAGGCACTGCTGCGCGCCGTCGACGGATGCGGGGTGCCGGTGTGGCTCTCGTACTCCGTCGCGGGCGAGCGCACCCGGGCGGGCGAACCGCTGGCCGGCGCCTTCGCCCTGGCGGCGGGGAACGCCTCGGTGATCGCGGTCGGCGTCAACTGCTGCGATCCCGGGGACGCGGACCGTGCCGTGGAGATCGCCGCGGAGGTGACGGGCAAGCCCGTCGTCGTTTACCCGAACAGCGGCGAGGAGTGGGACGCGGTGGCGCGGGGCTGGCGCGGGGAGCCCACGTTCGACCCGTCCCGGGTGCGTTCCTGGCGGGCGGCGGGCGCGCGGCTGGTGGGCGGCTGCTGCCGGGTCGGCCCGGCCGAGATCACCGGACTCGCCGCTCTCGTCGGCCGCTGACGGCGTCCGGGCGGGAACGGCGCCCGGGCGGGGGCGCAGGCTGGGCGGAGGCGCAGGCTGGGCGGAGGTGTCGGCCGGGCGGGCGGGGTGCCGGCCGGTCGGGCGGGGTGCCGGTCGGGCGGGGGTGCCGGTCGGGAAAACCCGTCGTGGCGAGGGGCCGGGCGGGCCATACTCGATCAGGTGTTCCTGACGATCAGTACCACCGGTACCCCAGAGCGCCCCGCGACCGACCTCGGGTTTCTGCTGCACAAACATCCCGACCGGGCGCAGTCGTTCTCCACGTCCCACGGCACCGCCCAGGTGCTCTACCCCGAGGCGTCCGCCGAGCGCTGCACGGCGGCGCTGCTGCTGGAGGTCGATCCGGTGGCCCTGGTCCGGCGCGGCAAGGGGAAGGGCCGGGGCGGCGCCCCCGACGCGGCGCTCGCCCAGTACGTCAACGACCGCCCCTACGCGGCTTCCTCGCTGCTGGCGGTCGCGCTGTCCACGGTGTTCAGGAGCGCGCTGCGCGGCGTCTGCGCCGCGCGGCCCGAGCGCGCCGCGAGTCCGCTGCCGCTGCGGATCGAGATCCCCGCGGTGCCCGCGCGGGGCGGCGCCGAACTGGTCGGCAAGCTCTTCGGACCGCTGGGCTGGGCCTCGGTGGAGGCACACCCCGTGGCGCTGGACGAGCGGTTCCCGCAGTGGGGCGACTCCCGTTACGTACAGCTCGTCCTGGAGGGCGAGCTGCGGCTCGCCGACGCGCTGCGCCAGCTCTATGTGCTGCTGCCCGTGCTCGACGACGCCAAGCACTACTGGGTCGCACCCGACGAGGTGGACAAGCTCCTGCGGGCGGGCGAGGGGTGGCTGGCCGACCACCCGGAGCAGAAGCTGATCACCAGCCGCTATCTCTCCCGCCGCTGGGGGCTGACCCGGGAGGCCATGAACCGGCTCGAACTGGTCAGGCTCGCCGAGGCCGACGACATCGAGGTCGAGGCGCTCGACAACGCGGTCGAGGCGGAGGCCCCCGCCGACACCGGCGACGAGGCGGGGAAGCCGCCCTCGCTCGCGGAGCTGCGGTGCGCCGCGATCCTGGCCGCCCTGCGCGACGCGGGCGCGAGCACGGTGCTCGACCTCGGCTGCGGCCAGGGCCGGCTCGTCCAGGCGCTGCTGAAGGACGCGCGGTTCACCCGGATCGTGGGCGTGGACGTGTCCGTACGGGCGCTGACCGTGGCCGCGCGCCGGCTCAAGCTGGACCGGATGGGGGAGCGCCAGGCCGAACGCGTCTCGCTGGTCCAGGGCGCGCTCACGTACACCGACAAGCGGCTCACGGGCTACGACGCGGCCGTGCTGAGCGAGGTCGTGGAGCATGTCGACCCGCCGCGGCTGCCCGCCCTGGAGTACGCGGTGTTCAGCGCGGCCCGGCCGCGCACGGTCGTCGTCACCACCCCCAACGCCGAGTACAACGTGCGCTGGGAGACCCTTCCCGCCGGGCAGACGCGCCACAGCGACCACCGCTTCGAGTGGACCCGGGCGGAGTTCCACGCCTGGGCCGGGGAGGTGGCGCGGCGGCACGGCTACGGGGTGACGTACACCCCGGTCGGGGACGACGACCCGGAGGTGGGACCGCCCACGCAGATGGCGGTCTTCGTCGAGCAGGCGAGGGATGCGAAGGACGAGACGGAGGGGAAGGGCCGATGACCCGCGACCAGGAGCACGCGGTCGACCGCGCGAACGCGGCTGGGAACGAGAAGGCGAGCGGTGGTGGGAGTGCGGCCGGTTCCGGCAGGAGTGCGACCGGTTCTGATGGAAGCGTGACCGGTTCCGATGTGAGTGCGACCGGTTCCGAGGCCCGCGCGGCCCGGCGTCTTCCCGTGCCCGACCTCTCCCTCGTGGTGCTGATCGGGGCGAGCGGATCCGGCAAGTCCACCTTCGCCCGTACCCGGTTCAAGCCCACCGAGGTCGTCTCCTCGGACTTCTGCCGCGGTCTGGTCGCCGACGACGAGAACGACCAGAGCGCGAGCGGCGACGCCTTCGACGTGCTCCACTACATCGTCGGCAAGCGCCTCGCGGCCGGCCGGCTCACCGTCGTCGACGCCACGAACGTGCAGACGGAGAGCCGCAAGGAGCTGGTACGGCTCGCCCGCGAGCACGACGTGCTGCCCGTCGCGATCGTTCTCGACCTGCCCGAAGAGGTGTGCGCCGCGCGCAACGCCGCCCGCCCCGAGCGGGCCTCGATGCCCCGCCGGGTGATCAGACGCCACCGCGGTGAGCTGCGCCGCTCGCTGCGCGGACTGGAGCGCGAGGGCTTCCGCAAGGTCCACGTCCTGCGCGGCGAACGGGAGGTGGAGGCGGCCGAGATCGTCCTCGAACGCCGGTACAACGACCTCCGCCACCTCACCGGCCCCTTCGACATCATCGGTGACGTCCACGGCTGCCGCTCGGAGCTGGAGACCCTGCTCGGCCGGCTCGGTTACGTCGACGGGGTCCACCCGCACGGGCGTACGGCCGTTTTCGTCGGCGACCTCGTCGACCGGGGCCCGGACAGCCCCGGGGTGCTGCGCCGGGTGATGGGCATGGTCGAGGCGGGCAGCGCCCTGTGCGTCGCCGGCAATCACGAGAACAAGCTCGGACGCCTGCTCAAGGGCAGAAAGGTCCAGCTCACCCACGGACTCGCCGAGACGGCCGAGCAACTGGACAGGGAGGACGACGCCTTCCGCGCGAAGGTCGGGGAGTTCATCGACGGGCTCATCAGCCACTACGTGCTGGACGGCGGGAAGCTGGTGGTCTGCCACGCAGGGCTGCCCGAGAAGTACCACGGGCGCACCTCGGGCCGGGTCCGCTCGCACGCCCTGTACGGCGACACCACGGGCGAGACCGACGCGTTCGGCCTGCCCGTGCGCTACCCATGGGCCGAGGACTACCGGGGCCGGGCGGCCGTCGTCTACGGCCACACCCCCGTACCGAACACCTCGTGGCTCAACAACACCCTCTGCCTGGACACCGGAGCGGTCTTCGGCGGCAGGATGACCGCGCTGCGCTGGCCCGAGCGCGAACTGGTCGACGTACCGGCCGAGCGGGTCTGGTACGAGCCGGCCAAGCCGCTCACCACCGAGGCGCCCGGCGGCCGGGAGGGCCGGCCGCTGGACCTCGCCGACGTGCACGGCCGGCGGATCGTGGAGACGCGTCACATGGCGCGCCTCGCGGTGCGCGAGGAGAACGCGGCGGCGGCCCTGGAGGTCATGAGCCGCTTCGCGATCGACCCGCGGCTGCTCGCCTATCTGCCGCCCACCATGGCGCCGACCGCCGTCTCGCACGAGGAGGGCTTCCTGGAACACCCGGCAGAGGCGTTCGCGCAGTACGCGGCGGACGGCGTCGCGCGGGTCGTGTGCGAGGAGAAGCACATGGGTTCCCGCGCGGTGGCGCTGGTCTGCGCGAGCGAGGCGGTGGCCGAGGCGCGGTTCGGGGTGCGCGGAGCCACGGGCGCGCTGCACACCCGTACCGGACGGCCGTTCTTCGACGACCCCGCGGTCACCGAGGAGATCCTCGGACGGCTGCGGACCGCCGTGACCGCCGCGGGACTCTGGCGAGAACTGGACACGGACTGGCTCCTGCTGGACGCCGAACTGATGCCCTGGTCGCTGAAGGCGACCGGCCTGCTGCGCACCCAGTACGCGGCGGTGGGCGCCGCGGCGGGCGCGGCGTTCCCCGCAGTCACCCGCGCCCTCGAAGCCGCCGTGTCCCGGGGCGTACCGGCGGCCGGCCTGCTGGCCGCGCAGCGCGAACGGGCGGCCGACGCCGCCGCGTTCACCGAGGCGTACCGGCGGTACTGCTGGACGACGGACGGCCTGGACGGTGTGCGTCTGGCGCCGTTCCAACTGCTGGCCGCACGGGGCCGCAACCTCGCCGGTGTGCCGCACGACCGCCAACTGGCCTGGTTGGACCGGCTGGTCGAGCACGATCCGGCCGGGCTGCTCCAGGTCACCCGGCGGCTGCTGGTCGACACGGGCGACGCGGACTCGGTGCGCGCCGGGGTGGACTGGTGGCTGGAGATGACGGAACGGGGCGGCGAAGGCATGGTCGTCAAGCCGCTCCAGGCGCTGGTGAAGGACGCCAAGGGGCGGCTGGTGCAGCCGGGGATCAAGGTCCGGGGCCGTGAGTACCTGCGGATCATCTACGGTCCCGAGTACACCCGGCCGGAGAATCTGGCGCGGCTGCGCGGCCGGTACCTCGGCCACAAGCGCTCGCTGGCGCTCCGGGAGTACGCCCTCGGCCTGGAGGCGCTCGACCGGCTGGCCGACGGCGAACCGCTGTGGCGGATCCACGAAGCGGTCTTCGCGGTCCTGGCCCTGGAGTCGGAACCGGTGGACCCAAGGCTCTGACCTGCTGAGGAGCAGGTTTTCCACAGGTACGGGGAGGCGCTGTCAGTGCCTCCCCGTACGGTGTTTTCCAGGCACGGGGACGAACGCCTGTACCACGTCCGCCGTCGTCCTGAAATCGATCCTGCCATTTCGCACGTAACAGGAGGTTCCGAGGAGCATCATGGTCGAGTTGACGGCGCTGTGACGAGGTCCTAACGTTTCGTCACCGCTGATTGATCAGTAGTCAAAACTTTTACCAGCAAGCCTGGTTGGCGCATAACCAGCGCACGGGGCGAACAGCTGTGACCGGTGTGACGGCTGTCCGGAACGCGCACATTCTCACGGGGGTGAGTATGAGTCTTATCGAACGCAATCGTTCCTTCCTCGACGCCCTCACTCCCCAGGACCGCGCCGCCCTGCTCGCCCTCGGCACGCGCCGGGCCTACGCCCCGGGCGAGGTGATGCTCAGGGAACGGGACACGACGACCTTCGTACTCGCCCTGCGCTCGGGCTGGTCCGTGGTCTCCGTCGACACCGACCGGGGAGCCCGGCTGATCCTCGCGCTGCGCGGCGCGGGTGAAGTGGTCGGCGACATGGCCGCGTTCGACCAGGGGCCGCGCAGCGCGACCGTCACCGCGCTCGGCCGCGTGGAGGCCACGGCCGTCTCCGGCGAGCGGTTCCGCAGCTTCCTCGCCGCGCGTCCGCACGCCACCTCACTGATCATGCGCCAGCTCAGCGCCCGGCTGCGCAGCGCCGACGTCGAACGCCGCTCGCTGGCCTCCGGCTCCGTCCTGCAACGCCTCGCGGCCCGGCTGGTCGAGCTGACCGAACGGGTCGGACGCCCCGGCGGCGACGGCACCGTGGTCGAACTGCCGCTGCCCCAGCACGACCTGGCGGCGGCGATCGGCGCCACCAGGGAGGCCGTCGCCAAGGCGCTGCGCCTGCTGCGGGAGCAGGACGTCGTACGGACGGGCACTCGGCGGCTCACGGTCACGGACATACAGGTGCTGCGGCTGCTCGCCGACGGGCGGCAGTCGCAGCGGCCTCGGGCGGAACGGCCGGAGAAAACTCCTCCGGCTGTGTAAACGGCTACATCGCCCGCCGCGTTTCGCGGCGAGGCTTGTTCTGTCACCACGGCACAGGGGGAGCAGTGAGCAGTGTGGGAGCGGTCAGCAGACTGGTGGTCTTCGGCGACGCCTGCGGTTCGGGCACGCTGGGGATGGCGGCCAAGAAGCGGATGCGGAACGCCCTGTACGGCGCGTTCGACGAGGCGTTCGCCGCGATGGACATCGACCCCCGCGGTCTGCACCAGGAGGACCGCGGGGACGGCATCCTCACCGCGCTCGACCCGGGCACCCCGTCGTCCCTGATGGTCGGGGGCTGGCTCGAAACGCTGTACCAGTACCTGCGCGAGCACAACGAGGGCAGCGCGCAGCGGCTGCGGCTGCGGATCGGGATGAACGCGGGGCCCGTGCTCGACGACGGCAGGGGGCTGGTGGGCCGGGCCGTGGACCTCGCCTGCCGGCTCTGCGACAGCCCGACGGCCAAGCGGGTCATGGCGGACGCCCCGGGCTCCGACCTGCTGCTGATCGTCTCCGACTGGCTGTACGTGAACGTGGTGGCGGAAGGCGGGCGCCAGGTGGAGCCCGAGCACTACGTACGCTCACGCGTCCGTTTCAAGGAGACGGACGAGAGCGCCTGGTTACACATCCCGCGGTTATCCGCGTCCGCGCTCTCCGGCCTGGCCGGGACGTCCGGAGGGCCCGGCCAGGGCCCGCCCCCGGACGACGACGGGGGCGCGGCGCGGCAACAGACCGGCGGTGGGCCGACACCGGGGGACGGCCCATCGCCTCCTCCCACGGGGAGGAGCATCTCCGTCCAGGGGGACTTCCAGCACTTCGAGAACAACGTCATCCACGGCTTCACCGGATTCGACAAGAGGCGGGGACCGGCCTCCGGGCCGGGTGAGCCCGCGTGAGCGACCAGGACGAGACACCGGACGCACCGGATCCCCAGGACGCCGCCGAGGACCGGTCGCCCGAGAAGAACGCGGCCGACCACAAGAAGGCCGACAAGCCCGAGAAGGGCGCGGACCGGCGGACGCCGGGCGACGGCCAGGAACCTCCCGAGTCCAACCCCTTCGACCAGGCGGGCCGTAATCCGCTCGGCGCCTCGGGCGGCACGGGCGGCTCCGGTACGGCACACGCCGCCCTCCAGACCTTCGCGGCCGGCAAGACGGGGCGCGCCATCGGCTTCGGCGCGGACGGCCAGTACTACGAAGGCAACACCTTCATCAACCAGCTCGGTTTCGGCGGCGGACACGCCATGGTCCAGGGCCCCGTCCCGGCCGAGGAGCTGACCCGCCTCGCCGGTGTGTACTGCGAGGCGCCGGGCTACGAGGAGATGGAGCAGCGGCTTCGCGAGCGCGGCCTCCTGGTCCTCTGCGGAGAACACAACAGCGGCCGTACGGCGACGGGCCTCTCCCTGCTCGCGGGCGTCGCCGGCGACCGGGTGACCCGGCTCGACCCCGGCGTCAAGGTCCACGAGATCGAGGAGATCCGGCCGGGCCACGGCCATCTCCTGAAGATCGAGTCCGAGGACACCGGGTGGCAGGAGCCGGAGCAGACCGACGGCCGGAGCAGGCCCCGTGTCCGGCGGGCCGGACCGACCGAACTCCACCTCGACGGCCTGCGCAGCAAACTCGTCAAGGCGGGCGCCTTCGGCGTGCTCCTCGTCGAGAACGGCGAGCTGGCCGACCGGCTGCTGCGCGGCCGGTACGGAGTGGCCTGCCCCGCACCGCCCTGGGAGAAGGTCCTCCGCCAGCACCTCCGGGTGCTTCTGGCGGACGCGCCCGACGGCGCCCTGGACGAGGCCCTGGCGCTGGCCGCCGGCGACGACGTCATCGAAACCCTCGGCCTGGACGAGCTGCGGCCGGGCGAGAGCGCGCGGCTCGCCGGCCATCTCGCCCGCCGCCAGAGCGGCGAACTGACGCACCGCCGGCTGCTCGCCGCCTGCTCGACCTTCGTCGACGCGCAGGCCAGGGACTGGTTCGCGGGCGCGGACCGGCCCGGCACCCTGCCCGAGGCGCTGCCCACCCTGAGCGCCGCCGCCTTCCGTATCGCCGTCGCCGTGTTCAACGGCTCGCCGTACAGCCTCACCGCGGAGGCGGGCGAACAGCTCGCCTGGGAGCTGGCGGTCACGCTCGACCCCGAGACCCCCGTGGGCCGCAGGCTCTTCGGCACCCACGCGGAGGCCCGGCCGGTCGCCGCCCGGTCCGTGCTCCAGGACGGCGAGCTGGACCTCGGCGACGCCCAGGTGCCCGTACAGGCCGTCCGCTTCCAGGGCGAGGCCCTCGCGACCGCGGTCCTGAGGGAGGTCTGGCACGGCTACCACAATGTGCGCGGCCCTCTCGTCCGCTGGCTGCGCGCCCTGTGCGACGACCCCCGGCCCGTCCTGTGGGTACGGGCCTCCATCGCGGCCGGAGTGCTCTGCTCCTGGGACCTGCCCTACGGCTCCGGCGAACTGATCGTGCCCATGGCCGCCTCCGACAGCCCCGTACAGCGGATGTCGGCCGCGACCGCGCTGGCGGAGGCCGCGCGCGAGCCGTCCGTACAGCCCGCGGTGGCCGCCCTGCTCAAGGAGTGGGCGAAGAGCAGCCACGAGGAACTGCTGACCACCGCGGTCCTGGCGCACGGCTACGGAATGGCGGCCGGTTCCGTCGCGGCGTCGCTCGACGCCCTCGCCAAGGTGGCGGTCCGCGCCCACGACGACACCGACACCGCCCATGACACGGACGTCCTGTCCAACGCGTCGTTCAGCGTGACCCGGCTGCTGGCGGGACCGGAGCCGGAGGCCGTCGTCCACCGTCTCGACGCGTGGCTCCGCGACACCCGGCGGGGCCCCGCCGACCTCGCCCTGCTCACCGTCATCGGCGCCCTGCGCACCCGCACGACCTTCCTGTGGGGCCTCCAGGACATGCCCGAACTCCAGGCGCGCGGCAAGAGGATGCTGCTCTCCGCCCTGCTGGAGACCGAGCCCGGACTGACCGGGCGGCTGGCCTCGCTGGTCCGCCGCACGCTGGCCACGCCGCGCGCCGGAGCCGCCGCCCAGGACTCCCTCGCCCTGCTGCTGCGCCAGGCCGCCGGGGACACACAGCAGCTGGAGGCCGTCTGCGGCTTCCTGGTCCGGCTGGCCGAGGGGCGCAGGGACCGCGACCGGCTGCGCCACCTGCTGGCGCGGCTGGTCAAGGACCCCGACGAACCGTTGGACAGGACCGCGGCGCGCACGATGTGGGACGCGGTGGGAGAGGGGGCCGCGGCATGAGCCCGTCACCGTACGAGGAGCGACCCGCACAGGGGAACCGGGAACAGCAGTACGCGCAGTGGCTGCACGAGGAGCGGCGTCCCGAGCACGGGGCACCTGAGCGGGGAGGTGTGGCGGTGACGAGCCGGCCGGCGGACGACGACGAGACGGTGGAGCAGTACAAGGACGGTGCCGTGGGCCCGCTGCTGCGTGAGCGCAGGCCGCCCTACCGGCAGGAGAGCGGTCAGATCGCCGCCGTACTCCTGTACCGGAACGGCGGATACAGCGTGGTGTGGCCCGACCGCCCCCGTGACGACCACGACAGACCCAGACTCCGCACCCCGTACACCGTGTTCGAGGTCCTGCTCGGCCGGAACGTGACCTCGTTCGAACTGGCCCTGCCCGCCGCGGGCGACGCCCAGTTCTTCGACGCGCGGGCCGAGGTGCACTGGGAGGTCGAGGAGCCGTACGCGGTCGTCATGAAGCGCGTGTGGGACGTCGGTGAACTGCTCCACGGCGAACTCCTCGCCATGCTGCGCCAGGTCTCCCGCCGCTTCCGGCTCACGGACGCGCAGCGCGTCGACGAGGCGGTCCAGGAGGAACTGGCCAGGGGCCGTATCGATCTGGGCCGCGATCTCGGACTGCGGCTGCGCATCCATGTGTTCATCGACCTGAGCGACCCGGTCAGGCAGCGCAAGGGCGAGCGCGACGACATCGACTTCGACATGTCGAGGGACGAGATGCGGGCCGAGGCCGACCGCCGCAAGGAGGCGATGGAGCGCCGGCTCGTCAGCGAGCGCGCCGCCGAACTCGAAGCGGTGCTCCGCCGCGGCCAGGAGGCCGAGATCATCCACTTCATGGCGCGCAACCCCGCCAAGGAGTGGGAGATCCGCGAGGCCATCCGGCAGGAGAAGCGCGAGGGACAGACCGACCTCATCAACCTCTTCAACCGGCTGCTCGACACCGGGCATCTCGAACGCCACGACATCGGCGACCAGATGTTCGAAACGCTGCGGCTGCTCCGCGAGAGCGGGGGAGCGGTGATCGGCGGCGTCTCGGACCAACTGCTGCTCGGCCAAGGGCCGCGGCGGGAGCTGGAGGAGGGCCGGAGCGCCCGCCGCCGGCGCGAGGAGCCGCCGGGAAACGGCCGGGCGGACGACTGGGACACCTTCGACGACGACGGACGCGGCGAGGGACGCGGCGACGGACGCGGCGACGGACGCGGCGAGGGACGCGGCGACGGGCGCGACGACGGGTCGAGGGACGGACGCGACGCCGGGCGGAGCGGCGGGCGGAACGGCGGACGCGGCGGCCGTCGCGACGACCCGGAGTACGGCTACGGGGACGACCGCGGCGAACCGGAGCGGCCCCCGTGGGACGACGAACCGCGGGTCTACCGGCCGACCAGGGTCGAGTCGTCCGCGGAACGCGACCGCGACGCGCGCCGGGAGCGCGCCGACCGGGAGGACGAGCGCGGCAGCGCGCGGCGCGGCTCCAGGCCCAGCGCCGACTTCGACGACTGGGGGGACGAATGAGCAGCGGAGCCCCGGCCGCACGGCCGGAGGGACCCGACACAACCGAGGTCAGGTATCTGGCCGAGCGGCTGGTCGCGTCGGTCCGCGAGGACATCGCCAGGGCCGACACGAAAGCCGCGATCCTGCTCTCCGGGGCCATCGCCTTCTGCGCGGTCGCCTTCACCAAGGACGGACTGCACCAGCCCCTCTCCCCGCTGCGGCTCGCCCTGCTCACCGCGGGCGGAGTCCTCTGCGTGGCCGGACTGCTGATGCTCATCGCGGTCGTCCTGCCCCGCACCCGGATAGGGGCGCGGAACACCTTTCTGAACGACCTCCTCGCCGGTACCCCCACCGACGAACTGCTGGCCCGGCTGAACACGACAGGCGAGGACGTCGTGGGCTGGCTGCTGCGCCAGGCGACCGTGCACGCCGCGGTCCTGGCCGCCAAGTACCGCTGGCTGCGCATGGGGGGCTGCTCCCTGATGCTCGGCGCCGTGCTGGTCCTACTGAGTGAGCTGTGGTGAGAGACGGTGCACATGAGAATCACATCGCGTGCGACGCGAGGGGCCGGAGCGAGACGTCTGGCCGGAGTCCTGCTGGCCCTGGCCGGTCTGATCGCCGCCACCGGCGCGGCCCCGGGCCATGCCACCGGCGCGCCCGGCCGGACCGGGGCGGTGACCGAAGGGGCTGACCCCATCGACTTCGCCGTCGTCGTCGACCAGTCGGACAGCCTTTCCCAGGAGGACCTGGACCGCGAGGTGGAGGCCGCGGCGCTGATCGCCCAGGGCGAGATCTCGGACCGCTCACGCGCCACGGTCATCGGCTTCGGCAGCTCAGAGAAGCACGGCCAGACCCCGGTCACCGAGGTGTGCCCGCCGACCGTCGTCGACTCCTCGGGGCGCTCGTATCTGAACGGCTGTGTCAAGAAGCTCTCCCGCCGCGACGCCCGCATGGGCCCGGGCACCGACTTCCCGGCCGCGCTGCGCCAGGCGCTGACCCGGCTCACCCAGGACGACAGGGCCGGCACCCCGAAGGTGATCTTCCTGCTCACCGACGGCAAGCTCGACGTCCGCGATAGTCCGGAGTACGGCGCCGACGCGGTGAGCCGCCAGTCCGACGCCGCCCGTCAGCTCGGCGAACAGCTCGCCCGCGCCCGCGAGGAGTCCGTGCAGATCTGGCCGCTCGGCTTCGGCGACGCCATCGACCGGGACGCCCTCAAGGAGATGGCCGAGGGCGGCTTCCGCAACGGCTGCGCCGAACTGCCCTCGGCCACACCCCGGATGAGGGTGGTCGGCAGCGCCGCCGGGATCGACAAGGCGCTCCAGGAGACCTTCGCCGCCGCCCGCTGCGCCCAGGTCGTCCAGGGCACGGAGGGCAAGCCGCCCGCCGACCTGTACGTGACCATCCCCAAGATCGCCACGGACGGGTCGATCACCGTCAGCAAGCACGACCCGAAGGTCAGCGCGACCTACTACGACCCGCGCGGCCGGAAGGTCCGCACCGACGGCGCGTTCGACGGCTCGACCTTCGAGATCACCGGTCAGAGCGGCCCGGTCGAGGCGTTGCGGGTGAAGAACCCGCGCCCCGGCCGCTGGCGCGTCCATCTGGAGGCGCCGGAAGGACACCGGGAGCGGGTCGTCGCCGTACGGGCCATCTGGCAGGGCCAGCTGCGCTCCTCCGTCATCCTCGACCCCGCCTCCCCTCGGCCCGGCGAGAAGACAACCGTCGAGGTGCGGATGCAGACCCGGCGGGGCGTCGTCATCGACGACCCCGACGAGGTGAAGGGCATCACGGTCGCGGCCCGGCTCACGGGCAGCGGCTTCGAACCGGTCTCCGTGCCGCTCAAGGACGACGGCAGAGCCCCGGACACGAAGGCGGCGGACGTCCGGTTCACCGGGACGCTGACGGTGCCGTCCACCGCCGACGGTGATCTCGCCCTGACCGCCGAGATGTCGGCGCCGGGCGTCACGAGCGACCACCGGCCGTTCAACGCGCGGATCACCTCGGGCCCCCCGCCGGTGACCGCCGCGCTGACCGTCGAGCGGGCCACCGTGCACCCGGGCGGGAGCGTCACGGGCCTGCTGAAGGTGGACAACAAGAGCAAGGAGACGCGCACGCTGCGGCTCGGCCTCGCCGACCAGCCGCCCGGCGCGGAGCTGACGGTCAGCCCCGCCCAGGTGGAGGTCACGGCGGGCGAGGGAAGGAGCGTTCCCTTCCGGGTCGGCGTCGGATCCGGCACCGCGCCCGGTGAGATCGGCGCCCGGGTCACGGTCACCGACAGCGACGACGGCGGCCGGGTCCTGGACAACACGTTCCTGGAGATCGGCGTCGACCCCGTGCCCACCTGGTGGGACCGCTGGTGGTGGGCGGTCGCCGCGGCGGGCGCGACGGCGCTGGCCCTCGCCGTGTTCGCGGCGGTGTGGTACGTGGCGCAGCGCCGCCGCCGCGATCTCGCGGGCGTGAAGCTGGAGTTGCGCGGCGAGGGCGTCCGCCCGGACGAGCTGACCGTGCGGGCGGGGCAGAGCCCCGGCGGGGAGTTCCACTTCGTGGTGGACCGAGCCCGGGGCGCGGCGCCCTCGCTCCAGCGCTGCGGCGCGGGCACGGCGGCCTCGTACCGGCTGCGGCGCACCCCTTCGGGGGAGTTCCTGCTGAAGCCGCCGCAGGGCCGGGAGCGCGCCCTGCGGCCCGAGGAGGCCGCCGCGCTGGGCGACGGGTTCGAGCTCGTCGTCCACGACCGGCGGGCGGCCACCGGCCGCGGACGCGGCGTCCGGGACCGGAACGGGCAGCGTACGAGGGGCGCGCGGGACCGCGCGCGAGGCCGTACGCGGGACAGACGGGACAGGCGGGATACGCGGGATACGCGGGACCGGAGCGGCGACGGTGACCGGGACGGGGCCCGGGTCAGACCGCCCCGCCCCTCCTCGGGGGGAGAGGGCGGAGCGCCGGGCGACGGCGGAGGCCCTTCCTCCGGGGGTGGCGAACGGCGGGCGGGCGCGAGCCGGTTCGACCCGAATTTCTGAGTTCTGAGTGACGACGGGCCGTCGTCGTGACCCGGCGACGGCCCTACGGGAGACGACATGAAGATCTATCAGCCCATGCTGTTCGTCGGTCTGGGCGGCACCGGCGGCAGAATCGGCGCCGAGCTGGAACGCGGCCTGCGCCGGGAACTGTGCGGCCCCGACGGTACGAAACTGGTGTCGGACGGCCGGCGTGCTCCGTTCCAGCTTCCGGACTGCCTCCAGTTCGTGTACGCCGACTTCAGCGAGTCCGAGCTGAACCGGCTGCCGCATCTCAGCGCGAAGGGCACCGAGGCGGCGGCGTACGCGCGCACCGCGCGGGTGGTCCACGACCTGCTGCCGGCCAACTACGACAGTTCGCCCGAGGTGACCCGCATGCTGCGGGTCGCCCTGCACGACGAGACCCACGACTGGCTGCCGCCCCAGGACCGGCAGCCGCGCGTGGCGCCGCTGCACAACGGCGCGGGACAGCTCCCCACGGTGGGCCGGGCCGCGCTCTTCGCGACCCTGCGCAGCGGCCTGGAGCCGGTCCTCCGGCAGCTGCGCGCCGCGATCGGCGTCATCGCCAACTCGGCGGGCGATCTGCGGGAGATGGGCGGCCGGCAGATCCGCGGCTGCGACGTGTTCGTGGCGTTCTCCGTGGCGGGCGGCACCGGCGCGGGGATCTTCTACGACTTCCTCCACCTCATCGGGCACGAGTTCCGCAAGTCCAAGGTGCCGGGGGTGAAGATCTATCCGCTGGTGGTCATGCCGTCCGCGTTCCCGCCGGAGGCGGGCGGCGGCCGGGAGGCGGAGCTGAACTCGGCCCGCGCGCTGGTGGACCTCTCCCGGCTGGTCGACGACCAGAACGTGCCCAACGCGCAGGCCGACTTCGGCGACGTCGAGCAGCAGGGCACGCTCAGCGTCCGCTACCCCGGCGACGGCCACGTCGCGCTGCGTCCCTCGACCGTACAGACCGCGTTCCTCTTCAGCCGCCCCTCCGGCATCCGGCCCGAGGACCTGCGCCGGTCGATCACGGCCATGGTGCTGTCACTCATCGGCACGGAGCTGGGCGACGACACCGCCCAGGGGCGCGCGGAGGGCGATCACCAGTCGTTCGCCGCGGGGTTCGTCAACAAGAGTGTGGAGCGCTCCACCCCGTCCCGCTCCGGAATCGGCTACCGGGGCATGTCCACGAGCCTGGCCGCCTCCCTCACCGTCCCCGTCGACGACCTCGCGGAGATCGTGGCCGGACGGCTGCTGGCGCAGGCCGTACGCGGCATGGCCGAGGACGCCCGGCGCCCCGACGAGGACGGCACCCAGCTCGTCAGGGACCTCTTCGACCGGTCCGGCATCGGACGGCTCTGGACCCGTGAGGCGCCCGAGGTGCCCGCGCCCGACCCGCTGCCCAAGGGCAGCAAGGCGATCGCCCAGGCGCTGCGGGACCGGATCGGCGACATGGAGGACGGCCTCGGCCGCCTCGACCGGGAGCTGGACCGGGAGATTCCGCGGCTGGTGGAGGACTTCAAACCGGGCACGGGAGCCCGCGAACTGCTCGGCCTGCTCGGTCCGTTCCGGCTGGAGCGGGTGCTGTCCGGGCTGCCGGGCCACCCGCAGCGGCCGGCCGAGGCGGGTTTCGCCGGGATGCTGGACAACCGCAAGAACGACCCGGAGCGCCCCGAGGGCGTCGAGCCCTCCGCGCCGCCGATCCCCCGGATCAAGGGCTCCGTGGCCGGCATGGTCCCGGCCCGCTGGGGCGACCCCGACGTGCAGGACGCGCTGGAGGAGCAGGACGCGTGGTACCGCTGGCGGGCCAACCGGCAGTGGCACCGCGGCTGGAAGGAGCACGAGTCCCGCTGGCGCCCGCCGCTGATGCGCTCCATGAAGGAGGTCACCGAGCTGGTCCGGGCGCTGCGCGCGCACGAGGAGGACGAGCGCAAGCTGTTCGCGGAGCGCCGCAAGGAGCTGTACCGCGACGACCGGACGGGCGTCTCGTACCTGCTGCCCCCGCAGAACAACCTCCGGGCCTTCTACGACGACGTCTTCGACCGGCTGGCCCAGCACGAGAGCCTGCCGGAGAACGCTGACGCGGCCGGGCTGCTGAGCAGGCTGGTCCAGCCGGAGGACTGGCAGCGCGCCCTGGACGCGGTACGCCGCTCCCCGCGCGCCGCGGTCAAGGAGGTCAAGCAGGTCGTGGAGCGGCGCGTCAAGGCGCTGTTCGGCGAGGCGAGCGTGCTCGACGACCGCCCCCTGCTGCCCTCCCTCGGCGTACTGCTGCGCGCGGCGGCGGGCGACGAGGACGCGGTGGCCACGGTCGACAGCCGCTGGCTGGAGCAGTTCAGGTCGCGGCTCGCCGGGCTGCTGCCGGTCGGCTTCACCCCGGACGGCAGCGGTCCGCTGAAGGTGCTCATCGTGCACCCGCAGAGCGAGGCGGACGGGCGGGCCGCGCGCTACCTCCAGCAGGAGCTGAACCTGCCGAGGGATCCCGGCACCGCACCGGAGTTCCGGGCCGTGGAGGCGGAGGCCATCACGGTGGTGCTCTTCCGCAGCGGCATGAGCCTCACCGACGTCTCCGAGGTCCGGCACGCGCTGCGGCTGTGGGCGGAGGCGCGTGACGCGACCGGTGGGGACGACTTCCTGCACTGGAGACAGCGCCTCGGCTACCGCGACGACTGGCTGGCCAGTACGGAGGAGGACCGCCGGCGCATCCTGCACCGGCTGCTCTGCGCGATGTGGAACGACCGCGTCGACTTCGAGGGGGACCCCGCCTCGCCCGACCTGATCCGTATCCGGCTCCAGGACGGCGACTCCGCGACGATGACGCTGCGGCTGGACTCCTTCGACGGAAACGTGTCGAGCTGGGCGGGGCTGCTGCGCGCGTACGAGCAGTGGGCGCTGCTGGACGAGGGGCAGATCATCGAGGACTTCTGCGACCGGCTGATGCGGACCCAGCCCACCGGCCTCTCGACCACGCCCGTCCCGCCCTCCCGCCTCTTCCGCAGACTGGTCCACGAGGTGGCGCCGCGCCAACTGGCCCTGCTGAACGAGCTGTCGGGGCGGTTCGCGGCGGAGGACGAGGAGTGGCTCGTACCGCTGCGGGACTTCTGGGAGCACACCTTCGCCGGCGCGCTCGACCTGCGCTTCCCGGGCGCGCAGCGGCCCATCAAGCCGACGCTGCGCGCGCTGGACCAGCGCCACACCCAGGGACCGGGGGCCGGCCGGGGTACCTCCGCCAGGGCCAACGGCCACCGCCGCGAGGAGGACCCGAGGATCGTCCGGCCGCGCCGCGAGGAGCCACCGCGCCGGGAGGAACCCCCGCGCCGCGAGGAGCCGACCAGGCACGACGGCGGCCCGCGGCACGACGGTGACTCCCGGTACGACGACGACCCGCGGTACGACGACAAACGGAGCGAGCCGCCGCGGTATGACGACCCGCCGTACGGGGAGCCTCGTTACGAACGGCCCCGGCGCCCGGAATCCCGGTACGAGGAGGCGCGATACGAAGAACCGCGATACGAGGAGCCCCGGTACGAGGAGCCCAGAGACTCGCGATACGAACAGCCTCGGCACGAAGAGCCCGGAGACGAGGAGTCCCGGTACGAGGAGACCTCCCGGTACCGGGAACGGGAGCGGGAGCAGGACCCGGGGTCCGACGAGCGCGGGGGCCCGGCGGACGCGGGGCGCGGGGCCGACCCGTGGGACGACGGCGAGTGGGGGGACGGCGCCCCCGACGACACCGACGCCCCCGACCGAAGCGATGTGGGACGGGGCGTGTCGCGCCGGCGCGGTGACGGACAGGAGGGGACCAGGCTGTGATCACGGACCGACTCCAGGCCGGGGTGGTCTGCCTCGACCTGCGCCACCGCGGCGATCCGGCCGACGCCCCCGACGCCCTCCACGGCGAGGTGGACGACGCCCTGGCCCGCACGCGGCAGTCGGACGTACGGCGCTTCCTCGTCCTCGACGACGCCGCCGAACTCGTCGCGCACCAGCTCCTCTACGAACGGCTGTACGCGTACGGCCCGGCCCAGGTGCTCTGTCTGGCGCAGGGCGGCGGGGGCGACCGCGCCCTGCGCCGCCCGCACGCCCTGAGCCCGCCGTCCGCCGGGGTGCTGTGGATCCCCGACGTGTTCGCCGGGTCGGGCGGCCGGGACGGCGGGCCCGTACCGCTCCCCGAGGAGACCGACGAGGCGCTGCGCCCCCTGGTCGAACTGCTGGCGGACGCCTCCCTCTTCGACACCGTCCTCGGCGAACTGGGCGAGGTGCTGCACAGCGTCGCGGTGCCCGCCGCCCAAGTTCTCGAGCACGACCTGACGGAGGAGGCCAGGACCCGCGCCTGGCGGCGGACGCTGGAGAACCTGGCGGGCCAGGACATCCCGGCGCCCGTCCTCGTCACCGAGGGCTCTCCGGGCGCGGCTGCGGCCACCCGGTCGGGCACGCGTCCGGGGACGGCCTCGAACGGGCCGGGCGCCGGCGGGAGCGACTCCGTCCCCGCCGGGCTGGCCCGCTTCCTCGGCGACATGCCGGCCGGGACCCCGGCCGACGGCTCCTGTCTGGTGCCCGGCGGACCGGCCGAGGAAGCGCGGCGCGCCTGCGACCGGGCGTTACGCGACGCCGAGGACGGCTACGAACTGGTGCGCCGCCCCGCCTCCCTGTTCACCCCGCCGGCCCGCGCCGTGGATCTGCCCGAGCGGCTCGAAGCGCTCTCCGACGCGCTCGGCGCGTACCGCGACACCGTGGCGGGCGCCCTCACCGACGGCGGCGGTGACCGGCTGCGGCCCGATCAGCGCGCCCGTCTCCTCAAGCGGGGCATCCAACTGCCCGAACTCCCCGAGGCGCCCCGCGCCGACGTCGGCCCCGGCCTGCGTACGTACACCGAACGGCTGCTGGCGTACGGGCTGCCGCTGCGCTCCGTCGCAGCCCGGCTCGCCGCGCTCTCCGACCTGTCCGCCCCGGCGGGCAGCGCGGCGCGGCTGGCCCGGCTCGACGAGATCTGTCCCGGCCGCCGCGTGGCGGAGCTGGCCGTGCCACCTCCGTTCACCCTGCGGGGCTCGCGCTTCGCGCACGCGGCGCCGGTGTTCCTGCTGGCGTTCGCCGCCGGACTGTGGCCGCTGCTCGGCTGGGCGCTGGGCCCGCTGGCGGGATTCGCCGCGGCGGCCCTGACCCTGCTCATGGTGCGGCGCAGGCCCAGCCGCTCCTACGACGGCCGGCTCGACGGCGGCGGCAGCACCCGCTCCGGGAGCCGGCTGGTCGCGGGCCTGGTGGGCGGCGGTGCCGGCGCGCTGACCGGGCAGGTGCTCGATCTGCCGCGCTGGGCAGGGGCGGCCGGGCTGGTCGTGGCCCTCCTCGCCCTCGGGCTGCTCGTGGCCCGGGACTGGACGGCGGCCGTCGACGCGTGGTGGCGGGACACGGAGACGGAGTTCGCGGCGGACGCCCTCGACGCCGTCGACGCGCTGCTCACCGAGACCGTGGTGCAGGACTGGCTCTTCGCCGAGGCCCGCTACCACTGCTCGGACGGGGCGCGCGCGGTCTCCCTGATGGTGCGGAGCCTCGCCGAGACGGTCGAGGACCGGTTGATGACCGCCGCGTCCCCGGCCGCCCGGGGCCGGGCCGGGCACGCGGGCGGCGGTTTCCCGGAGTACCCCACGGCCCACAGCGCCACCGCCGACGGCGCCCGGGCCCGCACCGGACACGACCGCACCGGACAGGACAGGACCGGACAGCAGCCCGGCGATGCCTGGAACTGGGACAGCTGGGGCGACAGTTCGGCCGACGACGGCTGGTCCGGCAGTCTGACGGGGACGCAGCCGGCGGCCCCGCCGGAGTACGAACTACCCGAGGATCCCTGGCAGCCCGCCGCACCGGCCGATCCGCCCTGGCTGGAGCGGGAGTGGGGCGACGGCGGGCCCGCCCTCGTCGACACGCTCCTCGACGATCTCGCCCACGGCGTCCGGGGGATCCTCGCCGGACGGTGGGCCGCCGTCGAACGCGACCCGGCCGAGGCGGGCCGGGTCTCCCTGCGCGCCCCGCTCCTCGATGTGCTCGACGAGGAGCACACCGTCCTGCGGCGCGACGGCGCCACCTCGGCGCCGCACTTCGCCCGCGACCCCGAACTGCGCCCAGGGGCAGCCGAATTGCTGGGGGTGGCCGCCGACCACGCGGCCCGGCTGGTCGCCACCGCCGACGGGACGGACGACGCGGTGCCGCTGTGCGCCGCCGAGGACCGCCGGATGCTCTCCAAGGACCCGGCGGGGGTACGGCAGGTCAGATTCGCCCCCGAGGCGATGCGCCGGGGCACCGAAGCGGACCCCGCGCAGGACGGCGGAGCCGGGGCGGGCGAGGACGTGGTGTGGACACCGGGCGGGCGGCACGCGGGCGTGCTGCGGCTCGTCCCGCTGCGCGGAGAGATCGTCAGGACCGTCCGGGCCGAGCAGGGGGACGCGCCATGATCACCGGCAACGACGGCACGAGGAAGGACCACGACCCCACCACGGGCCACCCCGGCCGGGCACCCCGCGACCACGGAGGCGACTCCGCCGGTAGCGGGGCCGACGGCGGTACGGGGGCGGACGCCGACTCCGTGGAGCTGGACTTCCTCACCCACAGCGGTGAGCCGGTCCGCTTCGCCGCCCGGCTCCACGCCGACCTCAGGCTCCCCGGCTCCGCGCCGCTGCTGGTCCGTCCCGTCACCCTCGGCGAGGGGTGGCGCGTCCTCCAGTACCGGCTGCCGGTCGGCGCGCAGAGCGACCCCGCCGCGTACAGCGCGCTGGAGCGGCAGGTGAGCGCCGGGGTCGCGATGGAGCGGCGGTACGGCTCCGAGCGGTACGGCGAGGTCTTCACCCGCATGGTCGGCTTCGACCTGGAGGCGTCCGAGCCCTTCGTCCTCTACCGCGTCCCGGACGGCGAGCCGATCGCCCGCCGCCAGGGCATGCTCACGGTCGAGGAGCAGGGCAAGGTGATCGCGCAACTCGTCCTCGCCGTACGCCTGCTGGAGGAGGTGGGACTGGTCCACCGGGCCATCACTCCGTACACCGTCCGCTGGGACGGGACGCATGTCCGGCTCGCCGAGCCGGGCGCGGCCCTCCGCGCCGACGAGCCCCGGGAGGCCTACGGCGCCGCGCCCTGGGCCTCGCCCGAACAGCGCGAGGGCACCGGCAGGGCCGACTCCAGGGACGACCTGTGGTCCGTCGCCCAGCTCGTCTACTTCCTGCTGTCCGGACGCCCCGGGCCGGGCTCCGGACCCCCCGCCGACCTCGGGGAGTTCCGCAGACTCGCGGCGCTCCACCAAGGCGGGGCCTTCGCCGCGCGCGCCGACCAGCGCCCCGCCGCGGGCGAGCTGATGCGGCTCCTGAACGTCCCCGATCCGCTCGCCCACGCACCCGGCGGCCCCGACGTACTCAGCAGGGCCCGCGCCGAGTTCGACGTCCAGCGTGCCAAGAAGCGCCAGGAGACCGGGCGGGACGACCCGCCGGCGGACCTGGCCGAGGCCCGCACGTACTACGAGTCGCCGCCCCCGCGCCGCACCCTGCGCTCCTGGCTGACCGGCACCGCCCCGGTCCCGCCGTCCCGCCCCGCCGAAGAGGCGCCGCGCCCCGCGCAGCCGCTGCGCCGCCCCACGCTCTGCCCGCACTGTCTGCTCCCGGTCTCCTTCGACCAGAGCCGGCTGGTCACCCTCGACTCCAAGAAGGTGGCCAATCCGCTGGACCTCAGCGCGGAGCGGCGTCCCATGCACTACCAGGACGCGCTGCGCCAGGCGTACCAGGCCTGCCCGCACGCCCCGGCGGGAGCGCCGCACTACCTGCCCGTCCCCTACCTCAACAGCGGCGAACCGCTCACCATCGCCCTCGTGGGCAGCTCCGCGGCGGGCAAGACCCATCTGCTCGCCGCGATGCTCGGCGAGATCGAGCAGGGCGGCCTCGAACCGTACGGACTGAAGTGTCTGCCCCTCAACCCGGACACCCACCGGGAGTTCCTCCAGGAACGGGTCCAGCGGCTGCACCGCGGAAAGGTGCTCGAATCCACCGGGCACGCCTCCTTCGCGCACTTCACCGACGGACTGCTGGTCACGGGAGCCGACGGCACCCGGCCCGTCGTCTTCTTCGACCTGGCGGGCGAGGACCTCGCGCAGAACGGCGAGGTGACCAGCTTCCTCATGGGCGTGGGCGCCTTCATCTTCGTCCTCGACCCGCTGCGCGCCCTGCGGCTGCCGTCCCTCGACCCGGTGCGCGCGCGCACCAGGCTCCAGCAGCGCGACCTGGGCGACGAGGCGTTCACCACCGTCCTCAACCGGATCCCGCGGCTCGGCTCCTACATCGAGGCGCCCGCGGCCGTCGCCCTCAACAAGAGCGACCTGATCCGCTTCGACCCGTCCGCCGACCGCTGGCTGAGCCGGGCCCTGCCGGCCGAACTGGACGAGGAGACCCTGCGCGCGGAGAGCCGCGACGCCTACGCGTTCGTCGCCCACCACGGCAGCCCCGCCTGGCTGAAGCCGTTCGACGACTGCGCGCGCTGCACGCTCCACTTCGTGGCGGCGACCGGGGCGCAGGAACGCGGTGACGTCTACCCCCATGGCGTCAGACCGCGACGCGTCCTGGCACCGCTGTTGTCGATCTTCGCCATGTGCGGGCTCCTCCCCGGAGCGGAACTGAGAGAGGTGGGCACCTGATGGCCCTGATCGCCCGTCAGGAGGATCTGGTGGACCAGATCGTCTTCCGCTGGGACACCGAGAACAGCCTCGGTACGACCGGATTCGGCCCGGTGGCCTGGTCCTGCGACCGGGACACCGCCGAGACCCTGTTCAACAGCGCCGCGCCGCTGCTGCGCACCACGGCCTCGGAGACGGTCCCGGCCCTGGTCAGGCTGGAGCGGCGGGGACAGGCGCTGCTCGTCCGCCGGGCCCCCGTGCTCGACCCCGACGGACACTCGGGCGCCGTGTGCCACGCGCTGTACGGGTCGGCCGAGATCCTCGACCCCGAGACCTGCCTCGGGCTGCACCACTGGGCGTGGGAGGGCGGTGGACTGCCGCTGGGCGAGGTCAGGGGAGCGCTGGAACAGGTGCGCGTGGCGGAGCTGCTGGCGTCGGCCGAGGACGGCCGGCACGCACTGCTCGCCGGGTTACCGGAGCTGGCGGAGTCCCTGACCACGATGGCCGCGGAACTGCTCCGCCACCCGGGCCAGCGGTTTACGGTGCTGGACCGGCACGGCGGCGACGGCCCCTGCCGGATGCTGTGGGGGCTGTACGGCATCTTCAGCGGGGTGTTCCCCGAGGGGTGGACGTTCGCGACGCACGACACGGTGGAGACCCCGGCGACCCGCTTCGTCTTCGTCCGGCGCTGGCCGGGCCCGGCCCCGCAGTCCACCGAGCGGCTGCGTACGGATCCCGTGGAGCGGACCGACGACCGGGCCCAGGCACTGGCCACCGGGCTGGTCGACCACTACCTGCGCCTCATCGGGCGGGGCGAGGGCGGGGAGTACGAGGTGGCCGCGGCACTGGCGGCGGTCTCGGGCCCGCGACAGCCGGGCGCCCGCGGCCGGCTCCTCGACACGGCGGAGGAAGCGCTCGTACGGCTGACGCAACGACAGCCGCGCGGGAGGGAACGGGACCCGGGGGAACAGGACCTCAGACAACGGGACCCGAGGGAACGGGACCCGTACGAGGAGCGCCCGCCGTCCCCGCAACGGGTGCCGTACGACCGTCACAGCCCCGACCCGTACGAGGATCCGTACGGTGACCGGCGCGGCGCCTACCCCGACGACCGTTACGCGACGCCGTCCGGCCCCGACGACCGTCGTGCGGCGCGCCCCGCCCACGAACCCCTGGGCCCGTCCCGTCACTCCTCGCACCCCGCGCCGTCGCCCGACCCGGCGCCGCCCGTACGCCAGGCGCCCGAGCCGCGACGGCAGGGACGCCGGATGTTCCGGCCCGTTCCCCCGGAGTGGCCGGTCGCGCCGGAATCGGCCGGGTTCTTCACGGCCCGCCGGAGCCGGAAGATCACGGTCCCACTCGACCATCTCCTGGCCGTGCTGCACACCTTCCACGAACCGAACGCCTCGTCGCGCAACGTCAGGGACGCCCTGCGCGGCAGCGGCAACAAGAGTCTGGTGGCCGCCATGGAGGAGGACGGCCTGCACTACGCGGCGGTCACGGTCCTGGTGGAGGAGATCGCCACGCGGTACGGCGACTGGCCCAGGGACAGACGCCACGAACTGTGCCAGGCCGTGCTCAGGAGGGAGCTGTTCGTGGGCGGCCGCCCGTGGCCGGCCGCCGTGGGCCTGCCGTCCCGCGAGACCCGCGCGGCCAACGCCGCCGCGCTGTACGGCTGGGCGGTCGGGCCGTTCGCGGGCCTGAACCCGGTGCGGGTCCGGCTCCTCGAACTGCTGCCCCGGCTGAGCTGTGACGCGGGCGGCGCGGGCCGGGCCGCGGTCGAACAGATCCTGGAGGGCGAGAAGGCCCCGGGACTGGGCAAGGAGGTCTGGCTGGCGATCGTCCGGGCCGGCTGGCGCGACGGCGGCCCCGCCCCGGTGCCGCCGTCCCCGCCCACGCCGCCCGGTACGCCCGCGTTACCCACCCCGCGACCGCCGTACGGGACCGGCCCCGCCACCGGACCCGGTTCCGCCACTCCGGCCGGACCCGGACCTGCACCTGCACCCGGACCCGCCACTCCGGCCGGACCCGGACCCGGACCTGCACCCGCACCCGCCACTCCGGCCCGACCCGGTTACGGTCCTGGTCCCGGTCCCGTCCCTGGCCCGTCGGCGACCCCGTACCGGACCCCGACGCCACCGTCATCACCCCCGCCGTCACCTTCCCCACCACCCTCCCCACCACCATCGGCACCACCGCTCCCCCCGCTCCCGCCGCGCCAGGAGAGCTCCCCCGACGCCCCCGGAAGCGGCGGCGCACCGGGTCTGCCGCACGAGCCGCCCCGGCCGGGTCGGCCCCCGGACCGGGCGTCCGGCGCTCCCCTCCTCCGCTCCCTCGCCCGCTTCTTCGGGATCGGGGCGGACGCCGCGGCTGACGGCGGCGGGCGCGAGCCCGGACGGAGACCGTCGGACGGCAGGATCTTCGTGGCCGCCCTGATTGTCTTCCTTGTCGTGGTCGTGCCGTATCTGGTGATAGAGATGTCCAGCTGATCGCGCCAGGATGGGGGTATGGGATTCCATGTCGACTCCGAGACCGGGCGGCTGCGCCGCGTCATCCTGCACCGCCCCGATCTGGAGCTGAAGCGCCTCACCCCCGAGAACAAGGACGCGCTGCTCTTCGACGACGTGCTCTGGGTGCGCCGGGCCCAGGAGGAGCACGACGCGTTCGCGGCGGTCCTGCGTGACCGGGGGGTCCAGGTCCATCTCTTCGGGGATCTCCTCCGCGACTGCCTCGCCCTGCCCGAGGCGCGCCGTCTCGTCCTGGACCGGGTCTTCGACGAGAAGGAGTACGGTCCGCTCGCCACCGGCCACCTCCGGGAGATCTTCGACGGGCTGCCGACGCCCGACCTGGTGGAGGCGCTGGTCGGCGGGTTGACGAAGCGGGAGTTCCTGGAGCGGCACGAGGAGCCGACCTCGGTCCGCTTCCATGTGATGGCGCTGGACGACTTCCTGCTCGACCCGCTGCCCAACCACCTCTTCACGCGTGACACGTCCGCCTGGATCTACGACGGCGTCTCCATCAACGCCATGCGCTGGCCGGCCCGGCAGCGCGAGACCGTGCACTTCGAGGCGATCTACCGGCACCACCCGCTCTTCGGGGCGGAGTCCGCCGGGGCGTTCCACCACTGGTCGGAGGGGCAGGACGACTACCCCTCCACCATCGAGGGCGGCGATGTCCTGGTCATCGGCGAGGGCGCCGTACTGATCGGGATGAGCGAGCGCACCACCCCGCAGGCGGTCGAGATGCTGGCCCGGGGGATGTTCGCGGCCGGTTCCGCCACCACGATCGTGGCGCTGGACATGCCCAAGCGGCGGGCGTTCATGCACCTGGACACGGTGATGACGATGGTCGACCGCGAGACGTTCACCCAGTACGCGGGGCTCGGCATGCTCCGCTCGTACACCATCGAACCGGGCGGTGACGGTACGGAGCTGAAGGTCACCGACCATCCGCCGGAGCACATGCACCGGGCGATCGCGGCGGCGCTCGGGCTGCCGGAGATCCGGGTGCTCACCGCGACCCAGGACGTGCACTCGGCGGCCCGTGAGCAGTGGGACGACGGCTGCAACGTGCTGGCCGTCGAGCCGGGTGTCGTGGTGGCCTACGAACGCAACGTCACCACCAACACCCATCTGCGCAAGCAGGGCATCCAGGTGATCGAGATCCCCGGCAGCGAGTTGGGCCGGGGCCGGGGCGGCCCGCGCTGCATGAGCTGCCCCGTCGAGCGGGACGCTGTCTAGAGCCTCCGGTCCAGGGCCCCGTTACGGCGCTCGGTTCCGGGTCCCGTTACGGCGCCGGCCGCGCGTCAGTCTGTATAGCAATGCGGATCATCGTATATAGTTCCAATCTCGGCTTATTTTCGCACTCATGATTCGCGCCCCAGGAGCAGCCACCATGGCCATACACCTCGAAGGCCGCCACTTCCTCAAGGAGCTGGACTTCACGGCCGAGGAGTTCCGCGGCCTGATCGATCTGGCCGCCGAGCTGAAGGCGGCGAAGAAGGCGGGCACCGAGGTGCGGCGGCTCGGTGGCCGGAACATCGCGCTGATCTTCGAGAAGTCCTCGACCCGCACGCGCTGCGCGTTCGAGGTGGCGGCGGCCGACCAGGGCGCGTCGACCACGTACATCGACCCGGCGGGCTCACACATCGGCTCGAAGGAGTCCGCGAAGGACACGGCCCGTGTCCTCGGCCGGATGTTCGACGGTATCGAGTATCGCGGGGCGGGTCAGGCGACGGTCGAGGAGTTGGCCGCGTACGCCGGAGTCCCCGTCTTCAACGGTCTGACGGACGACTGGCACCCCACGCAGATGCTCGCGGACGTGCTCACGATGACCGAGCACAGCCCCAAGCCGCTGCCGGAGATCGCCTACGCCTATCTCGGCGACGCCCGGTTCAACATGGGCAACTCGTATCTCGTCACCGGCGCCCTGCTCGGTATGGACGTACGGATCGTCGCGCCGCGCGCCTACTGGCCCGCCGACGAGATCCTGACCCTGGCCCGCGAGGCGGCCGAGGTCAGCGGTGCGCGGCTCACCCTCACCGAGAACGTCACGGAAGGTGTGGCCGGCGCGGACTTCGTGGTCACGGATGTCTGGGTGTCGATGGGGGAGCCCAAGGAGGTCTGGGACGAGCGGATCAAGGCGCTCGGCCCGTACGCGGTGACCATGGACGTGCTGCGCGCGACCGGCAATCCGGACGTGAAGTTCCTGCACTGCCTGCCCGCCTTCCACGACCTGGGAACGGCGGTCGGCCGCGAGATCCACGCGCGGCACGGGCTGACCGAGCTGGAGGTCACCGACGAGGTCTTCGAGTCGGCGCATTCGGTCGTCTTCGACGAGGCCGAGAACCGGATGCACACGATCAAGGCGGTGCTGGTCGCGACGCTGGCGAAGGACGAGGCCGAGGGCGTCGCGCTCTAGGACCCGAGCCGAACGACACTCCTAGACGGCGGGCAGGGTGAACCAGACCGCCTTGCCCTGGTCCGTGGTGCGGTGGCCGCAGGCCGAGCTGAGCGTGCTGATCAGCAGCAGCCCGCGGCCGTCCTCCTGCCAGGGGTCCGGCATGGACCCGGGGTGGGTCAGATTGCCCGGGGGTGCCGGGTCGCCGTCGTGGACCTCGACCTGACAGCCGGTCGGCAGCAGCTCCACGACCAGCTCGATGGGGTGTTCCCCGGTGGTGTGCTGGATGGCGTTGGCGACCAGTTCCGCCGTGAGCAGTTCCGCCGTCTCGCTGTGGGTGGGCTCGTCCAGGTGGGCCAGTGCCGAGCGGACCAGGGCGCGCGCGAGCGGTACGGCTTCGGCGCTGTGCGGCAGCGTGACTCTCCAGGGAGAGGCATCGGCGGCTTCTGGCATGGGGGACGGTCCGATCGGGGCACGGTCGCGGCCGTGGTGGGGGACGGGGGTGATGGGTGAAATCGCTGGCGCGTTCAACCATACGGAGGGTGAGCGGGCTGACAAGGGGCGGCGGCCTGCCGGACTTGGGACCTATGTCCTGTGCCGGGCGGGACCTTTGTCAGCCTACGGGAGGCATGTCGCGACCATGTCACAGGTCTATCGCGCCCTCGTGACGGCGGTCACGTACGAGTGATACCGTTCCGTGGCGAGCCTGTGACAAGGGCCGTACATCGGTGGTGGCCGCCACCGCGGCCCACGGCGCTCGCCGAAGGAGGCCGCTCCATGAGCCCGTTCTCCGGTTCCGCGCCCCGCACCCAGGACTGGCGCCATCTACGGCTCGCACGAGGTGACGACGGAGTCGCCACCGTCACCCTCACCCGCCCCGAGAAGCTCAACGCGCTCACCTTCGGTGCCTACGCCGATCTGCGCGACCTCCTCGCCGAGCTGTCCCGGGAGCGTTCCGTACGGGCCCTGGTGCTGGCCGGTGAGGGGCGCGGCTTCTGCTCGGGCGGCGATGTCGACGAGATCATCGGCGCGACGCTCGGCATGGACACCGCACGGCTGCTCGACTTCAACCGGATGACCGGTCAGGTCGTCCGGGCGATCCGTGAGTGTCCCTTCCCGGTGATCGCCGCCGTGCACGGGGTGGCGGCCGGCGCGGGCGCCGTCCTCGCGCTCGCCGCCGACTTCCGGATCGCGGACCCCTCCGCCCGGTTCGCTTTTCTCTTCACCCGTGTCGGACTCGCCGGCGGTGACATGGGAGCGGCCTACTTACTGCCCCGCGTGGTCGGCCTCGGCCACGCGACGCGACTGCTGATGCTCGGCGAACCCGTCCACGCGCCCGAGGCCGAACGGATCGGCCTGATCAGCGAGTTGACCGAGGACGGGCGGGCCGACGCACGCGCCGCGGAGCTCGCGCGGCGGCTGGCCTCCGGCCCCTCGCTGGCGTACGCGCAGACCAAGGCGCTGCTCACCGCCGAACTGGACATGCCGCTCGCCGCGGCCGTCGAACTCGACGCCGCCACCCAGGCGTTGCTGATGCACGGCGAGGACTACGCCGAGTTCCACGCCGCGTTCACCGAGCGGCGGCCCCCGAAGTGGCAGGGGAGCTGACGATGGCGGCAACGGCGGACTCCGTACCCCGCACCGCACCCCGCGTACCGGCCCCGGCGGCGGGCACCGCGCACGGTGTGCGGCGGGTCGCCGTCATCGGCGGCGGGCCCGGCGGGCTGTACGCGGCGGCCCTGCTCAAACGGCTCGACCCCGCCCGCGAGATCACCGTCTGGGAACGGGGCGCACCCGACGACACCTTCGGCTTCGGCGTCGTCCTCTCCGACGAGACCCTCGGCGGTATCGAGGACGCCGACCCCGTCGTGCACCGCGCGCTCCAGGCCGAGTTCGTCCGCTGGGACGCCATCGACATCGTGCACCGCGGCCGTACGCTCACCTCCCGCGGCCACGGCTTCGCGGCCCTCGGCCGGCGTCGGCTGCTGGAGATCCTGCGCCAACGGTGTGCGTCCCTCGGTGTACGGCTCCTCTTCCGTGCGGAGGCCCCGCCCGCCGGGCGACTGGCCGCCACCCACGACCTGGTGATCGCCGCGGACGGGGTGCACAGCCGTACCCGTGAGGCCCACGCCGATGTCTTCGCCCCCACCGTCACCACCCACCGCTGCCGCTACATCTGGCTCGCCGCCGACTTCGCCTTCGACGCGTTCCGCTTCGAGACCGCCGAGACACCGCACGGGGTGATGCAGCTGCACGGCTACCCGTACTCCCCGCACCACAGCACCGTCATCGTCGAGATGCGCGAAGAGGTCTGGCGGGCCGCCGGCTTCGCCGCGCTGGACGAGCGGCGGTCCACCGAACGGTGTGCCCGGATCTTCGCGGACGCGCTCGGCGGACGCCCGCTGCGCTCCCACGCCTCCGCCTGGGCCGCGTTCCGCACCGTGACCAACGGCCGCTGGAGCCACGGCCGTACGGTACTGATCGGCGACGCGGCGCACACCGCCCACTTCTCCATCGGCTCCGGTACCAAGCTCGCCGTCGAGGACGCCCTCGCCCTCGCCGCGTGTATCGAGGAGCGGCCCGACCTGCCTGCCGCGCTCGCCGCGTACGAGAGCGAACGCCGCCCGGTCGTCGAGTCCACCCAGCGCGCGGCGGCGGCCAGCCTGCGCTGGTTCGAGGAACTGGCCACCTACACCGACCAGCCGCCGCGGCGGTTCGCCTTCGGGCTGCTCACCCGCAGCCGCCGCGTCACCCACGACAACCTGCGGCTGCGCGACCCGGACTTCACCCGGGCCGTGGAGCGGGACTTCGGCTGCCCGCCCGGCACCCCGCCGATGTTCACGCCCTTCCGGCTGCGCGGACTGACCCTGCGCAACCGGATCGTCGTCTCGCCCATGGACATGTACGCGGCGCGCGACGGGATGCCCGGGGACTTCCACCTCGTCCACCTCGGCGCCCGCGCGCTCGGCGGCGCGGGGCTCGTCATGACCGAGATGGTGTGCGTCAGCCCCGTGGGCCGGATCACCCCCGGCTGCACGGGGCTCTACACCCGGGAGCAGGGCGACGCCTGGCGCCGCGTCACCGACTTCGTCCACACGTCCTCGCCCGGCACCGCCATCGGCGTCCAGCTCGGCCACGCGGGCCGCAAGGGCTCCACCCGGCCGATGTGGGAGGGCATGGACGAGCCGCTGCCCACGGGCAACTGGCAGGTGTGGGCCGCCTCGCCGCTGCCGTACCGTCCCGGGATCAGTCAGCTGCCGAAGGAGCTGACGATCCGTCAACTCGACACGATAAGGGAGCAGTTCGCGTCCGCCGCGCGGCGGGCCCGGCGCAGCGGCTTCGACCTGCTCGAACTCCACTGCGCCCACGGCTATCTGCTCTCCGGCTTCCTCTCCCCCCTGACCAACCGGCGGACCGACGCCTACGGCGGATCGCTGGCGGGCCGGCTGCGCTTCCCGCTCGAAGTCTTCGACGCGATCCGCGCGGACTGGCCCGACGACCTGCCCATGACGGTCCGGATCTCCGCCACCGACTGGGCACCCGGCGGCACCACCGCAGAGGAGGCCGTCGAGATCGCCCGCGCCTTCACCGCGCACGGCGCCGACGCGATCGATGTCTCGACCGGCCAGGTCGTCGCCGACGAACGTCCGGAGCTCGGCCGCTCCTACCAGACGCCGTTCGCCGACCGGATACGCAACACCCTGCACGTCCCGGTGGTGGCGGTCGGCGCGATCTCCTCCTGGGACGACGTCAACTCGCTGCTCCTGGCGGGCCGTACGGACCTGTGCGCCCTCGCCCGCCCCCATCTCCACGACCCGCAGTGGACCCTGCACGCGGCGGCGGCCCAGGGGTACGAGGGTCCGGGCGCGCCCTGGCCGCTCCCGTACCGGGCGGGCAGCCGCCCACCGCCGGCCGGCCGCGCCGACGCGCCGAAGCCGCGGCTCACCCTGCGCTGACCGGCGGCGTCACGAACGCGAGGCCCGCGTCCCGCAGCCGGGCGTGCAGCCGGGTGAACACCTCGGCGGAACGTTCCCCCGGCCAGTCGTCCGGCAGGAGTTCGGCGGGCAGTCCGGGGTCCGCGTACGGCAGCTGCCGCCAGGAGTCCAGGGCCAGCAGATAGTCCCGGTAGGCGTCCCGCGGCGTGCCCCCGGCCGCCGCGGGGCCCGCGCCCTCCCAGCGGCGCAGCACCGGCTCGTGCGCGGCGAGGAACGCCTCGTGCCGGCCGGCGATCGCCGGCAGGTCCCACCAGCGCGCCACGGCCTCGGCGGTCGCGTCGAAGCCCAGATGCCGGCCGCCGAACAGGTCGACGTACGAGTCGAGTTGGAGCCGCCGCAAGGTGTGGCTCGTCTCCTCGTGCAGCCGCCCCGGAGCGATCCAGACGCCGGGCGCGGCCGTGCCGAAGCCGAGCCTGCCCAGCCGGGAGCGGAGCAGATGGCGCTTGTGGCGCTCGGCCTCCGGGACGGTGAAGACCGCGAGCACCCAGCCCTCGGTGAGCAGCGGCGCGGGACGGGCGTAGATCCTGCGGTCCCCGTCGTCGAGGAGCTGGCGCGCCTCGCCCGACAGCAGATAGCCGGCCGCGCCCGCCGCCGTACGCGCAGGGACCAGCAGCCCGCGCCGCTTGAGCCGGGAGACCGCCGAGCGCACCGAGGGCGCGTCCACGCCGACCGCGTCGAGCAGCCGGATCAGCTCCGCGACGGGGAGCGGCGCGCCGTCCGGAGCCCGGCCGTACGCGCCGTACAGGGTGACGATCAGGGATCGGGGGGTGTGCTGCTCTGCCACGTGATCACTTTAGGGGCCCTGCTTCCGTTCCGGCGGCCGGCGGGGCGGCCGGGGCGGCCGGGTCCTGGGCGCGCAGCAGGTAGCGCTGGAGTTTGCCGGTGGCGGTACGGGGGAGCGCGTCCAGGAAGACGAAGACACGCGGGCACTTGTACGGCACCAGCCGGGCGGTGACGAACTCCCGCAGCGCGGCCGCCGTCACGCCCTCCTCACCCGGTACCGCCCCGTGCCGCAGGACGACGTACGCGGCGACGAGTTGGCCGCGCAGCGCGTCCGGGCGGCCGACGACCGCCGCTTCCACCACATCGGGATGGGCCAGCAGAGCCTCCTCGACCTGCGGCCCGGGGATGTTGTACCCCGCGGAGATGATCATGTCGTCGGCGCGGGCGACATAGCGGAAGTAGCCGTCGGGCTCGCGCACATACGTGTCGCCGGTCAGGTTCCAGCCGTCCCGCACATACTCCGACTGGCGCGGATCGGCGAGATACCGGCATCCCACCGGGCCCCGTACGGCCAGCAGCCCCGGCTCCCCGTCGGGCACCGGCGCGCCCGCCCCGTCCACCACGCGCGCCTGCCACCCGGGCACCGGCACGCCCGTCGTGCCGGGTCTGATCGCCTCGTCCGCCGCCGAGATGAAGATGTGGAGCAGCTCGGTCGCCCCGATGCCGTTGATGATGCGCACCCCGGTGCGCCGGTGCCAGGCGTGCCAGGTCGCGGCGGGCAGATTCTCACCGGCCGAGACACACCGTCGCAGACTGGACACGTCCGGCGCCCGCGACCCGGCCTCCTCAAGGGCGTCGAGCATCACCCGGTAGGCGGTCGGCGCGGTGAACAGGACCGACACCCCGTGCTCACCGATCGCCGCCAACAGCCGCCTCGGCTGCGCCTGTTCGAGCAGCAGCGCACAGGCCCCGGCCCGCATCGGGAAGATCACCAGACCGCCGAGACCGAAGGTGAAACCGAGCGGCGGGCTGCCCGCGAAGAGATCCCCGGGCCCGGGACGGAGCACCTCGCGCGAGAACGTGTCCGCCACCGCCAGCACATCGCGGTGGAAGTGCGCGCATCCCTTGGGCCGCCCCGTCGTCCCCGAGGTGAACGCGATCAGCGCCACATCGTCCGCCGCGGTCTCCACCGCCGCGTACCGCTCCGGCTTGGCGCTCGCCCGGCGCAGCAGATCCTCCGGTCCGTCCCCGCCGTACGCCGTGATCCGCAGCCCCGGCACGCCCGCCCCGGTCAGATCCGCCAACGCCCTTACGTCACACAGGGCGTGGCGGATCCGGGCGATCTCGCACATGGCCGCGAGCTCGGGCGCCCGGTGCTGCGCCAGGACCGTGACGGCCACCGCGCCCGCCTTCAGCACCGCGAGCCAGCACGCTGCCAGCCAGGTCGTCGTGGGCCCGCGTAACAGCACCCGGTTGCCGGGCACCACCCCCAGATCCTCCGTGAGCACATGGGCGATCCGGTCGACGTGGCTCCGCAGTTCACCGTACGACCAGACCTCGCCCACCGCCGTACGGAAGACGGGGCGGTCGGGGCCGAACCGCTCGGCCGTGCGGTCCAGCAACTCGACCGCGCAGTTGAGGCGTTCGGGAGGACGCGCCCCGCGCGGGAGCGGAAGGAGCCGGGGCCACTGCTCCACCGGCGGCAGCTGGTCGCGCGGGAAGGTGTCGACATGGGCGGAGTGTGTCGGCTCCATCGTTCGCCCCCTGACGGTGTGTGGGGTCGCCCATCGAGCGTATCGTGAAGTTGACGACAGTCAACGGTCCGCCATAGACGTGCTGGAAGTGGGGCCCGGATGCCCGTATTCTCGCTCGATCCGGTACAGACCGCGTGGTGCGCGGAGCTGCGCGCCCTGGCCGCGCGGCGGCTGCGCCCGCTCGCCGACCGGGGCGACCCCGGCCGGGTGAACCGACCCCTTCTCGCGGAACTCGGCCGACTGGGTCTGCTGGAGCGGGTGTTCACCTCCTCCGCGCTGGACCTC
The DNA here is from genome assembly GCF_042752355.1 of Streptomyces sp. NPDC059255. NCBI lineage: Bacteria > Bacillati > Actinomycetota > Actinomycetes > Kitasatosporales > Streptomycetaceae > Streptomyces > Streptomyces sp. NPDC059255. The sequence goes on from NZ_JBHYZP010000019.1 coordinate 167,167, forward strand.
TGTCTGCTCAGGGAATCCCTCGCCCAGGGGTGCACGGAGGCCGAGACGGCGCTCGCGCTCCAGGGGCTCGGTACCTGTCCCGTCGTCCTGACCGGTACGGAGTCCCAGCGCGCCCGGTGGCTGCCGGAGGTGTCCGCGGGGCGCGCGGTCGCCGCGTTCGCACTGAGCGAGCCGGGCGCGGGGTCGGACGCGGCGGCGCTCACCCTGCGCGCCGAGCCGGACGGCCGCGGCTGGCGGCTGACCGGGGAGAAGCGCTGGATCTCCAACGCGCCCGAGGCGGACTTCTACACGGTCTTCGCCCGAACGTCCGAGGGAGCGGCCCGGGACCCGGACGGGGCCTCGGACCCGGCCCGGAGCCCGGCCTCGGACCCGGCCCGGAGCCCGGCCTCGGACTCGGCCCGGAGCCCGGCCTCCGGCACGGACGGCAGAGGCAGGGACGCCAGGGACGGCCGGGACCCGGCCACGCGCTCGCGCCCCGGTTCGCGGGGCGTGACGGCGTTCCTCGTCCCCGCCGGCCGCCCGGGGCTGACCGGGTCCCCCATCGAGATGCTCTCCCCGCACCCCGTCGGCTCCCTCGTCTTCGACGCGGTGCCCGTGACCCCCGAGGACGTTCTCGGCGAGGTGGGCCGGGGCTTCCGTACCGCGATGACCACCCTGAACCGGTTCCGGCCCAGCGTCGGCGCGTTCGCCGTCGGCATGGCGCAGGCCGCGCTGGACGCGACGCTGGAGCACACCGCCACGCGCACCGCGTTCGGCGGCCCGCTCAAGGATCTCCAGAGCGTCGCGCACCAGGTCGCGGAGATGGCGACCAGGACCGAGGCGGCGCGGCTGCTGGTGTACGCGGCGGCCTGCGCGTACGACACCGGCGCCCCGGAGGTGCCCGCGCGCTCGGCGATGGCGAAGCTGTACGCCACCGAGGCCGCGCAGTACGTCGTCGACGCGGCCGTCCAGCTCCACGGCGCCCGCGCGCTCCAGCGCGGCCATCCGCTGGAGCACCTCTACCGGGAGGTCCGCGCGCCACGGATCTACGAGGGCGCGACCGAGGTCCAGCGCACGATCATCGCGAAGGAGCTGTACGGATGAGCCCGGAACGCGTCAATCCCGCCGGGCTCGCGCCCGCCACCGGCTTCTCGCACGCCGTGGTCGCCACCGGCGGCCGGCTCGTGCTGCTGGCCGGGCAGACCGCTCTCGACGCCGAAGGGAAGATCGTCGGCGCCGGTCTGCCCGAGCAGTTCGCCACCGCCCTCGGCAACTTGCTGACCGCGCTCGCGGCAGCCGGCGGCGCGCCGGGCGATCTGGCCCGGGTCACGGTCTACGCCACCGATGTCGCGGAGTACCGCGCGCACGCGGCGGAACTCGGCCGGATCTGGCGCGGGCTGGCGGGCCGCGACTACCCGGCGATGGCGGTGGTCGGCGTCGTACGCCTGTGGGACGAGCGGGCCTTGGTGGAACTGGACGGCATCGCGGTCCTGTCCTGAGGTCGGGCCGCGCGGATCGGCGGACGCGCGGGAGCGGTTCGAGCCCGACGCGCCGTCCGGTTCACGGGCTCGGGTGGAGGTGGTCGCGTACGCCGTTGTGGTCGCGTTCGCCGTTGTGGTCGAGGATGCACAGGACCTCGGCGGGCCCGCGGTCGGAGCGCAGGGTGTGCGGGGTCATGGTGGAGAAGGAGGCGGCCTGCCCCGCCTCGACGCGTACGACGCGTTCGCCGAGGTAGAGGACGACCGTGCCGGACAGCACGGTGAGCCAGTCCCGGCCCGGGTGGACTCCGAGGTCGCCCGGCGCGACGGCGCCCGCAGGGTCGGTGACCCGCAGCTTGGCGACGGTCCGGCCCTGGGGGCCGTTGCCGCCGCCGAGGAGCCAGGTGGTCAGGCCCCGTTTTTCGTCGCGGTCGGGACGGATGACGACGCCGGAGTCGTCGGGGGACTCGACGAGCTGGTCGAGGGACGTGCCCAGGGCGCTCGCGATGGCGGTGAGCTGGTCGAGGCTGATGCGGCGGTGCCCGGTCTCGATCCGGCTGAGCTGGGACGGGCTGATGCCGACGCGTTCGGCGAGGTTGTCCAGTGACCAGCCGCGTGCTGTGCGCAGGGACCGGATCCGCATCCTGACGATGGTGTCGAGCGTCGATTCTTGCTTCACCGGCAAGAGCATATGACCAGCCGGCACCGATCGTCATACCGTCGGGGCATGAGTGAACACCCCACCGATCACGGTCCTATCGGACACGGGCATGCGAGCGGCTCCGACGTCGCGATGGCGGAGATGCTGGAGCTGGACGCCGAGGTTCTCCAGCCGTACCTCACGGAGCTGACCGGCTGGATCGCGCGTCTCGCCGACTCCGTCCCGGCGCGGATCATGGACATGGGCAGTGGTCCAGGAACCGGCAGTCTCGCACTCGCCGACCGGTTCCCCGCCGCGTCGGTGACGGCCGTGGACCTCTCGCCCCAGATGCTGCACCGGCTGCGGAAGCAGGCAGCCGCGCGCGGCGTCGCGGCACGCGTCCGCACTCTGGAGGCGAACCTGGACGAGCCATGGCCCCTGCCGGACAAGGAGGAGCCGTACGACCTGATCTGGGCCGCCGCTTTCCTTCACCATCTGAGCGATCCGGCCCGGACGCTGGGTCAGGCGTACGGGCGGCTGCGGCCGGGCGGTCTGCTGGCGGTCACCGAGATGGACTTCTTCCCGCGCTTCCTGCCCGAGGACGCCGGTGTCGGCCGCCCTGGGCTGGAGGCGCGGCTGCACGGGGTGACGAACACCGAGCCGCCGCACGCATGGGACGGGACGCTCAGGGACGCCGGCTTCACCGTGGACGAGCGCCGCCCCTTCGAGATCGGCCTGACCGCCTCCCAGGCAGGTCCGGCGCTGGGCCGCTACGCGCAGGTCTGCCTGACCAAGCTGCGCTCCCACGTCGGCGACGCGCTGGAAGCCGATGACCTGGCCGCCCTCGACACCCTCCTGGACGAGACCCATCCGCTCGGCATCACGCGCCGCGGTGACCTGAGCGTCCGCACCACACGCACCACCTGGATCGCCCGCCGCGCCTAGCCAGGCCCTCGCGTTCGGATCACGCTGGGCTCGCAGGGGTGTCACGAGGTGATCGGCGTGGTCTTCGTGCAGTTGGTGAACGGGACCCAGGGGCGCCCGCCGCCGCTCTGCGGGCCCGTCGCGTAGGTCGGGTTCCCAGTGATCTTCTGATTGCGCTCCTCGTGCGTGATGTCGATGCCGAAGAGCTTGAACCCGAGGTTGAACTGCCCGGCGGAGACACCGAATCCGATGCCGAGCGAGGCGTTCCACCAGTCGGTGTTGGCCTCGTAGTCCAGCCGTGTCAGCTTCCCCTTGTCGTGCAGCAGCCGCTCGATCGGGCCCGCGTCGTCGGTCAGCGGCTCGGCCGCCGAGGTGGGGGAGGGGATCGACCCGGTGGCCGGGTTGTCGCCCCGTCCGCGCAGCCAGTCCTCCACGGCCGTGCTGTCCGCGTCGTTGTCGAGCTTGACCTCGGCCGACTCGGTGTGGATGTTCGACTTGATGTTGCCGCCCCCGCCGCCGACGTCGATCGTCACCGGACCGGCGTTGGCGCCCCCGCCGACCTGGATGCCCGGGCCGTCCCCGTTCTCCTGGCTGGACGTGATCACCAGCTTCTCGGGGTGGTGCGGCTGATCGTCCTTCTCCTCCTGGTCGTAGGCGGCCGCGTCGTACGTGATGGCCACCTGCTGCATCCGGCTGCCCTTGGCCTGTGCGACCGCGCCGACCGTGCCGTTGAGGGAGAAGGTGTAGATGAAGGTGATCTTCCCGGCGTCGGGCCCGGTCTTGGCGCGCAGCACCACCACGTCCTTGCTCATCGCCCCGGCCAGTCCGTCGGCGGAGACATTGCCGACGTCCTTGGTGTCCTTGGCCTCGCCGATGACACTCTTGCTCTGGGCCTCCTTGACGAGCTTGTCCAGCGCCTCACCCTTCACCTTCGGATTGTTCTTGGCGACCTCCTTGGCGATGGAGTCCTTGAGGGCCTTGACCGCCTTGTCGTCCTTGGCGAACGACTTGCCGAAACTCACCCCGCCGGCCAGCTCCGTGGAGGTCTTGGTGATGTCGACGTCCGGCGCCTTCTCCGGGTCGATGTCCGGCTTCTTCTTGCCGGCGTGGTAGCCGCATATCATGCCCAGTTCGGACGAACGCGGCCCGGCGGGGCGGCTGTTGCACTTCTCGGAGGCCTTGAGGAATTCGGCGAACTGCTTGGCGTCCTCAAGGTTCGCCTCCAGATCGGCCTGCGGGTCGTCACTCTTGTTCCCGTTGAACAGCCACTGCCCGCCGCTGCCGCTGCCCTTCGTGTAGCTGCCGCTCAGCGCGGCGCCACCGCCCCAGTCCTTCAGCCCCGGGATGCCCGCGTCGATGCTCGCCGTGACGCCGCCTCCGACCTCGGTGACGCGCTCCAGGGTGACGGTGCCGTCCGACCACTGCTTGACCTTGACCTGCTCCGAGCTGCTGATCTTGATGAAGAGGATCTGCACCACGACCGTGGTCTTGGCCGAGTCCTCGGCGATCAGACACTTCGCGGGCTGGAAGGGATCGTTCTCGGGGACGACCGGATCGTCGTCGCCGTCCCCGTCGTCCCCGTTCTCGCCGTCCCCGTCGTCGCCGTCCGCGGTGTCGACCTTCTCGCAGGACTCGGCCCCGCCCCACGGATTCATGGCACGGCACGCCGCGTACTGGAGCCCCGCGTTCTCGGCCCGGGACAGGGCGGTGACCGAGATGCCCCCGATGAGCAGGACCACCACACCGAGCAGGGCGAGGTACTCGATCCCCGTCTGGCCCCTGCTGTCGCGAGGGAGGAGGGGCGGCGACCATCTCGGACGTCCGCCGTGCCCGTGCTTCTCCCGCACGGGCACGTGCCCGTGCTCCTCGCGCACCCCATGGGAACGCCTCATCCGTACTCCTCACCCGTGCCGTCGCCGTTCACCCCGAGCGCGGGAAGCCTAAAGATGAACGTGGGCCCAACGGCAGGGTCCAAGGGCCCAGTTCAGGGCCCAGGTACAGACCTATGGCGGGGTGTCGCGTGGGCCCCCGGGACGTCGGTGTGTTTGTACGCGGTCCGCGGGGCGCGCGGGAGATTTTCTCGGATTCGAGCACCGGGTGAATGAACCGGCCGCTCTTTCCCACCGTCTTCAGAGCCGATCCGGGGGTTTGACCAATCTTTACTCCATCATTGGGGGAGAGTTGCACAGAAGCACACGCCGAGCGGGCGCGGCCATGGTCGCCGCACTGCTCACGGCGGGACTGACGACAGGCGCCGCCGCGGCCGGCCGGGACACGGCGGGGAACACCGCCGGGGACGCCGCCGCCATCCAGGCCTTCGAGGCCAAGGCGCGCCAGGCACAGGGCAGTTCGTCCGCGGTCACCCTCATCACCGGGGACCGGGTGCACGTGGACGCGAAGGGGCGGGTGTCCCGTGTCGAGCCCGCGGAGGGGCGCGAGGGCGTCCGGATAT